>JAPDQM010000018.1:0-48133 GCA_034505795.1 Candidatus Zhuqueibacterota bacterium
TGGGAATGCGATAAAAATTGTCGTTGATTAATTAATCCGCAATCATTAAATCAATGGAGGAGTTCATGCAGGCTACCACCTTAATCGAAATGTTACTCGAGGTCGTCAAGGCACATGGCAACAAGACCTCACTCATGGCGAAAAAAGCGGGCACGTATCAAGGGTTCTCCTATAACGAGTTGCTTGACCGGGTCAAGTATTTTGCGCTCGGTTTGGCTTCGCTGGGCATCAAGCACGGTGATCGCGTAGCGCTCATATCTGAGAATCGTCCCGAATGGGCCATTGCCGATTTTGGCATTCTGGCGTTGGGTGCTACCAATGTCCCCATCTATCCCACCATCACCCCGCTGCAAATTGAGTACATTCTCAGTGATTCGGGTTCCAAAGCAATCATCGTCTCCACACTGGAGTTACAGGAAAAGATCCTTAAGATTTTCGACAATCTACCCGAAATGGAAAAGGTCATTTTCATGGACGACAACGGTGCGCGCAAGGATTTCATGATCAAATATGACAAGATCTATGATCTCGGCAAAGCGTTCGAAAAAGATCATCCAGGCTATTTTGAGGAAGCGGTAAAAAAAGTCACGCCGGATGATCTCTGTGGCATCATTTATACCTCTGGAACAACTGGTGCGCCCAAAGGAGTAATGTTGTCGCACAACAATTTGCTCTCCAATGTAAAAGCCGCTCTCGATGTAATCAAAGCCGACGAAACCGACACCTTCCTCTCCTTTCTACCCTTGTGCCATTCCTTTGAGCGGATGGCTGGACATTTTACTGCCATTGCCGCTGGTGCCACCATCGCCTATGCCGAAAGCGTGGACACCGTGGCCCAAAATTTGGGCGAAGTAAAGCCTACCCTGATGACCAGTGTTCCGCGATTGTTCGAAAAAATCTATGCCCGAATCATTGAAAATGCCAATGCTGGATCGCCGTTAAAGAAAAAGATCTTCTGGTGGGCCATTCGAACGGGCGAGAAATATGCAGACACCCAATTTGCCGGCAAAACACCGGGGGCTCTCCTCAAATTCAAATATAATTTGGCGCACAAATTGGTTTATAGCAAATTGCATCAGCGGGTAGGCGGTCGACTTCGCTTCTTCGTCTCCGGTGGCGCACCACTGTCCAAAGAAATTGCCGAGTTTTTCTATAAAGCCGGCATTCTGATTCTGGAAGGCTATGGGCTGACTGAATCGTCCCCAGTGATAGCAGTTAATCGGGAAGATAAATTCAAATTTGGCTCTGTCGGCCCGGCCATCCCCGGAGTCGAAGTTAAAATTGCAGATGATGGCGAAATATTAACTCGTGGCCCTCATGTGATGAAAGGGTACTATAAGAATCCCGAAGCCACTGCCGAAGCCATCGATGCCGATGGTTGGCTACACACCGGTGACATTGGCCTGATGGATGAGGAGGGCTTCCTTTACATCACAGATCGCAAGAAAAATATCATTGTCACTTCTGGCGGCAAAAATATCACCCCAGCTACGATCGAAAATCTGCTGGTGACCAGTCCCTACATCGAGCAGGTTATGGTGATTGGTGACAAGCGGAACTATCTCACCGCTCTCATTGTGCCCAAATTTGAAGCCTTGAAAAAATATGCCACAGAGAAAGGCATTAGCTTTGCTAGTATTGAGGAGTTGATCCAGAATCCGGACATCTACGATCTCGTCGCCGCTGATATCGAGAAATTGACCTTTGAACTGGCGCGTTTCGAGCAGATTAAAAAATTCACTCTGCTGCCCAAAGAATTTACCGTCGAAAGTGGCGAACTCACCCCCTCGCTGAAAATAAAGCGAAAAGTGGTTGCAGAAAACTACGCCGATATTATCGACAAAATGTACCAAGCTGAGGCTTAGTTTGCAAGTCGACGACCGGTCCACGCTTCATGGGTCGATTTCCTGAACCGCCCTCCTGCCAGCCAGGCGCTGACAGGAGGGTTTCTTGTCATATCATTGACATGGCCCTAATAATAATTGTTGTGCAAAGCAATCGGCAGCGCAGTTGCGTCGAGCTTATTATTCCAATTAAGCCAGCTTCTGAAAAACCATTGCCGCTCATCCAAATCACGATAACTATCGATGGACTCGTTCAAACCGTTTCATGACATTACCTCGGATCCGGCCGCTTATGCTGCCAATTGGCAACGGCAGACCAACCGCAAGGTTATTGGCTATTTCTGCAGCTACGCACCGGAAGAATTGATCGTCGCGGCGGATGCATTACCTGTGCGCCTGGGAAGCGACCCCTTACCCATTTCCCTGGCCGATGCCCATTTGCAAGCCTATTGCTGTTCTCTAGCGCGCCAGGGATTGGAGGCAGTTTTGAGTGGTCGCTGGCAGTTTCTGGAGGGGGCTGTCTTCCCCCATACCTGCGATACCATGCAACGACTGTCTGACATCTGGCGACTTCGGGCAGGGCTTCGATTTCACTTTGACGTGGTGCTGCCCGTCAAATTCAATTCCACTGCTGCACAAGAATATCTGGTTGCCACGTTGCGCCAATTCAAACAGGACCTCGAG
This sequence comes from Candidatus Zhuqueibacterota bacterium, assembly GCA_034505795.1. GTDB lineage: Bacteria > Zhuqueibacterota > Zhuqueibacteria > Thermofontimicrobiales > Thermofontimicrobiaceae > Thermofontimicrobium_A. The sequence goes on from JAPDQM010000018.1 coordinate 2,529, forward strand.
CAATCGCTGGGGATTCAAATTACGTCAGAAAAACTGGCGCAGTCAATTCGCCTTTACAATCGCTTGCGACAAACCTTGCTGGAAATCTATGAACTCCGTCATCGGCAGCCGGGGCTGCTATCCGGGACTGATCTTTATGCTTTGATGCGCGCGGCAACGGTTATGGATCGAGCCGATTTGCTTCAGCAACTCCAGACCATCAAAGCTACCTTGCTTCAAAAGGGACTCCCCATCGCTTCGCCTCAGGCCAAACGCATCCTGCTCGCTGGCGGCGTTTGCTATCAACCTGCGATTTACTCCATATTGGAAGAAGCAGGTGCGGTGGTAGCGTGGGATGATCTATGCACCGGCACCCGTATGATTGATGGCTGGATCGATGAACAGGCCGAGCCGATTGCGGCTTTGGCACAGCGCTATTGGGAACGACCGATTTGTCCCGCCAAGCATCAGGATCTAACGAGCCGCCGCGATCGACTCCTTCATCTAATTGCGGAAAAAAAGATTGCTGGCATCATCTTTTTGCGGCTGAAATTCTGTGACCCCCATGCATTCGATTATCCCTATCTTAAAGAGGCGCTGGACCGAGCTGGCTGTCCGCATATATTGCTGGAGATCGAAAATCATCTCTTCTCCGACGCTCAAGTGCGCACGCGGCTGGAGGCGTTTGTGGAGATGATCTAATTTTAAAAACAAATTACAGCTTCCCAATCTATAAAATTTTGAATTTCCAAATGTCAATTTCAAAACGCAGGCAGTTCAATAGCTAAATAATACAAGAGGCGATTCTAAAAAGGTCGGTTTTGATTAAATTTTGTAGGCGCCGGTCATTGCGAGGCGCCTTTTGCCGAAGCAATCATTCCTGGTCGAAGGGGCAGCTTTACACCTCCACCAACTGGCGGGGCGCTCTCCCAAATTGGAATCTTAGAGTGGACTAATATAACTGAATTGATAGTTCAGATCTTGGAAATATCGGTATGAGTCACAAAGGACAACTGGTTGATCCTGAAAAAGAACGGCGAAAGATCAAAGCCGTCGCGCGTCTAAAAAAAATCATGCGTAACTATTATTGGCGGGCAAAAACAGCCCACTGGTGGCGCAAAAAAGTCGCCTGGATCACCAGTGGTGGCCCGGTCGAACCGTTGCTGGCGATGGACGTGATTCCAATTTATCCCGAAAATCATGGAGCCATGATTGGTGCCAGCAAAATGGGACAGCCACTGTGCAACGCAGCCGAGAACCTGGGCTATTCCCAGGACCTCTGCTCCTACTTTCGCGCCGATATCGGCAGTTCGTTGACCAAAGGTGGCCCCATCGGCGGTCTGCCACAGCCGGATTTTTTGGTTTGCTGCAACAATATTTGTGGCACGGTGCTGAAGTGGTATGAAATCCAGGCGCGATTCTATCGCGTGCCGCTGTTCATTTTCGATACGCCATTCATTCACCGAGAATTTTCGCCAGATGCCCAAATTTACGTCAAGCGGCAGATGCAAGAGTTCATTGACTTTCTGGAAGCGGTTTGCCGGCGGCGCTTTGACTACCAGAAATTTCAGAAGGTAGGACATCTGTCGATTCAAGCCCAACGATTATGGCAGGAGGTGCTGGATTGCTGCGTTCACAAGCCGGCGCCCATGTCCGCCTTCGATGCTTTTTTTCACCTGGCATTGATTGTCACCCTGCGCGGCACGCAGGTGGTGGTGGATTACTACACCCAGCTTTTGCAGGAATTGAAAGATCGCATTGAACAAGGAATCGCCATGGTGCCGCACGAAAAATACCGCCTGCTCTGGGACAATATCCCCATCTGGTATCGGACGCGGTGGTTGTCTGAAAAATTTTCCAGCTACCATGCCTGTCTGGTGGCAGACACGTATACCTCGGCCTGGAGCGGCGTGGTGCATCTGCTGGATGAAAATCGGTTACTGGATTCCATGGCACTGGCTTATTCCAACATCCATCTCAATATTTCAATCGATCAGATGTTTGACAAGATCAAGCGTCTGATCACCAAATATGCCGTCGATGGTGTGGTCATGCATTCCAATCGCAGTTGCAAACCCTATTCTTTTGGCCAATATGATTTGCAGCAGATGATCACGGCTGAAATGCAAATTCCGGTATTGATTTTGGAAGCCGATATGGTTGACGAACGTAGCTTCAGCGAAAGCCAAATCGAAACCCGAATCGATGCCTTCATGGAATCACTGGGATAAAACGCATTCCGCCTGCAACGAAAAGAATTGTCACACGTTCAATAGCTTGAGCAAACATCGGGCAACACTTCAATCAAATGGCCGATAATCCCACCGTGTCCCCAATCTGCAAATTGTGGCAACCTGCCCTGATATCCAGGCACTGTGCTTCGTTGCACTATCGATGACTCCGCAGGTTCCAGCGTAATCGCCCATTATTGTCGTATTAAAAAATAATAAACAATTTCCCCGATAGAAAATCGGTGATCCATAGCCGACCCTGCCCATCTATTTTACCTTGCGTGATGGCGAAAATGGCATCGCCGAACTGGCCGTTTGCGTAAAATGAAACATTGCGGGAATCAAAACGCGTGTCGCCGTAGGGATATTTTTCTTGATGCAAGGCCGAAAATTTTTCAGTGGCAGGATCGAAAAGAATCAGCGCCAATTCCTGATGGTTATGGGACGAAATGACCAATTGGTTGCGCCAGACAAAGAGGTTATCAGGAAATCCGTTGAACGGCAAGGGATACTTTTTGCCAGCGACTTTTATTTCCTGCAACGACTTATCCAGGTGATTGATGACATAAGCCTGTCCAGCCAGTAGTGCCAATTTCAATGGACCGGCAGCAGTGGCAAACTCGGTCAACCCAAAATTAGTTTTGTCAATGATAGAAACGCTGTTCGATTCAAAATTGCTGATAAAAATTTTAGAAGCATCAAAAGCCAGATCGGTAGCAGTGAGGCCCAAGGTCATCTTCTTAATCACTCGTTGCGAATCCGGGTCGATGATCTGCAGGACGCTCGGATCCAGATCCTGTTCTCCAATTCGCACCAGATAAAGACGATGAAGCAAGGGATCGTATTGCAGGAGGCGTTGGGTGGTTTCCCGAAGCACCTGATCGCCCAGTGGTAGCCGGCGTCCAATGTCGAACAGCCGAACTTCATCCTCCAATCGCCCCAAAAATTGCTCTTCCCCACCCCAATTGTTCTGAGTAAAATAGAGGATATTATTTTTATCAAATGTCAGCCGCTGCGCCTGGCGAGGAACACGACGATCATAACAGCTCAAGTCATCCGCATGAATGGTCAGAATGCCGTCCCTGGCATCCCAGATATAAACCACTGGCCAGTACGATTGATGGGGACCATAAGAGATGTAGACATCGCCGTTGGGATGAGAAATCGCCTGCAGCGGATAATCGGCTGGCAAACGATGGATCTCGACCTGCCCTTCTGAGTTGACCTCGGCCAATTCATCTTCCGAATTGAAGATCAAAAAGCTGTTGCGGGCGGGCACTTCCACCAGATCGATCGGCGCCCAGCCAGTCCTGATTTTTTCCACCTTTTCCGTGACGGGATCCAAAACCCAAATAGCCGAACCGAATGAGCCATTCACCGCCGTAGCACCTTTTGGAATATAGAGCAAGTTGGTTTTTGGATTGAAAGCTATGCTGAACATGTGCGGAAGGATTTCAATCTCGGTTATTCGCTTGAGCAACCGCCTGGCACCCAGATCGACCACATCGATTTCGCCAAAATTCCAACTGGCAATGTAAAGCAGATTCTTATCTGGATCAATGGCACTGGCATCATTGCCATAGGTCGGGAGTTTGATCTCAGCGATCTCCCCGCCGCGGTGAAAATCAACCACATGCACCAGCGCGTGATTATCGTAAGGGATATAAACCTCGTCTCGCTGGGAACAGTAATTGATCCCGGCTCCTTCGGTCAAGCCAGGCAGCGCCACTGTCAGGCACTTTTCATTGATAACGTCAATTTGGCCCACCTGAACCACCTGGCGATTGTCCTTTTCAATGACCAGATACAGACAATGGTTGGCTTCATTATAGCCTGCCAGGTGCCAGCGTCCCCCTTGATTTAATGGTACTGCAAACGACTTCACTTGTCGACCCGTCTGCGCGTCAAACAAGTAGATCGTCGAAGTATAGCCATCGACGGCAATCACCTGGCCCAATTCATTGGCCGCAATTACCTTGCGAATCGGTGGCGGCGGAGTCGCATTGAGATTGATTAACCGTTCCTCCTGCTCCAGCCAGTTCAGTTTTCTCAATTTTTGGTTTCGAGCGTCGAAAAAGAACAAATATTTGCTCTGCCGGCCAGCGACAAAAACATTACCTGTGCGCTGGTCGACGGCAATCGCCTCTAATTGAGTCGGAGTTGGAACGAACCTGGCCTGACCAGTTTGCGGTGCAATGATGTGAAAGCCATTGGTACCGATCACACAAATTTCGCCAGTCACTTTATTCAACGTCATGGCATCATTTTTCAGATGTTGTAATACACGCCCCGCCATCGGAATATTGGTGACGGCATGCGTCTCACCATTGATGATAGTCAGGGAGGAGGTCAGCGTGTTCGCCAGAATGATGCGGTTGCGAACAGCATCTACCTGCACCAGTAGCGGGCCAGCCGCATTGTACTGCAAACGATTCTTAGCCAGGAAATCAACGGTTCGAACCGTAAATTTTTCCGTAGCCAGCAGCAAAGACGGCAGCAATAACAAAATTAATATCTTTTTCATCATCGAAATTATCCTTATCGATTTGCTTTCAACAGGTACGGATCGAAATTCCAATCGCCGCCCAATATTTGGTATGAAACAGCCAATTTACCCATCACTCATGTTGAGAAAAAATTTAATAGCCTAGCGTATCAATAAAATCAAACATCGCTTTGGCCTTGATAAAAATGCAATCTTCATCCGTTGATTTTTTCTATTCGTTGGGACAAATAGCCGCTGAATCAGGCCAACAAATCAACCGAACCAACTTATGTTTTTCTGGTCGATCTTCATCTCCCATACGTTGGCTTTTTCTTTCTAGTGAAAAAATTTATTTCTGAATTCATCTCAACGGATCAATCAACGGCAACATTTCATCTGATTACCCCGACGTCGTCATCCACTGGCTTCTTTTTATCCGTTGGAGAAAAAAGATATTCGGCAGCCCAATAGCCCAGGGATGTGGCATTGCCATGAGCACCCGGCGCTTATTTCGTCAGGAACTTTTCTTTGAATGTGGGTGAATGCCCGGCCATTTTCAGAAAAATATCCAGCGGCACCACCTCGAATTCCTTTCCCAGCCGATCCAGAATCCCCTTCACTCGTTTGACATCGCTGGACTCCCTGACGTGAATCAGCAAGAAGTAAGGCCGGGCCGAATTGATCCGGGCTAATTCCTGCAAGTCTGCCACCGCTTCCGCTTCGGGAATGGTCGGCGATAGGTAATAATCGTAAGAGATCAACGGCCGCCCATCCCGATTCGTAAAGGTGTACGCCGGCGCATAGCCATTGACAAAACCGATGGCCTCTGGCATATTGTTGTAATAGGCATCGACAACCTCTCGCGTCAGTTCCGTATTTCCTTCAACGGTGGCTCCTTCAGAATAATCCATAATCTCGAATACTCGCAGATCCAATTGCTTCATTAAATCATTCGCTCGTCGGAGCAGGCCGGGTAATAAAGCCGGCGGAACAGCTTTCGGATACATGTAACCGGGCCCGGACAGACAACCGATAAAGTAATCGTTCGGCGTGGCCATAGTGTAAAAGTATTCCAACAGCACTGGCGCCAGCCAGACATAGTTCATGATCATCTCCCAGGCGTACGGGATTTCCCCGCGGCCCGGCCGCAGCCAGGCGCCGATCCCCATGCCATCGGATTGGATGCAGGTGAGGTAGACTTTTTTCGCTGGTTTGTATTCTTTGCCAGAAATGATATGGTGGTTATTCTTGATTTTGAAACCAGGCGCAAACGGAATCTGGTGATCAAAGCTAAAATTGGGCAGGGTATGTAGCCCTTCGACCACATGGCCATATTTTGAGGTCAATTTGACATGGTCTCGTTCCCGATCTTTGGCGTAAGAATGCCAGCCCATAACGATCGAACCCGGTTGCATCTCGCTGAGCAATCGGTTAGCCAGGCGATACTCCAGTGTGTCCGTCTCTCGGGTGGATAAATCCTGGAAGAAAACCTGTTTATAAATGCCCCAATCGGCCACGCCAGGCTTCATGATTTTGCCAGCATCACCGCCCAGCCAGACGATGAACTGCTTGTTGCAACGATGCCAGTAGCGATCATACGCCCAGCGATAAATGTCGTAGTCACTCTTGCCAGTGAATCGCCCCCTAAAATCTTCGATCATTTTTAGTCCTGCTTTGTCCACCAGATAAATCAATTCCGGGCTGACAACCACTGCGCTATCCAGACCGGCAACAGTGAATGCGACGATTAACGAGGTGCGAACCGATTTATCCCAAACCACATAGCCACGCACATCTTTTTTAAACTTATCCAGCGCCTGCTCAATGGTCTGCAATTCAGTAAAGGTGTAATTTCGCTTTTGGCGATAATAATCGAATAGCGAGGCCGTATAAACGAACGGCCAATTTTCAGGATAGATGAAATACAGATTCGGTCCCGACCGATTGGCGTTGCCTTGCAAACTGAGCAACAGCGCGTTCCGGTCCAGCCCACCGGCCACTTCCCAGTCATCTTCAATTCGCATGACATAGGCCTGTCTCGATCCAGCGCGCTTCAGCAGATATTGCAGCGGTGCACTGGCTGGCCGCGTGGATCGCTCAATACGATAAACCAACACCTCGCCGCTATCCGCCAGTTGATAAGTATGAATTTCAACCACTGGCTTATAGCCCTGCGAACCGCGGATATCATAGCGGCATTCGAGTTTCAACACCGCCCGGTTGGGTTCCCAGTGAGCGCTGATTTGCCGGGTGCCACCGACCGGCATGGCCAGGCCCATGAAAACATTGGTGGGAAATACGCGGTCGCGAATGGGAAAATCTCGAGACTGGCCATCCGTCAGGATTCGGATCGTGTCAGAAAAGCTACGGCTGGTGCCCCATGTTTGGATGATGGTGACGGCATGATCCTCTGCGGCCAAATCAATGCTCAAGGTTCCATACAAACCAATTTCGCTGCTTTTTTCCGGCAGAAGGGCCCACTGACCATTAAAATCAGAAGAGCTCTGGGGTAGGACCAGAGCTGGAATGAAAATGATAAATAAGGATAACACTACCAACGATCGATATGACATTCTCTAATCCTCCATTAATTGCAGAACAATTTGCCAGATCCCGCTACCTAAAAAATTTTCACTCAGAGCCGTCCGCCAGTTGCTGGGATAGCTGTCTGTTGGCGGAGTGGAACATATTAATAACTGATTTCGGGACTAAAGCAAGTTGGGAAAGCTGTTGATTTACCCCAGTTACTGACTCCCCCATCCCCCAATTTTCCGCTGGCCCCAATCTTCACCTGCTAAATTGGCCAATCGACCAATTGCCCTATTACTCCGCCAATTAATTCTTAATCCCGAGCAAATCCAGCATAAACGCGAACTCCATCGCGGTCAACCGGTGGCGCTCGAAGCGACCGGCTTTGCCGCCATGCCCGGCTTTCATGTCCGTGTGCAACACCAATAAATTATTGTCAGTTTTTAAGTCCCGCAACTTTGCCACCCACTTGGCTGGCTCCCAATATTGAACCTGCGAATCGTGCAAGCCAGTAGTGACGAACATGTTGGGATAATTTTGAGCGACCACATTATCGTAAGGCGAATAGGACAGCATGTAATCATAGTACTCCTTCTGTTTGGGATTGCCCCATTCATCGAATTCGCTGGTGGTCAGTGGAATGCTCTCATCGAGCATGGTGGTGACTACATCCACCCAGGGCACCGCGGCGATGACGCCTTTGAACAAGTCCGGCCGCAGATTCACCACTGCGCCGATCAATAAGCCGCCTGCGCTGCCGCCCATGGCAAATAATTTTTCGGGATTGGTATATTTTTCCGCGATCAAATATTCAGCACAGTCGATAAAATCGGTGAAGGTATTCTTCTTTTTTAATAATTTGCCATCCTCATACCATTGCCGGCCCATCTCCTGTCCACCGCGGATGTGGGCGATGGCATAGACAAAACCGCGATCCAGCAAGCTCAACCGAACCGAGTTGAAGCTGGCATCTGTACTGGCGCCATAGGAACCGTAACCATAGAGCAGGAGCGGATTATTGCCATCTTTAATCAGTCCAACCCGATAAACCAACGAGATCGGGATTTGAACGCTGTCCCGAGCTCTCGCATATAGCCGTTCGCTGTGATAATTTTTGGGATCGAAGCCCCCTAAAACCTCCTCTTGCTTCAGCAGCGTCTTTTCTCTGGTCCGCATATTATAATCATAGGTAGAATTAGGCGTAGTCAGCGAAGTATATCCGTACCGCAGCAGCTCGGTGTCAAATTCCGGATTAACCGAAGCGTAAGCAGTATAGGCTGGCTCGCCAAAATCCAAATAATGCTCATCGCCGGTGGTCTGATCGATCACCCGAATCTGCCGCAGCCCATTTTTGCGCTCGCCGACTGTCAGATAACTTCTAAAGACCTCAATATCTTCAAGCAACACGTCGCTTCGGTGGGGAATTACCTCCCGCCAATTCTTTTTTGATGTTCGGTCGATTGGCGTTTCCATTAGGCGGAAATTTTTAGCGTTCCAGTTGGTAACGATATAAAATTTATCCTGAAAATGCTCGATGCTATATTCATGATCCCGTTCTCGCGGATTGAATATTTTAAATTCGCCACTGGGATTATTGGCTTCCAGAAACCGAAACTCTGATGACAGAGTACTGGACGAGCCGATGAGGATATATTTTTTGGATTTGGATTTATAGACGAAAGTATTGAAAGTGCTGTCATTTTCATGAAAGACTTCGATGTCAGCGGCGGGATCAGTTCCCAGTTCATGTCGCATGATCCGATCGGGCCGCAGCGTGGAATCTTTGGTGGCGTAAAAAATGGTCTTATTATCGTTTGCCCAGGCAGCGCTACCAGAGGTGTTGGGAATGGCATCGTTCAGGATCTCATTGGTCTCCAAATTTTTGAAATAGATGGTATATTTCCGTCGGCTCACTGTATCCACGCCGAAGGCAAGAAACTTGTTATCTTCGCTAACGCTCAAACCCAATACATGATAGTAGTCATGACCTTTGGCCATGTCGTTCACATTGAGCATGATCTCCTCCATGGCGTCCAGGTTGCCCTTTTTGCGGCAGTAAATGGGATGTTCCTGTCCCTCCTCGAAACGAGTGTAGTAAAAATAGCCATTATCTTTGTAGGGCACAGAGATATCGGTCTGCTTAATTCTGCCAACAATTTCGCTGTAAAGTTTTTGTTGTAGTTTCTCGGTATGCTTTAGGACGGCATCTTTGTAGTCATTCTCGGCCTGGAGATAGGCAATGACCTCGGGATTCTCGCGCTCGCGCAACCAGAAATAATTGTCGATGCGAGTATGGCCATGGATGGTCAATGCTTTAGGAATCTTCTGCGCTATTGGCGGCGTTAATTTATGCTGTTCGCTGGACTGTTTTGAACATCCTGACAGGATAAGCGTGAAAAACAAAAAATGCCAAGGAAGAAGGCGATAGTGTTTGCTGAAGCGGCGGATCGATGAGTTCATAGCTAACTCCTTTGGTTTGGTTAGTAGCATCGACTGCGAATTTCGCGACCTTGCGTTCCGTTGATCGAATTGGTTTGTCGAAGAGCTGACCCAAGGCGATGGAATGGTTCGACAAATTGTCGTAGTTGAGGCACAATTCATCGTCTTTTATATTATTTCAAGGATCAAATTTGAAAAATTTTAGTTGCATTATAACCGTATTCAATGAAAAAGTCAAGAGAAATTTTTCGAAGCGTGACGCCTATGACCGCAAATTTCACGAATCCAAAATGATCGTTCGAATAGGAGCTTTGCGTGAGTTTTTTATGGTTAATTTTTTACGTAGAGGACCCAGAGGGCGCTACTGAATCTATTGACACGCAGAAAGTCTTTGTGCCTGAAAAGGTAATTAGCGGAATTCGCGCTATTAGCGTCATTGGCGGTCGAAGCGCCTAGTAGGATTAATAATCAATAATTCGGATAAAAACATGGATTCTCAAAGAATTGAATTAGCAATAAAAGGCATGACCTGTGCGGCCTGCGTGCGAAGGGTCGAAATGGCGCTGAAAAATGTAGATGGCGTGGCTGAAGCCGTGGTAAATTTGAGCTCTGAGCGAGCCACCGTGGCCTATCAACCTGGCCTGGCATCCATCGAGCAACTGAAGTCGGCGGTCAGCGATGCCGGGTACGAGGCCGAAGCGATAACTGAGCGACAAACAGAAGATTGGGAGCGGTCGGCGCGCGAAGCAAGGTATCGGCAGCTTTTTCGAACCCTAATTTTTAGCGCAACATTGACCATTTTCATCATGGCAGGATCAATGGCGGAAATGATCAGCAGCTTCAATGCCATTCCCCAACATTCGCTTTGGCTCATACTCTTTGTGCTGACCACTCCGGTTTTGATCTATTCTGGCCAGCAATTTTTCATTGGCGCATGGAAAGCCTTGAAACATGGCACTGCTGATATGAATACTTTGATCGCACTGGGAACAGGGGCCGCCTACATCTATTCGGTAGTCGCGACCTTTTTTCCTAACTTTCTGCCCGGGAACATGCGTCATGTCTATTACGATACCACCGCCGTGATCATTACGCTTATCTTATTTGGGCGACTTTTGGAAGCACGGGCCAAAGGCCGAACTTCTGAAGCCATTAAAAAGCTGATGGGTTTGCAGCCGAAAACTGCCAGGGTAATTCGCAATGGCGCAGAAACCGATATCGCCATTGAGGAGGTTCGGGTAGGTGATTTAATCCTGGTGCGACCTGGAGAACGAATTCCAGTGGACGGGCGGGTAGTTTCTGGCAGTTCCCTGGTCGATGAATCCATGCTGACGGGCGAAGCTATGCCGGTGGCGAAATCGGCTGGTGATAAGGTGATCGGAGCTACTATCAACAAAACAGGCGCATTTCAATTCCAGGCCACCAACGTCGGCAAAGACACAATGCTGGCGCAGATCATTCGGCTGGTGCAGGCAGCCCAGGGTTCCAAAGCCCCGATCCAGCGGCTGGCAGATTTTGTAGCGAGCATTTTTGTGCCAGTAGTCATCGGTATCGCTATCATCGCGTTTTTCATCTGGCTGCGCTTCGGACCGGAACCGCAATTGATTTATGCCCTGGTCACGCTGGTGACAGTGTTGATCATTGCCTGCCCCTGTGCGTTGGGTCTGGCCACTCCTACGTCCATTATGGTTGGGACCGGGAAAGGGGCGGAACTGGGCATATTGATCAAGAGTGCGGAGGCTCTGGAGACAGCATATAAAATCGATACCATAGTTCTGGACAAGACCGGCACGATTACAGTCGGCAAGCCAGCGATCACTGATATCGTAGTGCGGGATCAGTTGAGTCCAGAGGATTTGCTTAATTTAGCTGCAACGGTAGAACAGAACTCAGAGCACCCTCTGGCCGAGGCTATCGTAGCAAGCGCCAAATCCAGCGGCCAGACGTTGGGAAAAGTCGATCATTTCAATGCCTTGCCTGGCCTGGGAGTTGAGGCGCAATGCAATGGTGATGAAATACTCATAGGTAACCTGGCCTTGATGAAATCGCGACAAATTGCAGTCGATTTTTGGGTAACCCGGGTGACCATGCTGGCCGATGCGGGCAAAACCCCCATTTTGATCGCCCGAAATGGGGCTGTTATCGGTCTCATGGCCATTGCCGATCCCATAAAAGATGAATCCCCAGCCGCCATCAAAAAACTGCAAAACATGGGGCTGGAAGTGGTCATGATTTCCGGAGATAACCAACGAACGGCAGCCGCGATCGGTCGACAGTTGGGCATCCAGCGGGTGCTGGCAGAAGTTCTGCCGAATGAAAAGGCGCGCCAGGTACAAGCCCTTCAGCAAGAAGGGAAAATTGTGGCCATGGTTGGCGATGGCATTAACGATGCGCCGGCCTTAGCCCAGGCAGATGTGGGCATTGCCATCGGCACCGGTACCGATATTGCCATGGAGGCTGGCGATATCACATTAATCAAGGGCAATCTAACCGGCGTCGCCACTGCGATCCAACTTAGTCATGCTACCATGCGCAACATCAAACAGAATCTATTCGGATCGTTCATTTATAATATTCTGGGAATTCCCATTGCTGCCGGAGTGCTCTATCCGTTTTTCGGCCTGCTATTAAATCCGATGATTGCCGCTGCGGCCATGGCGGCCAGCAGCGTCACCGTGGTATCCAATGCCCTGCGGCTGAAACGGTTTAAGCCCCAGGCATAAATTTTTCATTCTGCCGCTGCGGAGATGGCTGATTTTAGGCGAAGATAAAAGTCGAAGATGCCAAGTCATCGAGCTCAGCATTTAGAATATTGATACCGATTTGCCCAGAAGCCAAAAGCAAGATGCTTTCTCCGGCAGCAACCTAAGAAGCCGACTCATTGAGGATATGTCCTTGGAATAAATAATCAATAATGAAGCAATAGGAGAAACTGAAAATATGGAAGAAGAAATTGGGAAAATCATCCAAGTGGCCAACGGCAAAATTGTCGTGCAAATAGAAGCAGGGGGGCAATGCAAACTATGCGGTGCTGCACAAGCCTGCCAGCCGGCCCAGGCAACCATGCGACAAATGGAGCTACCCTATCACAGCCAGGATCTAAACATCGGCGACGAAGTAATCATCCACTTCAAGCCACAGATTCGCGTGTTGTCGGCCGCGCTGGTCTTTATTTTACCCATTCTATTTATGATCGCTGGCTACTTTATTGGTCAGGGCCTATTTGCAAGCGAAGGAATGGCGGTATTATTCAGTTTTGTGGGATTGAGCGTCTCGTTTCTATTGCTTCGGCTGATCAATCGATTTACCGCCAACAGCAAAAATTTTGTGCCCAACATCATCAAGTTGTCTTAAGGTGATTTTCAACAAACACTGCTCGTCGGCTGCCGGTCTCACGCAACTTTAGGAATCGATCCGTTCACAATCCAGCAGATCAAAGTTGCAGCTTTGTGGTGCCAGAAAAAAGGCTTGACTTTTAGACTGTTATGAATTATATTTTTCCAAAATTTTTGCAAGGAAATAAATCTCTCATTCCGCATAAACCAGGAGAAAACGATGATGGATCTTTCGACGAAATACTTGGGCTTGTCTCTCAAAAATCCAGTAGTTGTTGCCAGTTGCGGCTTAACCAGAAACATTGACCAGATCAAAAAGTGCGAAGAAGCCGGCGCAGGTGCGGTGGTCATGAAATCGTTATTTGAAGAACAGATCCGAGAAATGGACGCCGGCTTGAAAGATAGCGCCGACATGCATACGGAAGCGCTGGATTACCTGCGCGCTGAAATCGAAATGCAGTTGGGACCGCGCGAGTATCTGGAAACGATCAAGCAAGCAAAGAAATCAGTAACAATACCGATCATTGCCAGTGTCAACTGTTTCAGCGCCAAGTGGTGGACCAGCTACGCTCAGCAAATCGAGGCGGCGGGTGCCGACGCCCTGGAACTTAACATTTATGTCCTTCCTTACAGCTTCGACATCAGCGGCTATAACATCGAAAATGCCTATATCGAAATTCTGCAGGCCGTCAAACAACACGTCAATATTCCCATTGCCCTCAAGCTTTCGCCGTATTTTACGGCATTTGGCAATCTGGCCGAAAAATTGGATAAGCTCGGTGCCGATGCACTGGTCTTATTCAACCGTTTCGTTCAGCCCGACATCGATATCACAACAATCACCGCATCCCAAAAACCTTCGTTCAATGATCCAATCGGTTTTTCCAATACGCTGCGCTGGATTGCCCTGCTGTCGGGCCGGTTGAAATTGGATCTGGCCGCCAGTGGCAATATTCGGACCCCCAGCGATATGATCAAACAACTGTTAGCAGGTGCCACAGTAATTCAAATCGCCTCCGTTCTGTACAAAGATGGCCTGGGAACCATTGATAAATTCGTTGCCGGATTGGCTGACTGGATGCGCGAACATAACTTTGCAACGATTCAGGATTTTCGTGGCCGATTGAGCCAACAGAACAATCCCCAATCTGATGCCTATATTCGGGCTCAATATTTGAAAGCAATTAGCGGCGTTGAATAGTGATTTTGGTGATGCCCTGCGGTAGCAAAAAGGTTCGGGAATAAGTCGCCTAAATTGATTTTTGAAAGATACAGATGAATTCAACTCCACTGATGATCTGATTCCCATAATTTTTGACCATCCGCCCGCGCGCACACCAGCCACCGGGCGGATTCGAATAAAAGACTGCCTGAAACGATTGGCTGCCTCATGGACTATTCGTGCGATATTGAATTGGCTTTGCGCTTCGCTTGCTCTGGAATATGGGGGGCAAATTTCGGCACGATAGCGCAATGAAAGATTGGACTGATGACAATCGCGTCCAGATATTTCATGAGATAACAGATTATTGATGGATATACAATCGATCCTGTCACACACCTTTCTCTTTGAATCACTTTCCAATGAACAGTTGGAGCTCATTTCCGGATCGGCATCGGTTAAAAAGATCGCGAAAGGTGAGCATCTGTTTTTGGAGGAGCAGCCTGCCACCGCGTTTTTTTTGATCATTTCTGGCTCGGTTAAACTATACAAACTTGCTCCGGATGGTTCGGAGCAGATCCTCCATGTGCAACAACCTGGCGATCTGGTTGCGGAAGCCATTATTTTTGAATTCAAGACCTATCCCGCGTTTTGTCAGGCGCTCGAAAACACGGAATTAATTCGTTTTTCAAAAACCGAATTTTTGGATTTGCTCCAGCATTTTCCCGAAATCACTTTCAAAATGATGGCAGCTTACTCGCGACGGTTACGCCAATTGGTTGCGAAAATCGAAGAATTGGCCCTGCATGATGTCAAAGCGCGACTGGCCAACTTCTTGATCACCAACGCCACCTACGATAATAATCGCTGGTCGACCCACCTGGCGATGAGCAAGCGCGACCTGGCTGCCATGTTGGGAACTATCCCGGAAACGCTTTCCAGGACACTCAATTATTTCCGCCGTGAAAGGTTAATAACAGAAGATAAAAACGAAATAGTATTGCTGAACAAGGAGAAATTAAAAGCGATCGGCGAATCCTGAACGGCAACTGCTGTCTGCCAATTATAGAACCATTAGATCAAAACATCACGAAGTTGGAACAAAAGTCATATCAGTTCAGTTAAAACCCATCCAATAGAAAATCAAAATCTGAAATGCTGAATATTTTACGATAGTCGTTCTTTGAAAAACGCTGAAAGGTCGTACGGATTCACCACGAGTGATATCAAATGAGGAAAAGAGACTTCGTTTCAGCATAGAGTCGACCAGCAAATGGCAATCTTCAGCTAATTTCTCTCATGCAGATGAAGGTTGGTGTATTTCAAAATAATACTTGACTTTTTAAGTATTATTTTCTATCTTTATCTGTTTAAGAATATTATTTTTGAAAATGGAGAGAAAGGGCCGATTTATAACACATTCAAATGTCATGTACCGGTTGAGTGGTTTTGCAAATTGCCATATTGGCATGTCGAAGTGCGATGGTCAACTGCGTTAGAATGGATATGATTACTGTGCACGCTGCTCAATATGCGGTTGCTTTTGGATCAGGCATCCGATCCAAAAGGGATGCCTTTTACCGAATCGGCTAAAAATAACGATCACCTCGGTAGGTTTTGATCGCTGAATCGAAAACGAAATATCATTAATGAGCAATACCAGATCTACATTCGGAAAACAGCTACTGGTGATTATTCACCTATGGATGGCTTACGTTCTGATTTCAAAGGTGGTATTGATTTTTCCGCATTGGGATATTTCTTGGATCGCGTTGATCAACTATGATCTGTATTATCTCATTTTTCTGGTTTCGATGATCATATTTCTGAAAGATGCCTATAATCGTTATATCTATTTGAATATCGCTTTTTTCTCTTTCATTTACGTCCTGGGCTTTCTAACAATCTTTCTGGGCAAAACCTATTCCATAGGCGATGACTTTTTTCAATACTACGTCTGGACGTATCGAAAAATCTTGATCAGCCTGATCACTTGTGTCACCTTGTGCTATATTCCGGTTCAGTATCTTTTTTTTGAGCGAGCCACCACCCAAAAATATCTCATTGCCGTTGGGGTGACTATGCCAATCGGCTATTTGTATTTTAGGAATTTTATTATAAATCCTCATTATGTTTTCGAAGCTAAGGAAAATTTTCAAAAAATTTTCGATGGCATTCTGGGGATGAATTTTCTGGCACTGTTTTTCCTGCTACTCTACGGCTTTCTGTTTTTATATTTAAATCGGCCGATGTCGGGCCATGTGAATCTGATTGCTGTTGCTTTTTTATTGTTCTTAGGAGTGGATTCAGTTGACAATTTATTCAACAAACTCCACAAGCCGGTGCCTATTCTCAGTCAACTATTTCTAATTGTTAATCTGATGCTCTTTGCAGTCATCTTGATCAGCAATCTGAAATACATCCAATCCGAGTTTGGGAAATTTTATGAAAAACTGCGCTATCAGCAGCTTGAGTTGAATGTAAAAATCATTCGCAAAATGCCCTATTATGAGCGATGGTGGATCGAACTACGGCGACATTTTCAGAATAGGCCTTATCGTTTTTTTTGTATGGCGCTCTTGATAATTACTTTAGGCTTATTTATCCATTTTTATCCGTTCAGTTATTCCAAGATGAGCTTTTTGGTGCTGATCGTTTTGATCGGTGCCATGATATGGTACTTGCATTTGTTAATTAAAAGACGGTCTAAAATCGAAAATGCAAAGCATTCGTTAAAAAAACAATTAATCCATTCATTAAGTGAGGAAGGTGAAAACTATGGGTCGAAGACCAACGAAACATCAGCCTGACGTTGTGCAGGATGTGCCAGTCGTCGGCAGCAGTCCAGAAGCAAAACGCCTGCGACGTGCCGTGAAGAAACTGGCCAAAATCGACAGCAACGTCTTTATCGTCGGCGAGACAGGAACTGGCAAAGAATTTATCGCTCGCCTGATCTACCAATTCAGCGCACGCCAATCGGGCGCATTTGTGGAAATTAACTGTGCTGCGCTTGGCAAAACCATCGATGAAAAAGATCTCTATGGCGAAGAGGTCGAAGGTGGACAACCGAAAATTGGATTGCTTGAACAAGCCAATAAGGGTATCCTGTTTTTAGATAACATCGGTGACATGAACATGGACTACCAGGACGAGTTAATCCGGGTGATTCGGGATCGTAAGGTACGTCGCATTGGGGGCAAGGAAACGATTCCCCTGGATATGCGAATCATCTCTACTTCGGATCATGACCTGACGCCCGAGATCGACCGCGGCCGCATGCGAAAAGACCTCTATTATCTATTAAATGCATTAACGCTATCGATTCCACCATTGCGCGATCGAAAGCAAGATATCCCAGAGCTATTTTCCTTTTTCCTGAAACGCATCTGCGAACAGGAAGGCCGGGAAGAACCCGCCATTCAATCCGAAATTTTTGAATCCATCTTAGAATACGAGTGGCGAGGTAACGTGCGGGAATTGGAAAACACGGTTCACAATCTGGTGATGATGTCCCCAGAGAATGAACTGTCGCCCGATTTCCTGCCTTTCCGCCTGAAGAAGCATCCACTGGATTTCCTGGAGCCACGTAATTTGAAGGGTGTCATTTCCGAAATCGAAATCTATCTGATCAAAAAAGCGCTGGGCAAATTTGGTGGCAATCAAGTAAAGGCTGCCCGCTTGCTGGGCGTTCCTGAAGCCACTTTGCGGTTTAAGATGAAAAAATATTCGATTCCGCGCGATTAATTCGGTTTACAGGTTAATTGCTCGTCGCATAATGCGCGAGCAATCGTGTCAAATCTAAGACCTAAAAAAAGGCGATTGTGAAATGATGAGCGATCGCCTTTTTTTATATTGAAAATGTAAGTTTCATGTCCCAGTGGCGTACTAACCTGGGGCCGGGGAAAGGTGATTGGATAGGTGGATAGCTTTGACAATGGCGGCTGCAACCAGTTCCTCGGCCATTACCCCCAGCCGAATCAGGTCCACAGGTGGATGTTGGGCCGTGGATATCACAAACACCACATCGCCATCAAATGGGGTGTGTGCCGGAAAAGTCGCGCGAGTGATGCCATTGGTGGCAACACGCGCCAGTCGTTGAGCCTCGGTCTTGGTGAGGCAAGCAGAAGTGGCAACCACAGCCAGCGTGGTATTCGCCATGTGCGCAAAAGAGATCGATTGGGGTTCTGCCAGAAATTGAAGCGGATCGATAAATTGCTTCCTGAGCGGATCATAGGCACCAGCAATGGTTTTACCGGTTTTGTGATCGATAATATTCCCCAGGGCATTGACCACTACCAGGGCCCCGATAAAGACCTGCTGGTCGATGACTGCCGAGCAAGAACCAACTCCCCCTGCCATAGCCCAGCGTTGGCCTGCAAATTTGCCGACAGTCGCGCCGGCGCCAGCACCGACCAATCCCTGACCACATGGAGCAGCGGTTGCCGACTGTGCTGCGCGATAGCCCATCTGCCTGTCGGGACGAATGTTCGAGGAGCCGACTGCCAGGTCGTAGATCACTGCTGCCGGAACAATAGGTACGCGCGCCGCTCCGGTATCATAACCAATTCCCTGTTCCTCCAGAAACTGCACCACGCCACAGGCACTGTCCAAGCCGAAGGCGCTGCCACCCGTAAGCACCAGGGCATGAATATGACTAATCTGTCGGCTGGGCTCTAATAACGCGAGTTCCCGCGTCCCCGGTGCAAAACCGCGAATATCGGCACTGGCGATCACTGGCCAATCGGGCAAAATGACCGTGCAACCGGTTCTCGCCGCCATGTCCTGAATATGGCCGACTTTGATGCCCGGAACATCGCAAATGGTGTCAGATAAGATGGGGGTTATGGTTTCTCCTTGTGCCAGAATCGGATCTTATCTTTAATTGAAACTTTATCACCCGGTAGTTCGACAATAATGCCCTTCTCGCTAAAGAACAGCAAATCGCCGATCATCAGGCCGATGGACTTACGCAGCGGCTTCCAGTTCTGGCGATACGCCTCGTTATCGACATGGGTACCTTCTTTGGTCTTGGTTACCAGTCGAACTCGTTGTGGAAATTCGCGATTGATCAAGAAGGGCGAATGGGTAGTGAAAATAACTTGATTTTTCGAGGCCAGATCTTCGAGCACCTTGACCAGATCTTTCTGTCCCGAGGGATGCAAATGAATGCCGGGTTCGTCGATCAAAAACACATATTCATTGGTGCGCGCTTCAAAGGATTGAGCCAGAAGATTGATATAAAATGAGAGATACCAGCGAAAACCCAGGCTGCGCGATTCCGGGGTATCGAAAACCGTGGTATCATCGGTAATATCGATATACAGCACTTTGCCATTCACATTCAATTTGATTTCGATGGTTGGTTCCTGGGACCAGACGCGCCGGATTTGTTCTGTAATCAGACGCCCGGCCTCTTCTGAAGTCCGGCGGCCCCGGGTAGAATCTTCAAAGATGACCTCGAAGTTTTCCAGCCCGCCGACTTTCAACAAATTTCGTTCGGTGACGAACCCCGGCCGACCATCCACCAAACTGTAATAATCCACCCGATTTTTGATCAGAGGTATTTCATCGAAATAGACCAGTTTGGGCAGGCACTGTAACACGGCTTTCATATCGGACACAGCGATTTCATTATCGCCGATAAAGACGCGGTAATCGCTGATTTCCGGACCGATCTTGCGGACATAAAAGCTCTCACAAGTTTTAAACGCTTCAGCAAGCTTGGTTAGTCGCGCTCGATTTTCTTTGGAAATGTTGGAAAATTCGATGGCAATTTCCGGGCACTTGCGCTGATAATAGTAATCGGAATATTGACAGGTGAGCGAGGGATCGAATTGGGACTCTGGGCTAAACGCAGCCACGGCTCGCAGGATGTTGGTCTTGCCACTTTCATTCGGGCCAATGAGCACCGAAATCTTGGGATCGAAGGGGATGGTCAACTCAAAAATAGACTTAAACGCCCGAATAAAGACACTCGAAATTGTCATGGTCTCCCTCTCGTGTACGTTGGTCAGCATCGAAAATTTTGACTAAATATAAGAAGACCATCACATCAAAGCAAGAAAAAATTTGCTTTTTTTAAAATCCTTATCATGGCGGAATAGTTCCGTGACCGTTAAGCATGTGTGGAAGCGCATTTGAAATCAGGCTGCTCACCGTCAATGGCTCATGATGGTTTCGGGATTCTAGCGGATTTAGCGATAGCCTGACCCAAAATAGCTTGAGCCTCATGGGAACGATTGCGCCATTGAGATTGTTAATAATGCAATTCTGACGCTGGTAGGGGTGGTGGGATTACTTTTTTATATCTTGACTATTAATGAAAATTATCGTATATTTGACGGCGTCACAGTTAGTTAGGGAAGCCCCAGAATTTCTCGACCGCAAGGGGTGAAACAGTAGAGGTGGATATGTTGCGTGACCAAAATAGTGATGCGAATCAGGCTGAACAGCAATCAGCCATCGAGATTGATGGCATGCCAATGCTGAAGATCGGTTTTGTCGAAAATCGTGAGACCATTGAATTTCGCTCGACGGGTCGTTTCTCGGTTTTAAACGATCAGGGACTGCCAATTCTCAAAGATGTGACTTCACCGGCGAAGTGGCGGATCAAGGTGACGTTGCGTCAATCGGCTAGATATCTGTTCAATATTGTGCTGGGAAAATTTCAGCACCCGCGCG
Organism: Candidatus Zhuqueibacterota bacterium; assembly: GCA_034505795.1. Classification (GTDB taxonomy): domain Bacteria; phylum Zhuqueibacterota; class Zhuqueibacteria; order Thermofontimicrobiales; family Thermofontimicrobiaceae; genus Thermofontimicrobium_A. Next base: position 23,370 of record JAPDQM010000018.1, read on the forward strand.
ACGCCCATGAATTGGAATATGCTCTGATTGAAAAAGGGATCGGGACGCAGATCAAGACTCGAGGGGGAGAACTGTACTATGGCGAGCGCGTGGTAAATGATAATACGCAATATTGGGTGGTCATCGAAGGGCTGAAGACAGAAAACGAAGCCCAGGATTTTGCACAAAAAAACCTCGCTCATTTTTCGTATGTGATCACCCGAGAAAAAGTTAGCGAACCAGTGGCGTTACTGGAATTATATGATGCTGAATTCGAAAAGCTAGGAGAAACTGAAAATATCATCCGCATTGTGCCCGATTCACATGAGGCAGTGACGTATATTTATGATCTCAGCGTTGATCCAGAAAATCAGCAGCCGAGCAGCAGGCATCGAACATTGAAAGGGCCCCTGGAATTTCGGAGCAGTGGTGAGGGTAAAGTGATCATTGTGGCCGAAATGCCGCTGGAAAGCTACATTGCCGCGGTGATGAGTGTAGACACCAAAATTGATTTTCCCTTAGAACTTTTAAAGGCTCAGGCAGTCACTATCCGCAGCAAAACCATAGCTGCACTCGGCGTCAAACATTCCGACGATGCCTATCATTTGTGTTCTGGCTCCCATTGCCAACCGTTTTTGGGGAGTCGGCAGGTACCCGAAAATCTGCTGCAGGCAGTAAAAGAAACCGCAGGCATGGTGCTTTGGGACGGTCGCCAGGTGGTGGCAGCCAATTACACACTGGTATGCGGTGGCCATACCGAAGCCGCTCATATTCTTAATCAGGATGAAATCGATGATCCCTATCCAGCTATTTATGATGCTCCAGAGCCGCTATTGGAAGAACATGCGTTGGATTTAACTCAGGAAGAGCATTTGAAGCAGTGGGTCGCCTCTGAGCCAGCCGTATGTTGTAATCTCTCTCGGCTTGCAGGCCTGCAACAGTCCCTGATGCCGTTACGACGCTATTTCCGGTGGCAGGTTTCGTTCACGCGACAGGAATTGGAGGAAATTATTACCGTCAATAGTGGTATCAATATCGGTTTTCTTTATGATATTCTCCCCATTCGGCACGGCATCTCAGGCCGGATTTTCGAATTGGATGTTCTGGCCAGCCACAAGAATCTCACACTAATCGGCGAGGAAAACATTCGACGAATTTTTGGACCCGAGGGTCTGTTTAGCTCCTGTTTTATCATCGAGCGTCACTTCGACGATGATGGTTTTCCTACGCGTTTTTCGTTTAAGGGAGCCGGCTATGGACATGGCGTGGGGCTATGTCATGCTGGCGGATTGGCTTTAGCTCAACAACAAAAAGACTATACCCAAATTTTGGCTCACTATTTTCGAAATCTGACTCTTAAAAAAATTTATTAAAAGGATAGAGCAATATGATTGATGAAATAAAAGCAGAATTGGCGGGTTTGAACCAGCGACTCCAGGAATTACGAGGCTATCTTTGAAATTGAAAAAAAGACCGCAGAGATAAAAGAACTTGAAGCCAAAACACTGAAAGCTGATTTCTGGAGCGATCGCGATCAGGCTCAGGAGATCATGCGTGAAATTAATGGTCGCAAAAGTACCGTTGATAAATGGCAGTCACTGGCCGCGAAAGCTAAATACATCGAAGAGATTCTGGAACTCTCCGAGGCCGAAGATGATCCTCAATTCATTGCTGAAGTTCAGCCCGAAGTAGCTGCGTTGTCGAGCGAAATTGGTAAAGTTGAATTTCAAACCATGCTCGATGATCCTGACGATCATTTGAACGCCATCTTAACCATCCATCCTGGTGCGGGCGGCACTGAAAGTCAGGATTGGGCGCAAATGCTGATGCGCATGTACCTGCGTTGGATCGAGCGCAAGGGGTTTACCGCAGAAATTCTGGATTTGCAGGCGGGCGAGGAAGCGGGCATCAAAAGCGTTACCATTGAAGTGGCTGGTGAATATGCATATGGCTACCTCAAGGCCGAGATTGGGGTTCATCGGCTGGTGCGCATTTCGCCGTTTGATGCCAATAGCCGCCGCCATACCTCTTTCGCGTCGGTTTTTGTTTATCCCGAAGTGGATAACAACATCGAAATCACCATCAATCCAGCCGATATTCGCGTGGATACTTTTCGCGCCAGTGGCGCTGGCGGACAACATGTCAACAAAACCAGTTCCGCCGTTCGTATTACTCATTTTCCTACGGGCATCGTGGTCCAGTGTCAGAGCGAACGCTCGCAACACATGAACCGGGACAATGCCATGAAGATTTTGATGTCTCGCCTGTACCAACGGCAGCGGGAAGAAGAAGAAAAGAAATTGCAGGAATTAGAAAAATCCAAAAAGGAGATCGCCTGGGGCAGCCAGATTCGATCGTACGTGTTTCACCCTTACAATCTGGTCAAAGATCATCGCACCAAAGTGGAAACCAGCAACATTCAAGAGGTCATGGACGGCAATCTGGACGATTTCATTCATGCCTTTCTGAAGCATAGCAGTTAGCCGTTCGATGGGAGGATTTGTGCGACCGACCTATGCAGAGATCGATCTATCTGCCGTAGCCCATAATATACGGGCGATCAAACAACGAGTGCATCCGGCACAGGTCATGGCGGTGGTAAAGGCTGATGCCTATGGTCATGGCGTGGTGCCCGTCGCACGAACTGCGCTGGCCAATGGCGCGACGTATCTGGGCGTGGCCCTGGTGGAGGAGGGTATCGAGCTTCGGAGCCAGGGGTTCAATGAACCGATTCTGGTTTTCGGAGGTGCCTTCGTTGAGCAACTCGACGATTTTTTCAGACATAATTTAGAGATCACGATTTATACCCGAGAGATTGCTCGGGCGCTCTCAGCGCTCGCCAAAAAATATGAGCATCCCATTTCTGTCCATGTCAAAGTGGATACCGGAATGGGGCGGGTTGGAGTTGACTGGACACAAGCAGTGGATTTCATCGCCGCGCTGCGGACGTTGCCAGGCATAGTGGTAAAAGGTCTGTACACGCATTTTGCAACGTCGGATGAGCGAAATAAAGATTATGCCCATCTGCAATTGGCGCGTTTTCGGCAGGTGATCCAGCAACTGGATGAAAATAATATTTACATCCCATTGAAGCATGCCGCCAATAGCGGTGCTATTCTCGATTTGCCAGAAACATATCTGGATATGGTGCGACCGGGAGTCATGATGTATGGTTACTATCCTTCACCGGAAACGTCGGCCAGCATTCCCATTAAACCTGCCATGACTCTGAAATCACGGGTGCTATTTGTCAAGGACGTACCAGCAAACACCAGCATCAGCTATGGGAGACAGTACATCACTCAGTCGCCCACGCGGATTGCGACGATCCCGCTGGGCTATGCCGATGGCTACAATCGCCTGCTTACCAATCAATCGCAAGTAACGATTCGAGGTCAGCGCTGGCCCATTGTGGGACGTGTCTGCATGGATTTGATTATGGCCGATGTTGGCCCAAACAGTCAGATTCAGGCGGGCGATGAGGTCATTATCTTTGGTCGCTCAGAGGAAAATGCATTCTCAGTCAGCGATATATGTCAATTGATCGGCACCATCCCTTACGAGGTGACTTGTTGGGTTTCCCGGCGGGTGCCGAGAGTTTATCTGGGATAGAATTTGAATATTTGAAATAGTATTTTTTCAAGGCATATCATCTATTTCCTTTAAAATGCAGATGCAGCGTGCGAGTTGGGCTAATTAGTTCTTGCTGCAAAAATGGAAATCAAAATAAATGATGTCATTCCTGTCCGCCAGTTGGCGGACAAGAATCTCTTTTTTAACTGATGTTTAAATCAACCAAAAAATGAGATACCTGCATGCGCAGGCATGACAATTTATCCTGTTTTGATAATTTTGCAACAAGAACTAATTACAACGAGATATCAACTCGCACCAATGGGTGCCATTCACTATTAACATTTTTCGAGATTGAAATCAATAGCAAAATGTGACTTCTGGCTGCGGGGAAGTTACCGACCATAGTACAGGGAGAAATCAGGTGGAGCAGTTATCGGATATTCAGCGAATACGCTTTGAGAAACTAAAACAGATCGAGGCTTTGGGCATTAATCCCTATCCCCCATCCTTTCAACGAAAACATCAGGCCGGGGACGTCGTTCAGAATTTTGATTCTTACCAACAAAAAACCGTGACCGTCGCCGGTCGCATCATGTCGCTGCGACGGCATGGCAAAGCCGGCTTCTGTCATATCATGGATAGCAGCGGCAAAATTCAATTATACCTGCGACAGGACCAGCTCGATGCCAAACAATTCCAGCTCTTTGGCTTGATCGACATCGGAGATATTGTCGGAGCCACTGGCGAAGTCTTCAAGACGCATACCCAAGAGATTACCGTGCTGGTCAAGGATTTCCAATTGCTTTCAAAAACGCTGCGGGTCCTCCCCATTGTGAAAGAAAAAATCGAGGAAGGCGAACGAATGGTTTACGACGAGTTCGCCGATAAAGAGATGCGCTATCGCCAGCGATATGTTGACCTGATAGTCAACGCCGATGTTCGCGACGTGTTTATCAAACGCTCTCGCATTGTCCGAACCCTAAGGCGCTTTTTAGAGGACCAGGGTTATATCGAGGTGGAAACGCCAATTTTGCAGCCCCTCTATGGTGGCGCTACCGCGCGCCCCTTTGTTACCCATCACAACGCACTAGATATTGACCTTTATCTGCGCATCGCAGATGAGCTATATCTGAAACGACTGATAGTGGGCGGGTTCGATGGCGTTTTTGAATTCGGTAAAGATTTTCGTAATGAAGGTATCGACCGGTTCCATAATCCAGAATTCACGATGCTCGAGCTCTATGTGGCGTATCAGGATTACTATTTTATGATGGAACTGGTGGAAAAAATGATCAGTTTTACAGTTAGCGAAGTGCTGGGCGACTCAAAAATCACTTATCAAGGCCAAACCATCGATTTAACGCCACCATGGCCACGACGATCCATGGGCGAGGTGTTGAAAGAATACACGGGCTATGACATTATCGGCAAAAGCAGCCAGGAACTCCGCCAGATTGCGCAGCAATTGCAAGTGCCGGTGGAGCCAGGTATTGAAGGTGGCAAAATTATCGATGAAATTTTCAGCGAGAAGGTAGAGCCGCACCTGGTGCAGCCGACATTCGTCATCGATTATCCCATCGAGCTGTCACCGCTGGCCAAAAAGCATCGTTCGCATGCCGGATTGGTGGAACGATTTGAAACCTACATCGCTGGTAAAGAAATATGCAATGCGTTCTCCGAGTTGAACGATCCCATCGACCAGCGACAGCGTTTTGAACAGCAGGTGGAATATCGAAAATCCGGAGACGAAGAAGCGCATGTGATGGACGAAGATTATGTGCGGGCGCTGGAGTACGGCTTGCCGCCCACTGCCGGCCTTGGCGTAGGCATTGATCGACTGGTGATGTTGTTGACCGATTCACCATCCATTCGGGATGTCATCTTTTTCCCGCACATGCGACCAGAAAAGCAATAATCTGAACCAATGACGATTGTTGCCAGAAATTTCCTGGCAGAACAAATCAGAACGAGCAATTCAAAAGTAATCGCAGTAACGGCTGAATAGAAAAAGATTTCAATTATGTCCTATGAATTTTTCATTGCGAAGCGCTATTTTCAATCCAAGCGTCGCACCGGCTTTATTTCGCTGATCAACTATTTTTCTATTGCCGGCGTGATGATTGGCGTGGCCGCGCTCATTATCGTTCTTTCAGTCATGAACGGTTTTGAAACGGAGGTTCGGTCACGTATTATTGGTTTCGACGCGCATATTCGGTTTCGCAGCTATCATTATCGGGGATTTCCTGATTATCAAAAAATTATCGATCGGCTCCGAACATTCGAGCATGTGCGAGCGCTATCGCCCTATGTTTTCAACCAGGGCATGATTCTGAAGGGCGAAAACAAAGCCGTTATTTATATCAAAGGCATCAATCCCGAAACTGCGTTAAAGGTTTCGGACATTGGGACGAAAATCGTTTGGGGCGAGTTGAAGCTGGATACGGTAAAAATAGAGAATGAAACGCCGTTGCCGGGAATGGTTCTGGGTAAAAGCCTGGCCATGCGATTGGATGTCGACCTTAATGATAAAATCTGGCTGGCCAGTCTCTCTAACACCAGCAACCTCATGATGCCCCAATTTCTGGTCAAAGGCTATCGTGTCACTGGCTTATTCGAAACAGGCCTTTATGAATACGACAGCAATTATGGTTATATTTCCATCGAATCCGCGCAGAAATTATTTCAATTGGGCGACCAGATATCTGGAGTAGAAATCATGTTGAATCAAATGAACATCGATCTGCTGCATCAGGTCGCCCAGAAAATGAGCAATACCTTTGGCTATCCGTTTATGGCTGAAACCTGGTACGAGCGCAATCAGACGCTGTTCTCATGGATGCAGATCGAAAAATGGGCGGCGTTCATCGTGCTCAGCTTGATTATCATGGTTGCAGCTTTCAATATCATCAGCACGCTGATCATGGTGGTGCTGGAAAAAAAGAAAGAGATCGGCATTTTGAAATCGATCGGTGCAACCTCGGAATCCATCATGCGCATTTTTGTATTGCAAGGCGTCATCTCCGGATTTATCGGCACCATGCTGGGCTGTATCATTGGATATGTGCTATGCTGGTCGCAATTAACATACAAATGGTTTTCATTGCCGTCGGATATTTACTTCATCAATGCTTTACCCATTGAAATGAAAGTGCTGGATTTTGTGTTGATTGCCTTTGCAGGCATTTTTTTGTGTTTCATCGCCACCCTGTATCCATCCTGGAAAGCTGCCCGGCTGGATCCAGTACAGGCCATTAGATATGAGTAGGTCACAATGAGATCGAATCAGGTGTTGCTGCTAACCGACAACTTGTTCAAAAATTATCAGTTTGATAATACCACGGTCGAGGTTCTCAAAGGCATCGATCTGGATATTTGCGAAGGCGAAATCGTCGCCGTGATGGGGCCTTCTGGCGTCGGCAAAAGCACACTGTTGCACATCCTGGGCGCGCTGGATCGCCCAACCAGTGGCCGAGTGCTGATCGATAATACTGACATTTTTTCATTCGATGATAAAGCGCTGGCGCAATTTCGCAATCGTACGGTCGGCTTCGTATTTCAATTTCATCACCTGCTGCCCGAGTTTTCGGCCCTGGAAAATGTCATGTTGCCCGGGATGATCGCCGGCTCGACGGACAATACCTTGAAAGAACGCGCCGTACAGTTGCTCACCGATGTTGGTCTGGCGGATCGGCTAAAACATCGACCTAATGAGCTATCCGGCGGCGAGCAACAGCGAGTGGCCGTGGCGCGGGCGCTGATCAATGCCCCTCGGCTGCTCCTGGCCGATGAACCCTCGGGCAACCTGGATCGGCATTCGGCCACCGCGCTGCACCAACTGTTTTGGGATCTAAATCGACAACATGGTCAGACCTTGGTCATCGTCACCCATAATCAGGAATTGGCAGTGCAAGCCGATCGAGTCATTGAATTGTATGATGGTCGGGTTCGATCGAATAAATTAAGAGGCTTCTCCTATGATGTGTGAAATATGCGGTATTCGTGAAGCCAGCATCAAATTTACGCAGATCATCAACACCAAAAAAAAGGAGCTGCATCTATGCAAAACCTGCGCCGAAGAAAAAGGGTACACCGATCCGCTGGCAGCCTTCCCCAAGTTGATTGGCGGTTTTATTCTGGGAATTCTGGGCGAAGCCCCGAGCGTCGATAAATCGGATGACCTCCAGCTTAGCTGCCGCAAGTGTCAACTCTCATGGCAAGAATTTAAAAAAACGGGTTTGCTGGGATGCAGCGAATGTTATGACAGCTTTTCCAATCCGCTCAAAGATTTGCTCCGCAAACTCCATGGCAGCAACAAGCACATTGGCAATCGGCCGCCCACCAGACGAGTGGTAGGCAGCGATGACGAATTGGAACGGCTGCAACGGGAGCTAAAGCACGCCATCCGCAGTGAAAATTATGAATACGCAGCCCAATTGCGTGACCGCATTCGCGATATTGAAGCTCAGGTGCGCTAATCAGGAGGCAAGCGAAGTCAATTCAACATGGAGAGGGGTTCTCAACAATTTTCTGCGGGCAATGCCCCAGCCAAACCGGAAGATAGCCAGTCGTATCTCACGACAATGGTCAAACAGCCAGCTCGCTGGCTAGACGGCAGCGGCCAACACGCCGACATGGTTATCTCCAGCCGCATTCGATTGGCTCGGAATTTTCGCGACATTCCGTTTCCGAACCGGGCCTCAGCGAGCAAATTGGGCCAGGCCCTCACCCGATTATACGATTGCTACGCTGCTATTGACGAATTACGCGATGCTTATTTTTTTAATATGAATGCGCTGTCCCGACTGGAGCGCCAATTTTTGATGGAACGACATCTCATCAGCCCGCAATTTGTTGATGCCAAAAAACCCGCCGGCCTCATCGTCAGCCGCGATGAAACCCTGAGCATCATGATCAATGAAGAAGATCATCTTCGCATGCAGTGCATTCGATCCGGCCTGGGAATCGAAAATGCCTGGCAATTGTTGCATCGATTGGACGATGCTCTGTCCCAGCAACTCGACTTTGCCTTTTCGGATCAATTTGGTTATCTGACGGCCTGTCCGACCAATACTGGCACCGGGATTCGCGTATCCGTATTCATCAATTTGCCAGCGCTGGCCCTGTCCAAAAAAATCGACGACATCATTCATGACATTGCTCCCAGCGAGATTGCCATTCGGGGATTTTATGGCGAGGGAAGCGATGTTCTGGGCAATTTTTTTCAAATTTCTAACCAACTGACGCTGGGGCGCACCGAACAGTCAGTCATTAACCGTATTCACAGCATGGCCGAACAACTGGTGTCACATGAAGCAAATGCTCGCCAAACGCTCATGCAGGATGAAGCCATTGTGGTCGAAGATCAGATTGCCCGGGCAGTGGCCATCATCAAGCATGCCCGGCTGATGGATTCGGTCGAAGCGATTCACTATCTTTCTTTGTTACGCCTGGGCCGCGCGTTGAATTTGGTTTCGGGCATCAAATTGCATGAACTGAACGAATTGCTGGTGCTCACGCAGCCGGCGCATCTGCAACTGCTGTACAATCGAACATTGGAGGCGCGCGAGCGAGACATTCTTCGGATAAAAGTAATAAGAAATAGGTTGAATTTCTAAATTTTTTTTTGTATCTTTATAGCGGAAAAAATGATTCAACGGGTAACGATAAATTGAATCAGGCATCGATTCATGGGAGACAACTGAATGAAAAAAAATTTTTCGAGTCGAATTCAAAGCGTCATGCAATACGCACGTGAGGAAGCGTTGCGGCTGGGTCATGACTACATTGGGACCGAACATCTATTGCTCGGTCTAATTCGGGAAGGTGAAGGCATGGCCGTTGAAATTTTAAAGAATTTGGGCTGCGACCTGGACGAATTGAAGCGCGCCATCGAAGATGCCGTGCGGACCACGGGCGATACCATGACCATTGGCGATATTCCGCTTACCAAACGCGCTGAAAAAATATTGAAAATGGCGTATGTGGAAGCGGAGCGTTATAAATCTGACATCACCGGCACCGAGCATCTGCTGCTGGCGCTGGTTCGAGAAAAAGAAGGGGTTGCCGCACAGGTACTCATCTCTTTTGACTTAACCTACGATGTGATTCGGGAAGAATTAGAAAATATTCTACGCGGCACACCCACCACCCGAGAAGGTGGGCAACGACGTTCTAAAACGCCGGCGTTGGATCACTTTGGTCGTGATCTGACCGAAATGGCCCAAAAAGGTGAACTGGACCCGATCATTGGTCGCGAGGATGAAATCCGGCGCGTGGCGCAGATTTTGAGTCGCCGCAAAAAAAATAATCCCGTCCTGATTGGTGAGCCGGGTGTGGGGAAAACCGCCATTGCCGAGGGATTAGCGCTGCGGATTGTCAACAAACAGGTACCTCGTGTGCTGCATAACAAGCGGGTCGTAACGCTCGATCTGGGCGCCATTGTGGCAGGTACCAAGTATCGCGGCCAATTTGAAGAGCGCATGAAAGCCATCATGAACGAGCTCATCCGGGTCAAAGATGTGATCTTGTTTATCGATGAATTGCATACCATCGTGGGCGCTGGTGGAGCTTCCGGATCGCTGGATGCCTCCAACATGTTCAAGCCGGCCCTCTCCCGGGGCGAACTGCAATGCATTGGTGCTACCACGCTGGACGAATATCGCCAGTACATCGAAAAGGATGGCGCCCTGGAACGACGATTTCAAAAAGTGATGGTAGACCCCCCAACTGCCGATGAGACCATCAAAATTCTTGAAGGCCTGAAGGATCGTTATGAAAAACATCATCAGGTGACTTACACGGATGCCGCCATCAAAGCCGCAGTTAGGTTATCGGAGCGGTACATTACCGATAAATATCTGCCCGATAAGGCTATTGATGTGCTGGATGAAACCGGATCTATGGTGCATCTGGCGAATATCGTGGTACCCGATGAAATCATCGAACTCGAAGAGAAAATTAAAAAATTACAGCAGCAGAAAGATGCCGTCATCAAATCCCAGGAGTTTGAGCAGGCCGCAGTGTTGCGGGATCAAGAGAAAAAACTGATCCGTCGGCTGGAGTTTGCCAAAAAACGCTGGGAAGAAACCGAAACCCAGAAAATCGCTACGGTGACCGAACAGGACATCGCCGAAGTGGTCTCCATGATGACGGGCATTCCGGTGCGCAAAGTCGCCCAGTCCGAATCGGAAAAGCTGTTAGGGATGGAAACGGAATTGAAAAAACGGATTGTGGGGCAAGACAATGTACTGGCCATGCTTTCCCGGGCAATTCAGCGAACTCGAGCGGGATTGAAAGACCCCAATCGTCCAATTGGTTCCTTCATCTTTTTGGGCCCAACCGGTGTTGGAAAAACGCAATTGGCCAAAGAGTTGGCAGCCTATCTATTCGAAGATAAAGACGCACTCATTCGGCTGGACATGTCGGAATATATGGAAAAATTTTCCGTTTCCCGATTGATTGGAGCGCCTCCGGGCTACGTGGGCTACGAAGAAGGCGGCCAATTAACCGAAAAAGTGCGGCGCCATCCCTATGCTGTCGTTTTATTCGATGAAATCGAAAAAGCCCATCCGGATGTGTTCAACATCCTGCTGCAAATACTTGACGAAGGTCGTCTCACCGATGGCCTGGGACGGAAGGTCGATTTTAAAAATACAATTTTGATATTGACTTCCAACGTTGGCACACGACAAATACGGGCTGGTGGTGGCATTGGCTTCGCTAAGGCCGATGAAAAAAGCGACTATGAGACCATGAAAAATCGCATCATGGAAGAAGTCAAGCGAATTTTCAATCCCGAATTTCTCAATCGTGTGGATGAATTGGTGATTTTCCGGCATTTGAATAAAGAAGATATGGTCAAAATCGTTGACATTGTCATTGATGAAGTGCTGGAAAAAGTTTCGGATCGGGACATCAAAATTATCCTCAGCAAGAGCGCCAAAGAATTCATTGCTGAAAAAGGGTTTGATCCGGTCTATGGTGCCCGGCCACTCAAACGCACGATCCAAAAATTTGTCGAAGATCCCATTGCAGAAGAGATTTTGAAAGGCAATTTCTCCGATGGCAGCCGCATTCTCGTAAAGAAACGCGGGGACGGGCTATCATTCTCTGAGATGCAACCAACAGCTTCCGCCCACTCCATCGATGACGAAGATGCAATGAACGGCATCGAACAGTAGATATCCAATCGACCACAGCTTTGACCAATCCCGGCCCATATAGGCCGGGATTTTTTTTGCTTTGGAGTTGTTCCTCTTACAGCAGCAGGCGGATGTCTGACATTTTTTCTTCACCCTTACTATCTTGACTTTAGTCAATGATAATTTCAGTTGGTATTACTATATTCTGCCGGGCAATTGTGCTGCAGGATCGATTCTCCGAATAACCCATTTGGCAACCCATGAATTTAGAGGCTAAAATCACCGGGTTTGCCAACCGAATTCTGCTGCCATAGCTTCAATAGACTTGATGTTTGCATTAAAAATAATGAGGGGATTGCTGCCCATAACCATTCAGTCAACCGACTTTGGGCGCAATAAAATTAATGGTTCATACTTGACCTGGTTCGATCTATTCATAATTGGTCTTTTCAACAAACATTGAGGTGATTGACAAATGAGACGAAAAATTATTCATATCGATGAAGCACTCTGCAACGGCTGCGGTAACTGCATTATCGGCTGTTCCGAGGGCGCATTACAACTGATCGATGGCAAAGCAAAACTGGTCAAAGAGGATTTCTGCGACGGTTTTGGCGACTGCATTGGCACCTGCCCCACCGGTGCCCTGACTATTGAAGAACGGGACGCGGTGGATTTCGACGAGACCGCGGTGAAAGAACATTTGCTCGCGACACAGGGCATCGAGGCGGTCTGGCGGATGGAGGAAGCGCAACAACGGCATACTGCTCAGCAAGCTGACGATCAGCTCCATCTTGGCTGCCCGGGTTCTCGCATGCGGGAGATGACGCGACCTGCAACAGCCGCACCTAATGAGCGAACGACCGGAGTGACCAACCGACCATCGCAATTGGGCCAATGGCCGGTACAAATTCACCTGGTTCCACCCAATGCGCCATTTTTCAAAGGCAAAGAACTGGTCGTCATGAGCACCTGCGGGCCGCTGGCGCTGGCAGACGTTCACGAGCGCTATCTGCAAGGGCGAAGCGTGGTTGTTGGTTGCCCCAAGCTCGATAATACCAGCCCCTACGTTGGCAAATTGGCTGCAATCTTAGCTGAATCCTCTATTCCCCGGGTGATCGTGGCAAGAATGGAAGTTCCCTGTTGCGGCGGATTGACCATGATCGTTCAAGCGGCAGTCGAGCGCTGCGGTCGAAACGATATCATCATTCAGGAAGATGTCCTGGGCATCGATGGCGAGATAAAAACCAGTCGTGTCCGAGAATAATTCCAAACGGAGCTCACTCTCGCTCGTCAATCTCCCAGAGGTAATTTTTTTTCACATGGCGCAGGGATTTATAAATATTCTCTTTCACCCCGCGCTGTTTTCGCTCCAGGTCGCGCAATAGCTCTTTAACGAGGCCACGGTGAGAAGTCTTGGCGGTAGGGCATTTGTTTTCAAAAATCGGGAAGTCGTTCAATTGCGCATAACGCTTGATCTTCTGTTCCCAGATATAGGCTAACGGCCGAATGAGGTGCAACCGTCCCTTAAACAGCGATTGATTGGGATTGATGGTGGCGATTTCGCGAGCAAAAAACATGTTAATCAGCAACGTTTCAATGATATCATCCTTGTGGTGCCCCAGGGCAATTTTCTGGCAGTTGAATTGTTCTGCAAGTTCAAATAACCGTTTTCGTCTGAGCCGCGAGCAAAGGAAACAGGGCTTTTTCCGATTGGCTTCGCTATGGGCATAGACACCGATGTTGGTTCGGTCGATGAAATATTCCAGGCCATGGGCTTCAAAATAGGCTTGAAGTCGATCGAGATGGCTGGTATCCGAACCTTGAAAGCCCAGATCAATATGTACGGCGACCAGGGAAATATCCTGCGGGGTGAAAATTTTGCGTCCGGAAAGCACTTTCAGCAGGGTAAACGAGTCGGCGCCGCCGGAGATGGCCACCAGAATGCGATCGCCCGGTTGAATCATATTGAAATCGGTGATTGCCAATTCCATATTTTTGCGGATAAATTCATGCAAATTTTTCATCATAGCCGACAATCAATCTTTCAAAATTAATTCTAATTCTTTAAGGAATTCCCGCTCGCTGGTGAGGTTATGGAAGCCATATTCATCGTCCAGTGAAATGGCACGTTTGATGAGTTCATAGCCATCGGCATGATCGTTTTGCTTCAGACGGATCAAGCCCATATTGAAAAGGATGAGCGACAGGCTCTCAAAGTTGGCAGCCTGCTCATACAGATCGGCCGATTTTTTATAATAGACATAAGCCGAGTCCAATTGGCTCTGACTGTTGAATACATCTCCCAGGCGATCACAGATCTGCGCTTGTAGCGATCGCGTGTTCTTATCCACTGCCATATGTTGCGCTTTTTTATATAATACCATTGCACTATCAAGGAGTTTCTGCTTCTGAAATAAGGAAGCCTGGTGCATAAGGGCTCGCACATAATTTGGTTGATCATCCAGCATGGCATACATCGCAATGCTTTTTTGATAGTACGTCCGAGCGCTATCGACCTGCCCCATATCCTGCCATACCTGTCCCAACAAATCATAGACCTCAGCCAGGTGCGGCTCGTGGTGCAACTTCACGCTGAGGGTGAGGCTCTGTTGAAAATAATCTTTTGCCGCGTCCAATTCCCCCTTTGCCGCATGAGCATTGCCCAATGCATAATAGCAAGTAGCCAGACCGGCATCGTTGTGCAAGGCTTGCCAGATTTCGAGGGCATGGTGGTAATAAGCGATGGCCTTATTTCGCTGTGTAATCAGTTGATAGATATTTCCCAGGTTCTCATAGGTTTCTGCCATCAGCAATGAATCACTGGATTGCTCCACATCGCTCAAGCTGGACTGAAAAACATCCAGCGCCTGTTTCCACCTGCCTGTAAGCAGATGAATATTGCCGAAATTATTGGCCAGCCGGATGCGGTCGCGGCGATCATTCAACAATGCCAATTTTTCATTAGCGACCGAAAAGTATTGGCGAGCGCTGTCCAATTCGCCAAGAAATTGAAATGTTACAGCAAGATTATTTTGCACTCGCAGCGAATCCTGGGTCAACCTGGCACGGCTCAATGCTTTTTTGAAATAAATGATGGAGCTATCCCAATCGGCACGCGCTGCGGTAACATCCCGTTCCCGCCAGACGCCTCGCTGGAGATAGCTTTCGGCCAGGTAAAAATATTCTGGCATGGAAGAATTGGTGCGGAACAACGCAATCGCTTCATCATACTTTTTTTGGTCAAACAGGAGATAGCTGCAAAGAAAGTTTTTGAGCGACACCAAATTGCTGCTGGCCATGGCTGGCAGAGCGAATTGCCGCAAGCGGCAACTTTTACCACTCAGCGAATTGATTGTGGCGCCGTACCAATTCGCCGAATCGACTGGCTCTTGTTCGAAAAAGAATGGCTGCAAAATAATGGCTTGATTTTCATCATAAGATAGCCGCACGACAACAATCAGTTGTACCCTGGCCGAAGTCGGCGCCTTCTGGGGCAGTGAGGGCTCACTCCAGGCATCACGGCCGTCGTCTGACGCATCGGCTGTTTCGATATCAATCTGGAATCGGAAAGTTGATAACGGAGACGCTTGCAACCATTGTTTCACCGAATCCATTACCATCTGCCGACAGGCGAGGAGGCTGGAATCATCGTCTGAAAGGTCAAATTTAAAATGAAGCTGTATCGTCGATGATTCCATTGCATAGCCCCGCGAAATAACAAATAGCATCATGCCAAACCAAATCCATCTGCGCATCGCTGTCATCCTTGTAGTTGAAGTTAGTTCATACGCAAGAAAACAATGGTCAGAAATTAAAACGATTATTCCTAAAAAGCAAGTCAAAATTTATAAATTCAGCTATCTTAATATTTGCGAGGAAAATGGATTGGAGATGTTGGCGGATCGATAGTTCTCCCGCAGCTCAAGCGGATGCAAGTTCTCTCGAACTGCGGGCAAATGTCATCATTAGCGAGGAACTAAATGGTCTCTTCGATAATTTTCGATCGAGTTTCAATTCTCATCTGCGGTGCTCGTTTTCGAATGTCTCTTTCAAGATTGTATTTTTTCAAGAGCAGGTCTTTATCGGGGATGATTTCCAATTCTTTGATCATTTTTTGGGGACCAAAGTATAATTGTCGCAAATTCTCTCGCTCTTCGACTTTGACCTTGATTGTCTTTTTATTATTCTGGCGAATAAGCTCCAATTCTACCTCGTCATCCTCCTCCAGCTCTGACAGAATTTCCTGCACATCTGCTGGTTCTGAAACCTCCTCGTTATCGATCTTTGTGATCACATCCCCGGCTTTAATGCCAGCCTTTTCGGCAGGACTATCTTCTTCGACTTGCAAGATCAGCACGCCGTTGTTGGCTTTCACCCCAAAATAGCCGGCTAAATCCTTATTCAACGCGAATAACTCAACTCCAAGATAGGCGCCACCGGCAAACATTCTCAGAGCATTGCCATACGCCCCCATGGCAAAATCGAAGCCACGGGATTTTTTCGCTCGGCCAAGGGTCACCGAAATAGTTTTAGTGGCGCCATCCCGAACCACTGTAATCTTGGCTTCATCCCCAGGGGCCAATTTTCGAATCACTCGGGTCAAGGTGCTGGGACGACGAATCTTGGTACCGTTGACCGATTGGATCACATCGTCTTCCTGCAGCCCAAATTTATCGGCGGGACTGTCTTCGGCAATCTCGGTGATTACCACGCCAAAGTCGGCTTTCAATTCTTTTTTTTGCGAGCGAGTTAGAGGCTCGACCACCACGCCCAGATAGCCTGCTTTGGCAGACGATTTCTCAACCGCAGCTTGCAGCCACTGGTAGTTTCCGATTGGCAGCAAAACAGCGCCAATCACGAAAATTACCAGAAATAAAATGCCCTTATTTTTCATTGCGTTTAACCTCCATAAGTTGAATAGCGTTTTCTGGATATTAAAACAGAAATTTGGATTTGTGTTACGGCCGTCAACTATGTTTATAGACTGGGAGGCAATAAGAAAAGTTTTATCTTTCGGTCGGGAATTTTACTGCAGATAATCATATTGAACCAAAAAATCTGGTTGATGGAATCAATGATATGATAGGCCGAGTGGCAATTTTATCATGGCGAATCTTCGACATTTCATAAACTGCTATCGTATCGTTTTGGACCGCAATGGGCGGATTCAAAGCGCCTCTAAAACCATCAGCGCAGCTTCGTAACGACCAAATGGCGGCATCAAATACACGCCCTGAACCTGTGATTTCAGGCGCTGCAGCATCTCCTGGGCGACTTCGATGCCGATCTGCCGGGCGGTATCACTATCGGCCGCAGCCTGGAGTCGCGAGAGGATGGTGGCCGGAATGGACATGCCGGGTACTTCGTTATGCAGGAATTCGGCATTGCGAAAACTGGCCAATGGCAATATGCCCGCCACAATCGGCACGCGATAGCCTTCGACATCCTTCATAAAATTGTCAAATACCCTCATATCAAAAATTGGCTGCGTGAGGATAAATTCAGCACCCGCTTCGATTTTGAGCTGTAAGCGTTGAATTTCTTCGCGATAATTGATAGCGGCTGGGTTCACACCAGCACCCAGGAAAAATGAGGTGGGTACATCGATAGGATTGCCAACGACATCCTGACTATGGTTCAAATTATTTGCAATGCGAATCAGGCCTATGGAATCGACGTTGAACACTGCCGTCGCAGTAGGATAATCGCCCAATTTGGGCGGATCACCGGTGACCAGCAGGATATTTTTCAGCCCCAACGCCGCTGCGCCCAGCAAATCGGATTGCATACCCAAAATATTCCGATCGCGACAGGTGTAATGCAAAATGGTGTCGATGCCCACCTCTCGTTCAATGATCACCGCCAGCGCCAGAGGACTGATGCGGGCACTGGCGCGGGGTCCATCCGGAATATTCACTGCATCCACGCCGCGGTGTTGAATCAGCCGCGCACCCTGCAAAGCTTTGCTCACGTCACTGCTACGTGGTGGTGTGAGTTCGATGCAGGTCACAAATTGGTTCGCCTGCAATTTCTGTGCAAAAGGAGAGAGCTGACGTGTCACATTTTCCATGGCCTGAGGTGGTTGCGCAACTCGAACGCTCACTCGCTCCAGATCTCGCACGGGTCGCAAGGCCTTGACCGCACTCTTGATCGCTCGAATGTGTTCGGGGGTCGTTCCGCAACAGCCGCCCACAATGCTGACACCGGTCTGGATGAATCGCTTGGCATATTCAGCGAAATATTCAGGGGAGGCCATGTAGAATAACCGTCCCTCGATCATTCGAGGCGTGCCGGCATTGGGCATGGCAGACAGCTTTTTGCTGGTGAATGGCGCCATCTGCTCGATAGCCTCCAAAATCGGCTGCGGCCCACTGCTACAATTTACGCCAATCACATCAATATCCAGAACACTTAATTCCTGAACCGCCTGGCTTGGGGTAACGCCGTAAATCGTACGGCTTTCATCGGTAAATGACAGCGAAGCGATGATCGGTTTGTCGCAGATGGATCGTACCGCTTCCACAGCGATCTTCAGCGATTGGAGATCGTTGAATGTCTCCAGGATAAACAGATCAACTTCTCCTTCAAACAATGGCAAGGCTTGCTGCTTAAAGACCTCCAGCGCCTCACTGGCCCGAATCTGACCAATTGGCTCAATGGCCCGTCCCAATGGACCGATAGAGCCGGCAACATAGACCTGATTGCCAGCCACTTCCCGGGCCAGCCGTGCTCCAATATAGTTGATCTTGTAAAGCTTTTTTTCCAGGCCATGCGGCACCAACTTATACCAATTCGCGCCAAATGTGTTGGTCTCAATGATATCTGCGCCGCTGTCGATGTAGCTGCGATGAATCTCCTGGATCATTTTAGGATTGGTAATGTTCAATTCATCGAAACAGCGATTGATGAAGATGCCCTTGGCATAGAGCATGGTGCCCATAGCACCATCTCCGACCAACACATCATTATCAAATAGTCGTTCGCGAAACGGTTTCTTCATAGCGATATTCCTCAATGAATCCCGGCTGGGTGAGAAAAGACACTCTCCTGTGGCTGCTACTTGATCACCTGTGAAATCTGTTTAAATTCTGGTGTTCCCGCCTGTCCTAATAATTCAAACAACGCCATCTCGACCGAGGTAATAATGATCCCGGCCTGCCGCATCCGCTCGATGGCCAATAGCTGATCCATTTCTTTGCGGGATGAAACGGCATCAGCAGCCAGATGCACCTGAAATCCTTCAGCCATCAGGTCCAGCGCCGTTTGCAGGACACATACATGCGTTTCGATTCCACATAGCACCAGTTGCTGCACCGATTGGCGCCGAATTTGCTCCATCAACGAGGGGGCACCGCAGCAGCTAAACGACATTTTTTCCACAATGGCTGGCAACCCGAGAGCTTGTAAAATTGCAGCTTCAGTCGGTCCCAGACCTTTGCGATACTGTTCGGTGATAAAAATCGGTCGCTGCAATATCTGAAAACCGCGTACCAGCTTAATTGTACTTTCGATCACTCGCTCCCGATATTTCATCACCGCATTGATTTTCTCCTGGATGTCGATGATCAACAGACCGGTAGCATCTGGTTTTAAAATCGTTTGATGACGAGGCATGGTTCGTTCTCCTTGCATTGATCCTGATCTATCTCCCATTACCAATCATTCCCCTGCCAATTGATAATTCTCACTCCCCTGCGCAAGCAGGCGGATATCTCCACAGCCAAATAGCCAAGCTGCTTCATCTGAGCAAAGTTGGTACTATGTTACAAACATTGCCGAAAAAAATCAAGCATTATTTTCAAATCGAATCTGGAGGCGGGTGCTGTCACGCAAGTGGGATCGCAGAGGATGATACATCCCTCATGGCAGGAAGAGCGCTAAGTTGGGTAGTCGCATCAATTCTCAGTTCATCGCTGCATAATTTCAAGTCTCTTGAAGCTGGGCTTTTAAACTCAAGATAAAAATTGAATAACCCGGACGAAACCGGGTTGCGCAGCATTCACTTCCGGTCTTCGATGCCAGTGGAACTTACTTTTTTTTTAACGCTGATGGCAAGCGATATCAAAATTAAACTGGAGGGTAGTAACGGCCAGCCCCATCCTCTGCGGGATTCGTCGCTGGTGATATAGCCCCAATTGCCATTGTCACATAATAGAAACATCTAACTGCGATGACGAAGATTCAAAGAGGGGATTGAACTGACTGTTGGTCGTTGTTTTCGCGTTAGGCTGGATCTCCCCTATTTAATCGTCCCCAGTATGGGCAAACTGCGTGGCTTCTCATGGCAGAATTTCAGGAAAATGCATTGCAAAATGCTTTCAGGCGCTTGATAATTCAATTCCGCATAATGAGGCACCGTCCGTCGGAACGAACTATTATCCACGCGCAGGTGATATAATCGCTCTTCGCCGAATTTGCAAATGACCACACCATTGGTCGGAGTTTCACAGGCGAAAATACCTTTGCCCAGATAGATTCCCGGATAGGTTTTCTCCAACTCCACCTCGTCAAACAGGATCATCGAATCACCAAACATTAGATCGGCAATCGACTTGGGGTAATCCAACGACACATTTTCCATTGCTAAAATTTTTCGCACCTTAGCAAATTTCTTTCGCTCCAATGCCCGCAGGATAACCTGTGATTCTTCCATAACTTTTACAAATTCGGAGGGCGTTATAGCTGCAATAGGAGCTACATTGAAATCTTCTTTATAGGCATACCGCGTTACAATACGGGTCCAGACTGCCTTTTCGGATTCCACTGTAGGCACAGCCTCCAGATTCAAAATTTTGATCTCATAACGAGCCGGTCTGGGCGCGGCATCGGTGGGAATATTGACATAAATGGAATAATCTCGCGCCAGATTATCTGGACGCGGGGGACGGGAGCGTAGCACACTGTCCAGATCGTCTCGCAAACTGAGTTTCCGATTGCGAATCGATTGGATGATCGCCCGATAGACCGCACGAATGGAATTTTCCTCGATATCATCCTCTTCATAGGCACAACCAAACGTCTGGATGAAATCATGTTGTTTATAGGTATCCTCAATCGGTTTATTCATCGCCTTTTGCACCGTATCCAGCAAGGTGGCGTATCGCTGGGAGCGCCAGCAATTGTCGAAATTGACCTCCTGTGCGCGCGACGGCTGCGATAGCAAACTTAGCATCATCATACTTATGATCAGCAATATGTTGATTCGATTTTTCATACCCATCAATCCTATATTCCTTTCAAAACTTCATGCACGAGTTTGATCAATTCCGTCGGCACGATGGATTCGGGACTAAATTTATTGGTTATCTCTTTCGCGATAATCCAGGCCAGCATCCATCGACTCCAACAGTTATAGTAATTAATCGTTTCTACATGGGCATAGATGATTTCGGCAGCCGTAGTAGCAAAACGATTCCGAATCCATGGATCTTTTAAATTAAAAATGGAATTGCTATCGACCCGCTCCAGATTAGAATTCACAAGCTGCGACAGCGCTAATACCTTTTCAATGGATTTGCCTTTTTTAGAACTGCCCCCAGCGCTTTTATTTTCATCCTTGCCATTGCCTTTAATTGGATTTTCAGAGTCGCTACTGGCGGTTTTCGCATATTTAGGCTTACGCGTGCTGGGGTCTTCGTACATAATAAACCAATCGACCAGTGGCTCAACAAAATAGTTATGCTGTTGGTTCGATCGGACATAGATGGCCGACAGGTAGATGTGCCGGCTGGCGCTTTGGCTTTTCGGGCGGATAAAATATGAACCTTCCGGCAGCGCCAGGAAAGTAGTGCTCTGTCCCTCATCCGACAACACCTTTTTAAAATTATCTTTGATCAACTGCTCTGCTGCGTAGTAGGTGTATTTTTTCTTATCCGGAGGACACTCGATCCGCACAAATTCCATATTGTCGATATCCAGGTTGGTGGTGATCTTAAAATTGCGCAAGTTCAGCCGCACCTTGCCAAACGCATACAGGTCACTGCCTTTGTGATCGATCACATCGATGAGCCGATTGAATTCATTGGCACCGACCAGGATTGGTTCTGGCAGTCGTTTGAATATCGCGGGAATGCTTTCGATGTTATCAAACATGGCCAGCGCATTGTAATAGTCATAACAGGCCTTTTCATAATATTCCGGATTCAAAGGTGCTTTTTCCAGAAAGATCAGTGCGCGATAGACCAGCGCCCGAGCGGCAATATCGCGCGGTATTTCCAGCTCTCCAAGGCCCGAGAGAGAAAGCGTTTCATATACTTCCAGAATTTGGGAAACATAGATTGATATCACGTTTTCAAATGCCCGTAGCTCCGCCAGGCTGGATTTTTTTTCATAGTAGATTTTCTGATATTCGCGATAGGTGCTCTGAATGTCAGATTCGTATCTCTCCATCTGAGGAACCAGTATCCGATCGAGATGTTGTGTCCAGCCGCAGGAAGTCACCAGCAGAAAGAGAATAACCATCAGCCAGAGGAAGCGCATGTTCATAACAACCTTCTATTCATTGATATCTTGCAACGAATTCAGTAAATTAAAATCTTTATTTTTATCATCCAGCAGGTCCGCCAATCGGGTATACATCTTGCGCCCGATCCAGACTTCATAGGGTAGCTTCTTGTTCATGATCGGTATGGTGGTGGCCTGCCGATATAACCTTAGCGCGTGTTTATAATCATCCACCGCTTTGGTAAAATTTTCTGGCGCCTGTCGTGAACGCTCCAAATAAGTAAGCGAGCGGAAGATCAGTGCTCTGGCCGCTACGCCACGATAGGTTTCCAGCGATTCACCGGCCAATCGTTCCATTGTATTGAAAATTTCCAGTATCCGATCCACATAGATCGATAGCAAACTCTCGAATGCCACCATTTCGGCAATGTTACGATCATATTTATCCAGAAATTGCTGCAGCTCATTATAGCAGCGAACTACATCCGATTCATAATCGACCATCTGTTGCTCAAATTTCGTTTCAATAAGTGACTGGCTATATCCGGCCTGCACCAGGATGATTATCAATAGCAGCCAGCAAAATTGCATCACTGTTTTCATTGTTACATTCCTCCTTGTTTGATAGGAACGTAGGATCGAGCCGAGAGCGTCTTGATGACGGGACGCAGCCAATGCAACACCGACTGCAGGCCAAATCGTTCTGCGATCTGTTGATAGACCTGGGCAAATTGCAGCAACTCTTTTGCGGTTTGCGGATTGATCGAACCGTAAATTTGCGGCATCGAAAGATGGTTGATCTCTAAAATCGCCTTCCAGGCTTTATCCACCATGTCCACTGCGAATTTTTCATCACCCAGTTCATAGCCTACATCCGACAATTTAAGATATAGATCTTCATAACCTTCCCAGACAAATTTTTGCTTTAATCCACCCATGCCATCAGGAACCAACAGCTCCTCGCCAATACGTCGCGCATGGTAGAATGAATTCATGCGGTCTTTGGCCGTGGTGATACTAAAGTAATAATCCACCAGCCGGAAAATAGAATTGCCATAGACTTTTTTGATCTCATTCTCCAGGTCTTTGGGAATATCGGAACGGTGTTCCTGCAGAATCGCGTAAGCCTGGCTGGCTTTTTCGCGAGCATATTGCAGTTCCGTCTCCCGACGGATGTTTTTCCCATACTTTTCCATGTAAAGAGCTACTTTGGTCAGTTCTTTCAACATTTCAGCCTTGCGCTGACTGCTCTTGGCAAAACGTAGTGCCAATTCCAGATAGCCCCGACAAATGCGGTAGGAAGAGTCGTTGGCATCGGCCTTAAATAGCTGTTCAGCTTCAAAACCGCGCGCCCGCCACTCATTGCCTCGCAGATTATATTCATCATCGATAGCCCGGCGATAATAAACCGTGAAGAAAATGCTGTCGGCCGCCGTCAAATTTCGTTTGCGGGCCAAATCGCAGCCCAATCGAATCATGAAACTGGTGAAGCGGCCTGTGGTCAGGGCACTATCTGGTGGCGTGATCGAGATTTCCACGGCCTGCTGGATAAAAATTTTAATCTTATTTAGTAGATCGTTGGATACCGTCCACTCGTCCCGCGCATAGAGGCCCAAAATGCCGCGCCAGGCATTCACCAATCCATTTAAATCGCGACCATTTTTGAGTTTGATGGCTCGCAGCGATTGCATATAGCCATAATTGAACGATATTTCTGGATCACCATAGAGTTCATAGCTTTTCATCAGCGAGTTGATGGCCTCCTCGAGTTGATCCATGTTCTGTTCCTGGGTATAGATTTTGAACTCGGAAAAGCCCTTGTAACGATAGACATTTTTCATCACATCGGTATAGCGACATTCGGCGTCAGGATAATTTTGCTCGCACCGTTCGATAATTTGCTTGCAAAGATTGACGACCGTGCCATAACTACCCCCTTCGTATTCGTTGCGAACCTTGTCATAGAGGGATCTTACATCCTGTGCCCATATTGCTTGCCCACCCAGTGCATATAAAACCAGGGCGGCATAAACAACACACTTCTTCATCTATTATCTCCCCAATCGTTATGATTAAACACGTACTCTATTCTGGAGCGAGCTCACTGCTGCGCCATTTTTGCCATTCAACATTACTTTGCTGAAAATATTTCTGACGCATTTCTTCAAAATATTTGGCATCACTGCTGGATAGCTGATCTTTATCCATCAGGTCGCAGGTCATCATGATCATAAATTTAGCAAAGGCGCCAGAATATTTTTTCGAGCTAATGGGTACTGCAAATTTCTCCGCTACCCGAACATACAATTTAGCCTTGTCGATGAGATCAGCCGAAACCCTCCAGCCATTTCGCGCATGGAGGCTTAGCATGGCACTCCAGGCGGTCACCAGGCCGTTCAAATTGGTACGATCATTATCAGCGATGGCCTTTAGCGCAGTGAGATAGCCGCTGAGAAATTGGATTTCCGGATCTTTATACAAATTATAACTAATCGACAGTGATTCGATAGCATCGGCCAGACGTTTTTTTTTCAATTCCTGCTTATAAATTTCAAATTCAGAGACCCCCTTGTAGCGATAGACTTCCTTCATAATATTCGTGAACCAGCATTCCGGCTCCGT
>JAPDQM010000019.1:0-47236 GCA_034505795.1 Candidatus Zhuqueibacterota bacterium
GAGGTGAAGTGCTGAATCGGTGACTTCCAGTCATTGAATTCCTTTGCCACGCGGTGATTTCGTGATTTGCCTGCAGGTTGCTGGGCAGCGAGCGGGACGATCTCAAGGGCAAAGGAATCCTGGTTGCCGAGATGGCTTTGGACTGTATTTTTGTCCCGGCATTAGGAATTATCATCGTATTAGTGCTATTCATAAGCCATGGCCAGAATCGACCATTAATGCTGCCATTCCTCTGGCAGGAGGATCAAGATTCTGGCATTGGACTGACGAAAAACAAATGACGCAATTGATAGAATGGAGAAAATATGAGAAAGGTATATTTTGACCATAGTGCGACGACGCCGGTGGATCCCCAGGTTGTCGAAGCGATGATTCCATATTTTAGTGAAAAATTTGGCAATCCCTCCAGTATTCATTCATTTGGTCGGGAGACGAAAGTGGCACTGGAGGAAGCACGGGAAAAAGTGGCGGCGTTTTGCAATGTGCGGCCGGCGGATATTTATTTTACCAGCGGTGGCACCGAATCCGATAATATGGCCATTAAAGGCGTGGCCTATGAATTCAAAAAGAAGGGACGCCATATCATTACGTCTCAGATCGAGCATCACGCTGTGCTGCACTGCTGCGAGTTTCTAGAAAAAGAGGGCTTTGAAGTGACATACTTGCCGCCTGACAAATATGGCATGATTCACCCCGAAGCGGTGGAAAAGGCGATCCGTGATGACACCATCCTCATTAGTATCATGCATGCCAATAATGAGGTGGGAACGATTAATGATATCGAAAAAATTGGTGCCATTGCTCACAACAAAGGAATTTTGTTTCATACCGATGCTGTACAAACGTTTGGAAAGTTGCCGATAGATTTGGGATCGCTGCCGGTAGATTTGCTGTCCGTTTCGGCGCACAAAATCTATGGACCCAAGGGAGTGGGGTTGCTATATATCCGCAAGGGGGTGCGGTTGACGCAATTGACCCACGGAGGGGGACATGAGCGTGGGCGCCGGCCAGGAACCGAAAATATTCCAGGCATAATTGGCCTGGCCAAAGCGGTCGAATTGCGTCAGTTGCGGATGAAGCAAGAAAGCGAAAGACTCAAGAAAATGCGCGATGCGTTCTATGAAAAATTGACCAAAGCAATTCCGCGACTGCATCTGAACGGCCACCCCAAACAGCGGCTGGCGGGGCATCTCAACGTGTCGTTTGAAGGTATCGAAGGCGAGGCGTTGCTGCTGAGTCTCGATCTCAAAGGAGTGGCTGCCTCCAGCGGCTCAGCTTGTACGTCGGGTAGCCTGGATCCCTCCCATGTGCTGGCGGCGATGGGGATGAAGCCGGAATTAGCACGTGCGTCCATTCGGTTTACGCTAGGCAATGAAAATACCGACGAAGATGTGGATTATGTGGTAAGTATTTTGCCTGAGATCGTGCAGCGACTGCGCAGCATGTCGGCGCTGGAATAGTTGGGAATAGGATGCAGGATTCTGTGCAAATAGGCCCCGTTCGACAGGTGCCGGCTTCAGCGATGCGCGTGGCCGTAGCAATGAGCGGTGGCGTGGATAGCTCTACTGCAGCCATGCTTTTAAAGCAGCAGGGCGCCCAGGTGATTGGCTTAACCATGCATCTTTGGGATTATCAACGTGTGGGCGGCAATGTGTTCCACGAGAGCAGTTGTTGTTCCCTTTCGTCAATGGACGATGCTCGCAACGTCTGCCACGCGCTGGAACTGCCGCATTATGTGATCGATGTTCGGGAAGAATTTGAGCGGTATGTAATTTCCAATTTTGTGCAAGAGTACCTTAAAGGTCGAACGCCCAACCCGTGCGTGCTTTGTAATTCAAAGATCAAATGGCAAGTGCTTTTCAACAAGGCATTGCAATTGGGTTGCGATTATCTGGCGACAGGCCACTATGCCCGGGTTGCTTATAATAACCAAACTGGTCGCTACCAATTGCTGCGCGGCCTGGATCGTCGGAAAGATCAAGCTTATGCGCTCTGGGGCCTGACGCAAGCTCAACTGCAACATACCATTTTTCCGTTAGGCGATCGCACCAAAGATGAGGTTCGCAGCCTGGCCCATCAATACAATCTCAAAACCAAGGATAAAGCCGAAAGCCAGGAAATTTGTTTTGTAGCAGATAACGATTATGCTCGCTTTCTGCAGGAGCGTCAACCTGGCCGATTGGCTGATTTGCCTCCTGGTCAAATCATCGATCAGTCAGGCCAGGTGGTGGGCTATCATCGGGGGTACCCCTTTTATACGATCGGACAGCGTAAGGGACTGGGAATAGCGCTGGGGCGGCCGGTATATGTGACCGCTATTGATGCGGCTACCAACACAATTGTGATTGGCGACAAAGCCGATTTGAGGGCCCGAGGCCTAATGGCTACTGATGTCAACTGGATCGCCATCGAAAGACTGGTTTCGCCGCTGGCGGTCATTGCTAAAATTCGATACAATGATCCCGGTCGTCCGGCCACGGTTTTTCCGATACACGAGGGCCACGTGAAGGTTATATTTAATACCTATCACGAAGCTGTGACGCCTGGACAATCGGTCGTATTTTTTGATGGCGAAGTGGTGGTGGGAGGGGCGATCATAGAACGACCTCTGAAAACTTTGGTAGAGGAAAAGACGGAGCCGCCCGAAAACGAACAATAAAAATCTCGCTGCATTTTTGAACTTTTACAAATAGCCGCACGGAAGCGAATATGGAATCCAAAAAAATAACCGTTCCTATCATCATGCAAATGAAGGGGCAGCAGGAAAAAATTGCGGCGCTCACGGCCTATGACTATTTGATGGCGCTATTCCTGGACGATGCCGGCATCGATATCATACTGGTGGGGGATTCCGGGGCGATGGTTTTTTGTGGTTATGAAACCACCATTCCCATTACCATGGACGAAATGATTTATCATACTCGGGCTGCCAGCCGCGGTATCAAACGAGCGCTGCTGGTTGCGGATATGCCTTTCCTGTCATTTCAGGTTAGCCCGGAGGAAGCGTTGCGCAATGCGGGCCGTTTTATCAAAGAAGGCGGCGCTGAAGCCGTTAAGATGGAAGGTGGAGAAGCCATGGCTGAAACCGTGCAGCGAGTGGTGAATGCGGGTATTCCCGTTATGGGTCATCTCGGTTTGACTCCCCAATCCATCAACCGTTTTGGCGGCTATAAAGTGCAGGCCCGAAGTGAGGCCGAAGTGGAGCGGTTGGTGGCCGATGCACTGGCCCTGGAACAGGCAGGCGCATTTGCCGTGGTGCTAGAAAAAATTCCAGCGGCTGCCGCCAAACGGGTAACGGAGCGGTTGCGCATCCCCACCATTGGAATTGGTGCCGGGCCGCATTGTGATGGTCAAATTCTGGTGACTCACGATATCCTGGGGTTGTTTGAGAAATTCCGGCCCAAATTTGTCCGGGTGTATGCTGAACTCGGACGCGAAATTCGGGAAGCCTGTGCCCGTTATGCCGAGGATGTGAAACTGCAGCGTTTTCCCACCGAAGGGGAAAGCTATTAGCCACGACAAACCTGCGTGGCCCGAGGCAGTGAACAACAACGAATAATTTCTGGCCAAAATTGGTCACGGCAAGAACCCATTCAACCATTGACAATTCGCTGGCAATGATCTAGCGAAATCCGACTGCCAATCGCTGCCTGGATGATTGGGAAACACCAGCGCTGCTATTTGTTTGGGCGAAGCTTATGAAAACAAGGAGAGATCGATGCGGATAATCAATTCGATTCAGGAAATGCAAACAGAAGCCGAACGACTGCGCCGGCAAGGCCAACGGATCGGGTTTGTACCGACCATGGGTTATCTGCACGAGGGACATCTGAGTCTGGTTCGCATAGCCCAGCGACATGCCGATGTGGTGGTTATGAGCATCTTTGTGAATCCTACGCAATTCGGTCCCACCGAGGATTATAATGAATATCCCCGTGATTTTGACCGGGATGTGGCCCTGGCCACCAGCGCAGGTTGCCATATTATTTTCAATCCTTCGGTGACTGACATGTATCCGGAAAATTATCTGACTTTTGTGGAGGTGGAACGAATCACCAGCGTATTATGTGGGCGGTCGCGACCGACACATTTTCGCGGCGTGACCACAATCGTAACGAAGCTGTTTCATATTGTCAAACCTCATGTCGCAATCTTCGGGCAGAAAGACGCTCAGCAAGCCCTGGTGATTCGGCGGATGGTGCAAGATTTGAATTTTGATATCGAAATCGTTGTGGCTCCTATCATGCGTGAAAAGGATGGCCTGGCGATGAGTTCCCGGAATATCTATCTTACACCGGAACAACGGCAACAGGCGGTGGCGTTATATCAGGCTTTAATGATGGCCAAGACGCTCATTGAAAACGGGGAGCGCAATGCGCAAATCATCAAAGATCACATTCGACAACACATCGAGCGACTGGCTGCAGCTACGATCGACTACATAGAAATTGTTGATACCGCCCATTTGCAGCCTTTAACTACGTTGAACGGCGAAGTGTTGATCGCTCTGGCCGTTAAAATCGGTAAGCCCCGGCTTATTGATAATATCATTGTCACGGTCTGAGCCATTAGGTTTGCGGCATCGACGATGCGCGGCAACTAAGGCAATGAGCTGGGGCGCAGGCTAAGCAGATCGGGAACGAATAGACATTCATGGCAGTTAAAATTTCAGAAAAAAAGGTTGACTTTCAAAAAAATATTTAGTTAATTGATTCTGTCATGCATCATTAGCTAAACCGGAGGCCTGGAGAATATGAAAAAGATAGCAATTGCCATCTCGATATTGGCGATCATCCCATCTCTGCTGTGGGCACAATTGAAAAGCCAGGATGCGCCAGCCCAGATTAAGCAAGAAATTATGAAACCTTATAGCGATCAGTTTATCGGCTTTGGCTTGTTGGATCCTGCGCGGTTTAGTATGTCACATAGCCTGTCCATGTCCTATTTCTCGATCGGTGGGAGAGGAGTCTCACAAAACGTTTATTTAAATACGATGACCTATCAGATCGCATCGCCATTGCTTTTGAAAGTGCAATGGGGCATTCAGAATTTTCCATACAATTCCCTGGCGAAAGATCATCCCGCTTTTCAAAATGGCTTTTTCGTTTCGGGCGCCGAATTGAGCTATAAACCCAGCGACAAATTCGAAGTGAGGCTGGAATACAACTCATTGCCGGCATACTCCACAGGCATGTATCGCTACCATAGCCCATTTCGCCCGTACCAGAATTTCTGGTGGGATGATGGTAAATAACTTGGGTTGGGCGGTATGTGGAGAGGCAAATTAGATAAATAACCGAGCAAATTTCTCGGTTATTTTTTTGCGAACCGAAACTGTCACTTTGTTGGTCATGTAATTGTCACATTTTTTAATTGTCGCTTGGCCAATTTAAAAATACGAGCGTTACATGGTTTATAAACGTGGCAAAAGAATCGAGCTTCGAAAACGAAAAGAGACTGAGAAAGAGAAGAAGATCAAAGCCCGAAAAAAGCAAATCAAGGAAATGCGGGAAGATTTTCAGAGTTACGAGCTATCGCTGGTGATCGCACTACTGCTGGTGGCAAACACGATCTTCCTTTTGTCCATTGGCATTCATACCTGTACTCCCCGGGGAACCTCTCGTGACCTGGTTACGCCGCCAACATCCCTGAATGAAGAGGGTGGCCGGCGGATGCTCAAGGTAGAGGTGTTGAATGGTTGCGGCGTTGATGGCGTAGCCAAAAAATTAGCCGATTATTTGCGCGAGAGAAATATCGATGTGGTTGACTATCGCAATTTTGAAAGTAAGGAAATTTCAGAAACGCTGGTGATCGATCGCAAAGATTATAAAATGTCCAATGCCCGCGTGATAGGAAGAATCATCGGTGTCGAGGAAAATCGCATGTTCCCACAACTGCGACCGGCGGAGGAATTGCCACAACGCCGCCGCGGTCAATTGGATGTCACGATTATTATTGGAAAGAACTATCTCGATCTCAGAGCCTTTCAATAACGACCGGTGTCGCCATGATGCTGGTTCCTCGCAGTGTGCTGGAGATTAAATGAGACGTTTGTTGCTGGTTATTTACAATCTTGTTGCCGTTCCATTGCTGTTCCTCAGCTTTCTCCTTAGCAGTCTATTTAATTCTAAAATCAGACGTGGGATTCAAGGCCGGCGAAGTAACTATGCGCGACTGTGTGAACAGCTCGCTAAAGTCAATCCCACTGCGCCGCGCATCTGGTTTCATGTCTCTTCTTATGGCGAATATCTCCAGGCATATCCTATTCTCAAACAGTTAAAAACGAAATATCCGGCCGCAATAATCATTGTCAGTTTTTATTCGCCATCGGGGTATGATCATGTGTCGCTTGGCGAGGTTGTGGATGTCAAATGCTACTTGCCATTCGATTCCTACTGGGGGGCTAAGAAGTTCGTTGGCCTGCTGGCGCCGACCGTAGCCATTATTGTGCGACACGATATCTGGCCAAATTTCGTCTATCGAGTGGCGCAACAACAAATTCCGTTACTGCTGGTAGATGCGTCTCTGTCTGATCGATCCGCCCGGCTCATGCCTGGGTTACGACAAATCAACCGACAGCTTTTCAGTTGTATGAAAGCGATATTGACCATCTCTGAAGTCGAAGCAGAGAAATTCCGTCGGCTTTTGGATCGCGCCGAAAACGTGATGGTAGTCGGGGATACCAAATATGATCAGGTCCTCGAGCGGTCTCAACAGCGGCAGGCAATTGCGACGCTCTTGGAAAAGCCAGAGCTTCGGCAACGCCAAATCTGGGTGGTCGGCAGTAGCTGGCCGAGGGATGAGCAGTTTATTCTTCCTGCTTTTGAAACTCTTTGTCGTCAATTCGATAACCTATTACTGATTCTGGCGCCCCATGAACCTGAACCCCATCGTGTTCAGGAGATTGAGGCGTATTTGGCGGGTGCGCAACTGTCCGCACAGCGACTATCGCAGCTTGATAACAGACCGTTCGTTGCCCGATGTTTAATTGTTGACCGCATAGGAGTTTTGGCTGCCTTGTATTCCCTGGCGAAAATTGCGTTTGTCGGCGGAAGTTTTCACTATAAGGTGCATAACGTGTTGGAACCAGCCATTTTTGGGATTCCGGTGCTGTTTGGGCCCAAAATGACCAACTCGGCCGAAGCGCAGCAACTCCTGGCCAACAACGCGGCCATTCTGGTTCGCTCCAGAGAGGAAATTGTGGCGACTGTCACCGATCTGCTGCAACATGCCAATATCGCAAATAGCTACGGTCAACGCGCCAGACAAATTGTGATGCAGAATGTGGGGAGTTCAGAGAAAATCGCAGAGATCCTGTTGTCATTTTTGCCACAGACGAATCGATGAGTGATTGCCGAGGAGTTGTCGACATGATCATTCGAACTATTTCCTGGCAGGACGGTAAGTTGGTCATTATTGATCAAACCAGATTGCCTGTTGAAGAAATTTATGTGAAAATATCAGACTACCGGGACCTGGCGCAGGCTATTCAGCAACTCAAAATTAGAGGTGCTCCCGCGATAGGAATCGCTGCGGCGTTTGGAGTGTGTCTGGGCGCCAATGCTATCGAAACCGATGACTATCACCAATTTAAGCAGCATGTAAATCAAGTCATTGCTGTTCTGGCAGCTACTCGTCCTACGGCGGTGAATTTGTTCTGGGCGTTGAACCGCATGCAGCGCATCATTGACAACGGTTCGGACCGCTCCCCAAGCGAGCTACGGCTTATGCTGCTAAACGAGGCGCAGCAGATTTTGGCCGAAGATCAGCAAGTTTGTCGGCGAATCGGTGCTCATGGTGCCACACTGCTCAAGCCAAAGACAACGGTGTTGACGCACTGCAATGCCGGTGCACTGGCTACCGGGGATTATGGCACCGCGTTGGGGGTCATCTATGCAGCCACGGAACAGGGCAAAAAAATCAGAGTCTTCGCCGATGAAACTCGGCCGCTATTGCAGGGCGCCCGGCTTACGGCCTGGGAACTGATGAAAGCAGGTATCGAGGTCACTTTGATCTGCGACAACATGGCGGCCTGGGTCATGCAACAGGGCTGGATCGATTGTGTCCTGGTGGGGGCTGATCGGATTGCGGCCAATGGGGATACTGCCAATAAAATTGGCACCTACAATCTGGCGGTATTGGCGAAACATCATGGCGTTCCATTTTATGTTGTCGCACCTACCTCGACGATTGATCCCTCATTGGAGTCGGGGCGTGGCATTCCGATTGAACAGCGCGCGCCTGCTGAAGTGACGGATGGATTTGGTCGGAAAACCGCGCCGATGGGTGTGACGGTTTATAACCCAGCCTTTGATGTAACGCCACATCAGTTGATCACGGCAGTGATTTGCGAACAGGGGATTGTATATCCACCATTTAAATTCAACAAGGTTATGGGTGAATATCGGGGAACCGAAACGACGTTGCGGCAGCGGCCAGACTGAAGGAGTCAAATTGAAAAATTGAAAAAAAACCTTGATTCGGATGCTTTTTTAACTTATATTTCACAAAATTAAAATCCAATTATTTAAAAAAGTTCGAGGAGAAACATAATGAAAAAGATTCAAGGAATGCTGGTTTTGGTACTCTTGGCGTTCGCAGTGGTCTTGATGTTGTCGGGCTGTCGCTCGAAAGAGGTCGAATCCGCGCTCATTTATATCAATCAGCAGAATGATTGGAATAAGGCGATGGAACAACTCAAGATGGCCGTTCAGATTAATCCTGGCGATGTGGAAGCGCATGTGTATCTGGTGGAAGGATATGGTCGTCTCGGTGATTATCAACAGATGAATGAACATTATACCACCGCAATGAAATTGATGAGCACCCCAGGCAGCACCAACAAGAAATTCATTGAAAAACTGGAAGCTGATCGTGATCGGTTCTGGCGGATCTCGTTTAATAAGGGTGTGGAAAACGCCAAAGCGGAAAAATTCCCTGAAGCAGCCGTCGATTTTAACAATTGTATCTCGATCGACCCCAGCCGCCCCGATGCCTACCGCAATTTAGCCTATGTGAATGAACGCAGCGATAATCATGAAGAAGCGATTAAAAATTATCAAGAGTTGCTGCGGATCAATCCCAAGGATCTCGATGGCATGGTTCAATTGGGTCGGCTATATACCATTACCAAGCAGCATGAGAAGGCCATTGAAACGATGGATCAGATTCTGGCCATCGATAGTCTTAACGTGGATGCCATTGCCCAAAAAGCCATGGCATACGACTATATGGGACAGTCGGATAAGGCATTTGCAGCTTATGAAGAAGCATTGAAGAAACGCCCGGATGATGCCGATCTGCATTTTAACCTGGGCCGACTCTATTTCCTTAAAGAAGACTTCGAAAATGCGATTCAACAATTTCAATTTGTGCTGGACAAAAATCCCAACGATCTGGAAGCCAATGTGAATATTGGCAACGCCTACCTTAGCATGGCGCAAAATGTCCTGAAGAAATATCGAGAGATGTCGGATAAGGAATTGGCCAAAGTTCCAGAAAAAGAGATCAAGGAAAAGAAGAATCAGGAAAAAGATCTTTATATGAAAGCCATTCCCTATCTGAAAAAGGCCATTGAAATCAAACCAGATGATATGGTATTGTGGAACAATCTGGGCGTTGCTTACCTCAATGTCGGTATGGAAAAGGAAGGCGAAGAAGCTTTTGAAAGATCAAATGCCCTGCAAAACAAGTAGCAGTTCATAGATCTGTTCTGTCAAAGGTACGAATTGACTGCCGGCTGTAATCAATAGGCATATCCACCCTCGACTGCTTGCATTGCAAAGCAGACGAGGGTTTTTTTTGGCGGGCGAGTCCCTCCATCACTATTTTTTCTCAATACAGCGAATCAGTGAAAAAGCTAATTTTGCCCATTGCACCAGGACCTCCGACGGACCACCAAATTGGAGCCGCCTCAGCTTGCGGGTTTGATTTTTTCTGCTTGATTTCCATCGCTGCGCTGCAATTTTTGGCAAATTATCCGGCGCGTTGGTCCCGTAAAAAACTTCTGAGCCAAATAATGGGAACAACCGCAGCGATGTTGTTCGATTATGGTTGTTCCATTTCTGGGGATGGGTCGATGTTCGAATGTTGCTAAATTATCAAGGCTGAAAATCCTGGTAATTGCATTATCATTGGAAAATGGCTATGGAACGGCTTATTCTGTCACTTTATTTTAACAAAATTATGCTTGACATTTAAGGGAATTTGTTTTAAATTTCATTAAGCAAAAATAATAGGATGGCGGTAATAATGGAGAGGAGCGTGATGCGTCTTTAATTCGCTCCTTTTTGTTTGACGGAAGGTGTGAGCTATGAGTGGGTTTGAAGAGATCATGATGGATGAGGAAGAACTGAAGGCCAAAATTCAGCGCCTGGGGAATTTGCCAGTACATGTTGCGATTATCATGGACGGGAACGGTCGATGGGCGAAAGCTAGAAATCTGGAACGGGTTCGTGGACACCAGGAGGGGATTAATTCCGTGAGAGCGGTGGTCGAGGCTGCCGGTGAATTGGGGATCGAAATCCTGACACTTTATACTTTTTCAAAGGAAAATTGGCGTCGTCCCAAGGCCGAGGTTTCCGCGCTCTGGCGTCTGCTGCTGCAAACCGTTCGTCGCGAAGTTCCAGAATTGAAGAAGAACAATGTGCGACTGCGAGTGATTGGAGTGATCGATGATTTGCCTCGTCTGGTCTGTGAAGGTATCAATTATGCGATTAATGAATTGAAAGATAATACCGGCCTGCTGGTAAATCTGGCGCTGAGTTATAGTAGTCGGCTCGAAATTACCCACGCGGTGCAAAAGATCGCCCGCAAAGTGATGCGTGGCGAAATCAATCCTTTTGAAATCGATGAGAAGGTGGTGGCTGAACATCTCTATACCGGGGATTTGCCGGATCCGGATCTCATGATTCGCACCAGCGGCGAACAGCGTATCAGCAATTTCCTCTTGTGGCAGCTGGCTTACTCTGAATTTTATATCACCAATGTGCTCTGGCCTGATTTTCGAAAAAAAGAGTTCTATCGTGCCATTTTGGCTTATCAGCAGCGTGAACGCCGCTATGGAATGGTTAGCGATCAGGTCAAGCTGGCTTATGCCAATCATTTCTGACTGTGCGGCAGCGAACGAAATTAATTCGTCTGTCCAAACCTCACAATGCTTAGCCATCTCACTATCAGCCAATTAGCCGGCAGGCGGAGGTTAGATTAGCGGCTGGCTTTTGAGCGCTGATTTGCTCAAGGTAGGAACTTAAGCTTTGTTTTCAAAGTTAAAAAAACAAAAATAATGCAACAGGATTGTTAAATGGCGATTCGAAAAAGTTGGATCGCCTTTTTATTATGCGACCAACTGTATTTTTGCTACCAAATAGTAGGCATTTTTCCCCGACAAGTGGGTCTGATGTTGACGCTGCCGAATTAAACGCCTGGGGCCAGGATCTATCCTGATCAGGCTATGGGAAAAATCATGAGAATAAATTTTGCGTGCTAACCAAATACACTATTTCATGCTAATTGCTCGTCTATGCGGACACGACGATGGGTACTCGTCATTGCTCTGATCGCTGTGCTTTCAGCCCTGGTGATTTACCATGGATGGAAATTGCTCGACATCAATGAACGAACCAAGAATTATTTGCTGGAAAAAATACGGCCAGCCCTGGGTAAGAGCTGCGCGATTGAGCGGCTTGATGTAACATTGGGCGCAATTCATCTTCGAAATGTCGAGCTGCATTTAGCAGATGATGCGTATTCCCTGACGGTTAAAAATATTCGGGTGGGTTTTGATCTACTTGGCTTAATCAAAAGTGGCTTCAGACCACAACGTATGCTGCATGATGTGATGTTTATTCAGCCACACCTGACCATTTATCCCTCGCCCGCCAGCAGTGGCCATGATACCGAAATAGATTCCTCGCTAATCTCCCGTTCGTTCGACCACTATTGGGAGAAAGCCCAGAATTTCAGCTTCATCAATCGTATTACGGTTTCCAGGGGTAGTATCAGCTATGTCGTGTCGCCCGATAGCACGACCCAGTTGGGTTATGATATCAATGGGTGGCTCAGCTTGAAAGATGTGGAACGAACAGAAGCTCGATTGGTCGGCAAGCTGTTTCGTTCGCCGAATTATAATCTGATCATGACTGGATCTATCGATCTGCTCCGCGGCCGCCTGGCTCTGTTGAACGTTCAATTGAATGATTATGAATGGAAAGATCAGATCCCCTTTTTAATTCCTGATTACTTTGCCATCCACCAGGGGGTTGTCAATGGCAATCTCTCGATCACCGAGAATAAACAGGCGCGACGAAAATTTGACATGTGGGGAGAACTTGCTATTAGCGATGGCGCGTTTCAGATTACGAATAAAAAGCTATTTTTCGATGAGATCAATGTTAGAGCCAGGCTGCAGAACTGGAATTGCACGATTGATAGCTCCACGTTTTTGTTCAATGGCTCAAAAATGCTGGTGACCGGTGAGATCCGAGATATTTTCGATCCTCAATTATCGTTATACCTTACTGCGGATGCGTTTGATATTCACCAAGCACTGCGCCAGCTTGCCGGCAACCAACAAATTCCAATCAAAGGGATCTCCCGCCTCAGCTTTTACGCCAGTAATTCTTTCACCAATCCGACGATTACCGGTGCGATTTCTTGTCCCAGATTAACGGTCTATAACCAGATACTGCGTGATTGCGAGACGCAGGTGACTTTTAAGGATTCGGTCTTTCAAGTCACTGCCCTGTATGGGCTCCTGGATAGCCTGGCGATTCACGGTGATTGTCGCATCGACTTTTCCCGAGAGCAGCATGATGTTCGATTTCGATTGAACAGTTTAGGCACAATGACTGGTGAATGGCTCGGACTGCGTTGGGCCTCGTGGCAGGGGAATAAGTGTCAGGTGCTGCTTCAAGGGTCTGGGGCTGAAGAGCATATCTCGGGCACGCTGGCTGTTGAATTACGTACAGCCATGCAGTCGTTTCGCGTAGATGGTGGGTTTTCATTTTTTGCGCGCGACCTGTCATTCTGGCTTCATTCACCAACACATTTAGCGGGTCTGGAAGGCAGGCTCGGCTTTGCCGATAAAGGCACCACGTATCGGCTCAAGTTTGTCGATGTGCATCATGTACTCTATGCGTTCCCAGAATTGAAATTCATTCCCAGAATTTTAGCTTGCGATCATATCCTATTGCAGCTTGATGGTGATGGTCACAATTGGAGTCTTCAGAGTGACTTATCGTGGCTCACCGAGTCGAAAATGCCTTATCGCTCGGCAAAGTTGATGGCGGCGATTGCTTCGAAAGGGAATCAGCGTTCAATTGATGCCAGTTTCCATATTCTGAGTGATCAGAAACCCTTCGATGGTAGCTTTCGGCTGTTGCAAACACCGGAAAATCTAACGATTCGACATCTGGAGATCGAAAATATTGTTAACGGCAACGGCAGCATCGCTTTGCGAGGGGACCAAAAAATGGCTGCAAAAGTTAAGCTATCCCGTGCGTCGTTGGCCGCGCTAAGCAGTTTAATCCTGGGACATGATGCTGGCATTTCTCAAGGATCGCTCAATGGTCAAATCGAATTCAGTGGGACACTGATCCAACCTCAGCTTAATGGGGAGCTACAAGTTGAGGATGCAATTATCAACCAAATCGGCGTATACGATGCTGCGCTCCGATTCCAGCTATCCAATCATGCCTGGCTCGTTCCCGAATTTATCATGACGCAGAATTCTGTTCCGATTTTAAATGGCCAGGGTCGCTATGATATCGCTGCCAATCAATTGACGTTTGATTTAGCCGGCCAGAATATGGATATTGATGGTCTGGTGACAACAATTTTCAATAAACCACGTCTAATTTGCGGTCGAGGTTCGGCGATTTTGAAACTGGAAGGCGATCTTCGATCGCCGAGGGTAAGTGGTAATGTAGAGCTTAAGAATGGAAAATTGGGACCCTTTGCCTTTGATAGAATGTATTTGGATTTGGGGTCGCACCTCATTTCGGATACTACTGGGGTCAGCAACCCGCTCAATGACGATCGCATTGTGCTGGAGCGCTTTTTGATCACCCGCGTGGGACAATTCGAGATTCGTGGGCAGGGTGAGATTCCCTATGCCGCCAGCAAGCCAATGAATATTGAGTTGAATGGCAATGGCAATATTTTGTCGTTGTTGCCAGAACTTACTTCATTTTTCAAAAGAACTGCCAGCAACGGCCAGTGGTCAATCCATCTTGGTGGAAGGCCAAATAATGTATCCATTAGTTCTGGCCAATTGGCATTGAATAATGGATATCTTCGCCTGAATGATGTTGCCCAGGAAATAAAAAATATTGCGGTTGATTTGCAACTGGAACAGGATGGCTTTTTAAATGTTAAATCCATAGCGGGAACGATAAAAGGACGGGCGTTCACGTTTCGCAATCAACGTTCTGCACCAGTGGTGAAAGAAAAAGAACTGGAGCCATTCCAGATTCCCGAGTTGGGGCTGAATTTTGGTTACTGGACGGTGGCCACTACTTCCAAAGGCGTGCCGTTACGCATTCCGGGCCTCATGGAGAAAGGTGAGTTGGGCGAATTTTCCTTCAGTGGGAAGCGACGGGGGGAGCCATTTTTTATCGCTGGGCCGTGGTACCGGCCGGTGGTGTGCGGCAAAATTCGACTGGATCATGTGAATTTTACGTTTCCATTTTTGGTCGAAAGCGCATCCGATAGTGCTCCCAGTCCGGTGGTTGCAGTACTGAAATCCATCGATTGGGATGTAGAAACCGAACCAGGAAAAGATTTGCATTATCAACGCCAGATTCCCAGCGGTGTGGATAATGTGTATGTCGATTTGATCGTCGATCCAACCGTCGGTGGGGTGGAATTTCGCGGGGTCATCGATGAAAACAGTTTTGCCGTAGTTGGAGTGCTGGAATCTTCACGCGGGACTGTGGAATATCTTGATCTCAATTTTCAGATTGTTAAAGCTGGTGTAGAATTTGATATGGGGCGATCGCACACGTCGGAGGTGGAATTCGACCGCAGCACACTGTTGCCCATCATTTATGGCGAAGCCCGTACGACCGTGACGGATTCCACTGGGTTCCCGTATTATATCTACATGACACTGTTAACAGTTGATAAGAACACCGGCCAAAAACTCAAGCGCGGCCGACTGGGCGAAGTGGTGTTCGAGCTTAGCTCCGACAATCCCAATCTGGGCGATACTGAAGGCGAATTGCTGGCTTCATTGGGCTATTCACCGGCGAACCTTCCTCGAATGGCCACCAACTTGATCGGTATCAGTGCCGATAATCTGATTTTTCGGCCTTTGTTTCGCCCGTTCGAGCGACAACTGGAACGGACGCTAAAACTGGATATGGTGCGATTTAGTTCACGATTTACCCGCAATTTGATCGAAATGAATTTGCAGGATGAGCGAAATTTTGAAATCAATTCCAAGCTTTTTCTGTTACGCAGTACCAAGCTAATGATTGGCAAGTATATTGCCGATCGGCTGTTTCTCATGTATACCGGTCAGTTGGAGGCGGGTATGGATTATCGGTACCAGCATGAAGGTTTTGGTTTCCGGCATACGCTTGGTTTCGAGTATCGCATCAATCCCAATTTGCTACTGCAAATGGAATATGACTACAATAGCCTCTTGCTGTGGCAGAAGGAGGACAAAAAAATATTGTTGCGCCATTCATTTCCTTTCTGAAATGAAGCTGAATGGACCATAGCCCAGCGCGGCGGTCATTTGATTGTCTGGGCGTATTTTGAGGATAAAAATTGCAGCCCTGAATTTTTTCCTTTACAAAGAGTTAAAAATTTCGTATCTTAAAAGTCGCATCATTGGAGGCAGTACCA
The DNA here is from genome assembly GCA_034505795.1 of Candidatus Zhuqueibacterota bacterium. Taxonomy (GTDB): domain Bacteria; phylum Zhuqueibacterota; class Zhuqueibacteria; order Thermofontimicrobiales; family Thermofontimicrobiaceae; genus Thermofontimicrobium_A. Next base: position 15,853 of record JAPDQM010000019.1, read on the forward strand.
TGCAATTGTATCGATCCAATCGCAAGATAAGTATTCACCTGGCGCCGCTGATACTAATGATCTTCATGTGGGCGGCCATTGGATGGAGTCAATATACATCTGTCAAAGTGCTGGGGGTAACAGTTGAAGGGCAAAAATCGGCTGATCCGATGCTCATTCAGATCAATTCTGGACTTACTACCGGCAAAGAAATTACCAGTGAAGATTTGCAAAAAGCGGTCAAAAATCTCTGGAGTTTGAATATCTTTTCCGATGTGGAAATCCTGCTGGACAAAGAAGTCGCTGGCGGTGTCTATTTGATAATTCGGGTCAAAGAGTATCCTCGTCTGGAAAAAATTGAGCTCGCTGGCAACAAGAAAATCAAAAAGGAAGATATTGACAAAGAGTTAGATTTTTATCGCGGACAGGTGGTGTCGCCGACAAACGTGAATAAGGCGCGTCGCAAGTTGAAAAAATTGTATTTTGATAAAGGCTTTTTGCTGGTCGAGATCAATCCGGAAACGTTTGCCTCGGAAAAAGAGGACCGGGTGATTTTGCGATTCAATATTAAAGAAGGTAACAAAGTACAAATCAAAAAGATCAATTTTCTGGGCAATGATCATTTCTCCGATGGCAAATTGCGCAAGCAGATGAAGGAAACGAAGGAGGATCGTTGGTGGCGCGGTGCTGATTTTAATCGAAAAAAATTCAATGAAGATTTAGAAAAGGTGCTTCAATTTTACCGCAATCAGGGTTTTCGCGATGCGGAAATTGTTAGCGATTCGATTTATTACGATACAGAGCGGAAGGACTTATTCATCGATATCGCGGTACGCGAGGGCGATCGCTACTATGTCGGCAAAATCGGTTTCGAAGGTAACAAAATTTATAGCACCGAAGTACTGCAATCGCGCTTAGGCTTCGAAACTGGCGATCCGTATAATCTCGAAAAAATTCAAAAAGCCATTATCGAGCGGCTGGGCTCGCTGTATTATGATTCCGGCTATATCTATTCGCAAATTAATCCCAAAGAGACTCCGGTAGCCAGGGATACGGTGGACATCCAATTTCTGATCAATGAAGGTCAGCCGGTAAAAATCAATCTGATCCATGTGGCTGGCAATACCAAAACCAAGGAGAAGGTGATCCGGCGGGAACTCAGGATCAATCCCGGCGATACATTTAGCAAAGCTGCCTTGGAGCGAAGCCAGCGCGAGGTTTGGGTGCTCAATTATTTTTCCGATGTCAAAATCGATTATTGGCCGGTCGGCGAAGATAAAATTGACCTCAAATTTACGGTCGAAGAGAAATCGACCGATCTGGCCAATATGTCAGCCGGCTGGAGCGAGCGGGATAAGGTGATCGGCAGCATTGGCGTCGCCATGAACAATCTCTTCGGCAATGGGCAACGGTTGAGCTTCGATTGGAATTTTGGACGCTACTATCGGTCGTTTCAAATCGGTTTTACCGAACCCTGGCTGATGGATACGCCCACATTGGCCGGATTCAGTTTTTATGACACCAATCGCGATCCCAGGTATATTGGCTATCGTCAGCGAAGCACCGGTGGTTCGCTGCAATTGGGACGTCGCTTCCGCTGGCCGGATAATTATTTCCGTGGTGACTGGATTTATCGTCTGGATCGCACCGAATTGTCCGACTTTTCGGACTACGTATTGCAGATCAATCCCCGCAATATTACGCAAGAGCAATGGCCGTTGATTTCCAGCAGCATCACGCAAATCATCAGTCGCAATAGCCTGAATCGTCCCGAATTTCCCACCGAGGGTTCAGAGGTTTCGTTCTCCACGGAATTTGCCGGCGGCTTGTTGGGCGGAAATGTGGGGTATCACAAATATATGTTATCCGCCAGTTGGTTCACGCCTGCGATCTGGAAATTTGTGCTTTACAATCAAGCCGTGGCTGGCTTTATGGACGGCTGGACCAAAAAGTCCCGCATCCCCTATCTGGAATATTTTTTCATCGGTGGTGAAGGTTTGTCGCGTTCTACGCCATTGCGCGGGTACGATGATCCGTTATCGGGTTACGCCATCTCGGAAGGTGGCAAATCCATTCTTAAATATACCACTGAGATCCGGTTTCCGATCATTCCCAATCCAACGATGTTTGGATTGATTTTCGCGGAAGCAGGTAATACCTGGTTCAATGTGTCCGATACCGATCCGTTCGATCTCAGGCGATCCGTTGGTTTTGGGGCTCGCATTTTTATGCCGATGATTGGTATTATCGGTTTTGACTATGCCTACGGATTCGATAATATTGATTCGGCTGGTCAACGATATGGGAAATGGAAACCTCATTTTGTGTTTGGCAGAAGTTTTTAATGCCAAGGGGCAATCGTTATTCATTCATGGATGGTGGAATCACGTGGCCATTTCTGGTTTGATAGCGGTAAACAATCCGGCAGCCCTCAGACGTAACGGTCGGAGCAAACTAAATTGAATTTGAACTCAAATTAATTTAACCCAAATAATAAAACGACTCATCGAATAGGTGATATTATCAATTCTAACAACAATGGAGGATCCAATGTATTTTAAAAATGTCATGAAGCTCCTGGGTATCGCGCTCATGGTACTGATTTTTGTTTTACCTGCCTTCAGTCAAAATTTAAAAATTGGCTATGTGCACTCGCAAAAAATCCTGGCCACATACAAAGATGCCCTTGATGTCCAAAAGAAACTGGATGAGATCGGTCGCCAGTGGGAAAATGAAGGGATGGAGATGCAACAGAAGATTCAGCAGTTGCGCGAGCAATATGAGGCCCAAAGTCTGCTGCTAAGCGATGCCAAGAAAAAGGAAAAAGAGCAGGAAATTCAAACCCTGATTCTGCAATTGCAAAAATTTCAGCAGGACAAATTCAATCCTCAGACCGGCGAATATTATAAAAAGCAAGCCGAACTGCTGCAACCGGTTTACGATAAAATCAATGCCGTTATCAAGAAGATCGGCGATGATGAAAAGTTCAGTTACATTTTTGATTCTGCCGCTGGCGGAATCGTACATGCCAGTGCTGACCAGCCGGATCTTACCGATCGCGTCTTAGCCGAATTAAACAAAGGCCAGGCCACGAAAACCACCAGTAGCGAGAAAAATAAATAGCCGCAAAAAATAGAACAATTTTTGCAGAAGGACTTCTATGGAGCTATCATTAGCCCGAATCGCTGAGCTGGTACAGGGCACGCTGGATGGCGATGGTGCTACACTCATTCATGATGTGGCTAAAATTGAGGAAGCGCAAAGCGGTGAATTGTCTTTCATTGCCAATCCAAAATATGCCAAATACATCGACACCACATTGGCATCGGCAGTGATCGTGAGTAAGGATTTTCCGCCAACGAACCATGCCACTATTCGCGTGGCCAATCCGTATTTCGCCTTTTTGAAAGTTTTGCAAATATTTCATCCGCCATCAGACACGGTGGCCGAGGGGATCCATCCCACCGCTATAATTGGTGAGAATACCAAAATCGGCCAACAGCCAAGGATTGGCGCCTATGTGGTGATCGGAAAGGATTGCCAGTTGGGTGATGGCGTGGTAATTCATCCCGGCACTATTATCGGGCCTGAAGTTCACATCGGCGATCGTACGATCATCTACGCCAATGTGGTCATTCGCGAGCGGGTGCGCATTGGTAATCACGTCATCATCCACGGTGGTACTGTAATCGGCGCGGATGGATTTGGTTTTGCCCGTGAGGGGCAGGTTTACCACAAAATTCCGCAGGTCGGCACCGTGGTGATTGAGGATCAGGTAGAGATCGGTGCAAACTGCACCATCGATCGTGCGACCATGGGGCAAACCGTGCTTCGCAAAGGTGTTAAGCTCGACAATTTGATCCAGGTGGCTCATAATGTGGAAATTGGGGAGAACACGGTAATCGCGGCTCAAACGGGAATTTCAGGCAGCACCAAAATCGGCAGCAATGCCATCATTGGCGGGCAAGTGGGGTTTGTTGGACACATTGAGGTTGGCAATAACGCAACCATTGGTGCGCAATCGGGTGTGTCCAAGAGTTTGGCTGGCGATGCAGTTTATTTTGGCTATCCCGCCAAACCCATTATGCAGGCCAAACGGGAAGAGGCCGCGTTGCGAAAACTACCCGATTTGCTGAAGAAAATTGCTGAGCTGGAGGCGAGATTAGCAGCGGTAGAAAAGAAATGAACGATTACTCGATCGAGGATTATCTGCAGCGGAGGAAGGATGTTAAAGAATCAGCGAACGATTAAAAAGCCGGTGTCTATTTCTGGAATAGGTCTTCACACGGGAAACGCGTCCACCTTAACGTTTAAGCCCGCTCCTGAAAATACCGGCATCCGTTTCAAACGGATCGATATACAGGACTGTCCAGAAATTGTGGCGGACATCGATCATGTCATGGATATTTCGCGGGGGACCACCATCGGGCAGAATTGTGCAGTCATTCATACTGTGGAACATGTGCTGGCTGCGGTGGCCGGGTTGGAAATTGACAATATCCTGGTCGAATTGACCAACAATGAACCGCCGGTCATCGATGGTAGTTCGCTACCTTTTGTGGAAATTCTGTTGGAAGCTGGTTTTGAGGAACAGAATTCACCCAAGGATTACGTGATTATCGAGGATACCATTGCCTACCATGAAGAGAAGCGAAGAATTGACATTGTGGTGGTTCCATCAGATCAATTTCGCATTACGTTCATGGTGGATTATCAAAATCCAGCACTGGGAACGCAATACACGTCATTGTATTCGCTGGAAGAGGAATTTATCACCGAATATGCGCCTGCCCGCACCTTTTGCTTTTTGCATGAAGTGGAAATGCTGAAGGAGCAGGGCTTGATCAAAGGCGGCAATGTCGACAATGCCATTGTAATCATCGATCGCAAGATCGATGAAACCGAATTTGATCGCCTGAAGCGGCTGTTTAAAATCCCGAACGATGTCATCCTGGGTGCCAATGGCATACTGGATGGCAAGGAGCTTCGCTTTTATAACGAGCCGGTGCGCCACAAGGCACTCGACTTAATTGGTGATCTGGCCTTGCTGGGCGTACCCATCATCGGCCATATCATGGCGGCTCGTTCCGGTCATGCTGCCAATGTCGAATTGGTGAAAATGCTCCGGAAGGAGTTCAAAAAGAAAAAGATCACTTCCAAATATCAGCAGCGCGCGACGGGCAAAGGAGTGGTGCTGGATATCAATGCCATCCAGAATATTTTGCCCCATCGCTATCCCTTCTTGCTGGTAGACAAAATCATCGACCTGGTGCCAAAGGAGCATGTGGTTGGCATAAAGAATGTCACCGCCAATGAACCGTTTTTTAACGGCCATTTTCCGGGACGACCGATTATGCCCGGCGTGCTGATCATCGAAGCGATGGCTCAGGTGGGGGGCATTTTGCTATTGGATACCGAGGAAAATCCGGCTGAGAAGTTGGTGTATTTCACCGGAATCGATAAGGTAAAATTTCGAAAGTTGGTATTGCCCGGCGATCAACTTCGGTTTGAACTCGACATGCTGCGCTATCGTCAATCCATCTGCAAAATGGCTGGCAAGGCGTTTGTCGGCGATGAACTGGTTTGCGAGGCGGAGCTATCTGCCGCAGTGGTGAATCGGTAGTCGCAGACCAGGTTAAGGAATTCTGGAAAGTTCCTTCACCTGGGAAACAGATTAACATCCATTAATAGCCGAACGTCGGGATTCAAACCCGCAACTGCGAGCGCGTACTGAAAAAGCCGTTATCTCACGATCAGGTTGCTCGCTATCCCTGTCTGGAATGTCTGAGGCAGCAATGACGTAGCAGTAGCACCACCATGGTGCAAGGAATTGCCGGTAGAAAAAATTTGGAGAGGAGAGTTTCGTTGATCAATATTCATCCAACCGCGATCATTGATCCTCGAGCGCAACTTGGGGAAAATGTGATTGTGGGACCGTTCACGATAATCGAAGATGATGTGACTATTGGGAACGATGTTCAAATTGCATCTCATGTCTTGATTCATGCAGGCACACGGATCGGAAACCGGTGCCGCATTTTTAAAGGTTCAGTGCTGGGGACAGATCCCCAGGATTTGAAATATGCTGGCGAAAAGACGACATTGGAAATTGGCGACGACACAACGGTGCGTGAGTTTTGCACGCTGAATCGCGGTAGCTCTCACCGCCAGCGAACGGTGATTGGGAAAAAATGTTTATTGATGGCCTATGTCCATGTGGCACATGATTGCATTCTGGGAGATAATGTCATCCTGGCCAATGCAGTGAACATGGCCGGTCATGTGACCATCGAAGAATATGTGTCCATCGGCGGCATGACGCCGATTCATCAATTTGTCAAAATTGGGCGGCACGCCTTTGTTGGCGGTGGTCTACGCGTCAATCAGGATGTGCCCCCCTATATTTTGGCTGCCGGTGAACCAATTCAATTCGCTGGAATCAACCGTGTCGGATTGACCCGGCGGGGATTTTCCGCAGATACGCTGAGCCGGTTGAAACAGGTTTACAAGTTGATCTATCGCTCCGGGCTGAATACAACCCAGGCACTGCAGCAAATCGAGGCTACCATTGAACTGACCCCGGAGGTGAAGTATGTTGTCGATTTCATCAAATCGAGCGAGCGGGGAATCATCAAATAGCAACTGACCGGTCGCTTCGAGCGACCGGTCAGTTGATTCATCCCAAAGCTTTTGACTGACCGGTCGCTTTGAGCGACCGGTCAGTCGATTCATCCAAAAGCTTCTTACTGACCGGTCGCTTTCAACGACAGGTCTGTCTGTTGGGATTCAGCCGTGTCACGCGCCGCCTGGATGGTTCTGAACAGGGCAAAAACCTTCACAATTAAAATGAGTTTGGAATGGCGTTGGAAAATGGGCCTCTGGCGATTTCTCAACACAGGTTTACGGGATGGATTTCACAATATGGCGATCGACGAGGTGTTAGCTACCATCAGCGTGCCGCATGACCGCCGTTCGGTTCTGCGAATTTATCGCTGGTCGCCGTATGCCATTTCCTTGGGCTACAATCAGGATCCTAATGATCTGAATCTGGAAAAGTGTCGGCGGGATCACATCGATGTAGTACGGCGCCCGACTGGGGGCCGAGCTGTCCTGCATGCGGAAGAAATCACTTACAGCGTGATTGTGCCCAAAGATAGCGAATTCTATTCGCCGGATATTTTGACAACTTACAATATGATCAGCAAGTGCTTGCTGCGTGGACTGCAATTGGCCGGAGTGAAGGCGGAACTGGTCGAACGCTTGCTGGACGCTGCTGAAACACCTGCGGAATATCAGCAACGAATTCCCTGCTTTTCGCGTTCGGCGAAATTCGAAATCGCCTATCAGAATAAGAAGTTGGTGGGCAGCGCCCAACGCCGCTATGAACACTCCATCCTGCAGCATGGCTCGATACTGGTAGGTACGTTTCATTTGCATTTGGGCGACTATATCGCAGCCCTGAAGGGCGCTCAGGCTCAAAAATTTCGCCGGGCCCTGGAAGAAAAGACGATTTCTATTTCACAAATTTTAAATACCAGAGTCAACTATGACCGGGTGATCTGGGCGCTCAAGCAAGGGTTTCAGGAGTGTATTCAAGTCGATTTTTTGGAGGGTCAATTAACACCGAAAGAACAGGCGGCAGTCAAGCAATTGGTCAAAAAATACCAAAATTTAGGAGGAACCAAACATGAAAATTAAAAGCAGTGCCCTAATGCTGGCGGCGTTGCTGATGGTATGCTGGAGCGGCGTTGCCTTCAGTCAAGACCTCGATTTGGCCAGGATGATCGAACCTAATCCTTCTTCTAAGGAAGCGGCGCAGGCCAACCTCGATGATGCTGTAAAACCATTGCTGGATCTGTTTGGCTTCTATACCGGCGGCGGCTTGTATCACACCGCCGATATTCACGGTCTCGGTGGCTTCGATGTCGGTGTGCGCGTGGTCACGATGATGATCTCCAAAGACCAGAAGCCAGATCTGCCTTTCCCGAAAAATGAAAGCGCCTACGGCGGTGTATTTCGGGACATGGAATTAATGCCTTTGCCGCTGCTGCAGGTCGGCGTTGGCTTGCCAGGCAATGTGGAAGCCACGGGCCGCTTTTTCACCTATCCCATTGGCGAGGGCCAAAAAGAAGGCAATATTACTTTGATTGGCTTGGGCGTGAAATACGGTCTGCTGCAAAACCTGCTTCTGCCGCGAGTGGCCATCGTGGCGGCGTATCACTATTTGAGCGTTCCGAAAGAGTTCGACTTTGGCAGTGTGAGCAGTTTGAGCGCTGCTCTCGTCGTCAGCAAGGGATTTCCGTTCATTGATATCTATGGCGGCATCGGTGTGGATAACAACAAATTGGAAATCGATCTGACGCTGCCGGGACTGGGTCCTATCACCAAGAAATATGAAAATTCCAACTTCAGGGGAAATGTGGGATTAAAAATAAAGCCGCTCCCATTGATATTTATTAATGCCGATTATAATTTTGGAGGCGTGCAGGGATTCAATGTCGGACTTGGTCTGAGCTTTCGATAAGACGAATCCACAGACTCGCGCCAATTTTGAGTCGGGGACATCGCTTGCGATCCATTGATACCAGCCGTCCCCGACTACTGTTTTTGACCTGCCGGGCATGTTCCGCTGGATGGCAGGTTCGGTTTGTGTAAGGATTGCATGACATGAAAGGTGATAGTGGGATAGGGATTGCATGAAGCGTCTCACCGTGCTTGGCAGCACCGGCTCCATCGGCAGAAATTGTTTGCAAGTAATCGCAGCCCATCCAGACGATTTTTCAGTGGTTGGACTTTCCTGCCATCAGCAGGTGGCGCTGCTGTATGATCAGTGTTTGCAGTTGAAACCGAAGGTCGTTTGCATCACCGGTCAAAATATCCCGCTCGAATTCTTTGACAAATTCGAGGCGCTGGGCATTACGGTGCTAACAGGAAAGGAGGGGTTGATTGACCTGGCCTCGTTCACTGACGTCGATCTGCTGATCAATTGCCTGGTCGGCGCCAATGGATTGCTGCCGACATTGGCGTCAATTAGCAGCAATGTAGCCATTGCGCTGGCTAATAAAGAATCGTTGGTTATGGCTGGCGAGATCATCACCGAACTGGCGAGTGAAAAAGGGGTAGTCATCTTGCCGATAGACAGCGAGCACAGTGCGATTTTCCAATGCCTGCAAGGCGAAGACCGCGCCACGGTGGAGCGATTGATTTTGACTGCATCGGGCGGTCCGTTTCACCGATTCACGCTAGAGCAGTTGGAGCAGGTAACTGTCCAGCAAGCCCTGGCACACCCCAACTGGTCCATGGGCCAAAAAGTAAGCATCGATGCGGCTACGATGATGAATAAGGGGCTGGAGGTCATTGCTTCGCATTGGCTATTTCAGGTGCCGGTATCCCATATCGAAGTCGTCATTCATCCTGAATCTATTGTGCATTCCATGGTGGAATTTGTCGATGGAACTATAAAGGCACAATTGGGAATGCAGGATATGAAAATGGCGATTCAGTATGCGCTCACCTTCCCGCAACGGAGGTACCTGCAAACTGAACGTATCGATTTTTCCTTGCTCCAAAAGTTAAGTTTTGAGTTGCCAAATTTCCGGCAATTTCCAGCTTGCGCTTTGGCGTATGAAGCTATCAAAATAGGCGGCACGGCACCGGCAGTCCTGAATGCTGCCAATGAAGAAGCCGTGCAGTACTTTCTCAAGGGGCAAATTAGATTTAACCAGATTTCCCGTTTCGTGGAACAGACGTTGGCTCATCATCAACCGCAGCCGCGACCGCAGTTGAATGATATTTTAGCCGCCGATCTATGGGCCCGAAATTATGTCAGGGAACTCATTCAGCAAGAGACCGTATTAGTTGTTGCGTTTTAAGTATGGAGAGTTAGATGGAATTAGCAATGCCAATCCTCGATTCAGCAATTCGATTAATTATATTGCTGGGAATTTTAATTTTCATTCATGAGTTGGGTCATTTCCTGTTGGCCAAATTGGTGGGCATCCGGGTCGAGCGCTTCTCACTCGGTTTTCCACCACGTGCCTTTGGGAAAAAGATCGGCGATACCGATTATTGTATCTCTTATGTTCCACTCGGCGGCTATGTTAAGTTGGCCGGCATGATCGATGAAAGCATGGATAAAGACGCCATCAAAGGGGAGCCCTGGGAATTCATGTCCAAGCCGGTTTACCAGCGGTTCCTGGTAATCTTGGCCGGGCCGGTCATGAATATTCTGCTGGCCATCGTATTATTTGGTGCCCTTGCTTATTGGGTTGGCATCAAAGAGCCCCTGGGCGTCACGGTTGGCAAAATATCGTCCCCACAGGTTGCCAGCGTGACCCAATTGCAAACCGGCGATATGATTGTTTCCATCAACGGCCAACAATTGCGGACCTGGAATGAAGTCGAATCGTTGGCACATAGCCAATCACTGCTGGAGGTTGTGGCCGAGCGCGATGGACAAACGTTCACCACTCGATTTGCCCCTATGTACCTCGATAGCCTGGAGCGATCCCTCCCACCGATTGTAGGTGGACTGGAGCCCAATTACCCCGCAAGTAAAGCGGGCCTGCAGGTGGGCGATCGGATCATTTCTCTCAACGGCCAGCCAATTCGAACCTGGACTGAGTTGACCGACTTCATTCATCCTCGGGCAGGTCAAACGATCATGGTGGAATGGCAGCGAAACGGCGAACGTTTTTCAGCCGAAATGGTACCCATCGCCAGTTCCGACCCGCAACAGAAACAGGCCGTTGGCAAAATCGGTATCAGTTTTCCACTCCAGGAAAAGGAAATCTCACTGATCCAGGCGGTTGCGTATGGTTTCGAAAATTCCTGGTATGTCACCAAAGTTATCGGCCATTCCATCAAATTGATTTTCACTGGAAAAATTGCCATCAAAGAAGCATTTGCTGGCCCGGTCATGATTGCCAAAATGGCCTCAGAAAGCGCTCGCGAGGGCGAGTCCAATTTTATTGCGTTGATTGCTTTGATCAGCTTGAATCTGGGCTTGATTAATCTGCTGCCGATTCCGGTGTTGGATGGCGGGCATTTGGTTTTTCTGACGATTGAGGCCATCATTCGCAAGCCGATCTCCCCGCGTGTCAAGCTTGTGGTGCAACAAATTGGGATGGTGCTGATTATCGCACTCATGCTATTTGTTATTGCCAATGACATTCGTCGCGTACTATAATCGATAATTCATTTGAAAAACCAGTATGGCAGCATACTGGTTTTTTCTTTTTACCTGGATGTGATTCTATGCGGCTGCAGCCAATGAAGCTAATCTGATTTGCGGCGTGCAGCGATTGGCACTGACCAGCAATTTCAAGGACTGTGTTAATTGTGCAGGATGATGATGTCGCGAGAAATAGCTTGACAAAAAAGTTTATTTTTCTTATTTTTTACACCTAATAAACTGAAGTAGAAATTGAATGATTCGGTTATTGTTGCATGATGCGTTTGATAGGCGAATCCTGCCATGGTTCGATGCCATGGTTTACGGATTGGGCGGTTTGGTGAAAATAGCTCAACGGTTAGCAACAAAAGAATAGTTGCTTTTTTATATAAATAAACAGACGGATTGGACACAAATGAGAAGGGGTAATTTATGATCAGATTAGCAGAGCGGATATCACGATTAGGAACAGAGACGGCATTTGAGGTGTTGGCCAAAGCCAAGGCGTTGGAAGCCAAGGGCAAAGAGGTTATTCATCTGGAAATTGGCGAACCAGATTTTGATACACCGAAGAACATCATCGATGCCGCAGTAAAAGCATTGCACGAAGGCAAGACACATTACAATCCAGCCCCTGGCATTCCAGAGTTGCGGCAGGCCCTGGCTGAAGACATGAGTCGTCGCCGGGGAATTCAAATCCAGCCACAGCAGGTAGTCGTAACACCAGGCGCCAAACCAATTATGTTTTTTACGATCCTGGCGTTGGCGAATGAAGGTGATGAGGTGATGTACCCCAACCCAGGTTTCCCAATCTACGAATCTGTCATCAATTTTGTCGGTGCCAAACCCGTGCCCTATCCATTACGGGAAGAACGAGAATTTAGTTTTGATGTAGACGAATTTCTGTCATTAATTACGAAGAAAACGCGACTGATCATTTTGAATACCCCACAAAATCCGACCGGTGGCGTGCTCACGCTTGAGGATTTGAAGGCCGTGGCCGAGGTAGCGCAGAAAAATGATATTTATATTTTGTCAGACGAAGTGTACATGAACATCATTTATGAGGGCGAGCATCATAGTATTGCATCGCTACCGGGAATGCAGGAGCGCACGATCATTTTGGACGGTTTTTCCAAAACGTATGCCATGACCGGCTGGCGGCTGGGATATGGTGCTATGCCTGTGGAACTGGCTGAAAAAGTTGTGCTGTTGGAAATCAACAGCAACTCCTGCACCGCCACATTCACTCAATATGCGGGCGTTGAAGCCATCCGGGGGCCGCAGGATGAGGTCCAGCGCATGGTTGCTGAATTTAAGAAACGCCGCGACGTCATCGTCGATGGATTGAATGCCATTCCCGGCATTTCCTGTTTGCGCCCTCATGGTGCGTTTTATGTTTTTCCGAATATCAAACAACTCCGCGTTGATGGCAAACAGTTCGCTGATTTGCTGCTGGAGCAATTTGGCGTAGCAGTGCTCTCAGGTACTGCCTTCGGGAAGTACGGTAACGGCTATCTTCGTCTTTCTTATGCAAATTCGGTGAGCAATATCCAAAAAGCGTTGGAACGGATTGCGGCAGCCGTGGCCAGCTTAAGGAAATAGCAACTCGTTTCAGATTCCAGAACGAATCGCCGCCAGCGCTGTTACATGCAGCGCGCAGCGATGGCAGGCATTCTGACCGTGCGACAGTTCGTGTACGGTTGCCGAATGCCAGCGTCGCATCGCCATCGCGATTAAAACTATGTGAAGCCAGACAATTTTGGGATAATCGCTTAAGCAGAAAGGGAATAAATTGGATACCAAGAAAACAGCGTTCTTTAACATCCACCAACAACTCGGCGCCAAAATAGTGGAGTTCGCCGGTTTCTATATGCCTATTCAATACAAAGGGATCAATGAAGAACATGTCCGGGTGCGCACCACAGTCGGCATCTTCGATGTCTCTCACATGGGAGAATTTGAATTCATTGGCCCCAAGGCTGAAGCTTTTCTTCAATACATGACCATCAACGATGTAAAAAAATTGAATGAGTATCAGGCGCATTATTCGGCCATGTGCTACGAAGATGGCGGCATCGTCGATGATCTCCTGATTTATCGCTTCCCTACCAAATTTTTGATGGTTGTCAATGCGGCCAACATTGAGAAGGATTTTGAATGGCTGCAACGGCACCTTATCAATGGTGTCATCATGAAAAATCGTAGCGATGAGTTTTCGCTATTGGCCATCCAGGGGCCAAAAGCCGCTGCAACATTGCAGAAATTGACCAAGTTGGATCTGTCGCAGATCAAAACCTACTGGTTGACCGAGGGCGTGCTGGCCGATGTGAACATGATGATTGCTCGAACCGGTTACACCGGCGAGGACGGATTTGAAATTATGTTTGATCCCAAATTTTCTGCCCAGGTGTGGGAGGCAGTGATGATGGCTGGACGAGAATTTCAGATTGAACCGATCGGCCTTGGCGCCAGAGATACCCTGCGGCTGGAAGTCAAATACTGCTTGTATGGAAACGATATCGATCAAACGACTAACCCACTGGAAGCTGGCCTGGGGTGGATTACAAAATTGGACAAGGGTGATTTTGTGGGACGGGGCGCCTTGCTGCGAATCAAAGAAAAAGGTCTCCAACGGAAATTGATCGGCTTTGAAATGGAAGGTCGGGCAATTCCGCGGCATGGCTACAAAATTTATAATGACAAAGAGGCTATCGGAACAGTTACCAGCGGCATGTTCTCGCCGATCTTGCAGAAGCCTATCGGTCTGGGCTATGTACCGATATCACTGGCAGAGATTGGAACCAAATTGAACATCGACATCCGAGGACGCCTGATGCCGGCGCAGGTGGTGAAGACGCCGTTTTATAAGCGAGCCTAATTTCAACCGCAGTGCAACCGGAACTGAACCGATCGGCAGCAGAAACACAGCGCTGGATCAAGTTGGCCAACTTCTGCAGTTAACGGGATGGTAGTGCGCAATGGTGGCAAATTGGTGAATAAAGCGTGCTCAATCCTGAGCCTCTGTGCGGTTGCACTGAAATATGAGAGCTTCCAGGCGCTGCGCTGATAAGAGCAATTTGTGGCAACTTCACGGTGAGCGTCCTGGCAATGATATTGTGGAAATTGAGTAGCAGTGAATATTGATATCTATCTATCTCTGGCGGAGATTGATTCTGCGGCGTTGAAAGATCGGCTGGCGGTGGTGATCGATGTATTGCGTGCCAGCACCAGCATCATCACGGCTCTGGCTAACGGAGCCACCAGTGTGATCCCGATGGCCGAAGTGGCAGCCGCCAGAAGCAAGGCAAAACAATACAATCCCGATCAGGTGTTGCTTGGCGGAGAACGAAATGAGTTGCCTTTAGCCGGCTTTCACCTATCCAATTCTCCGGCTGACTATGCTGCCACCGCGGTTCAGGGCAAGCGAATTATTTTTACCAGCAGCAATGGCGCCCAACTGTTTCAATTGATTCGACCAGCCAGGAAAACTGTCGTCGCTGGTTTCGTAAACATGAGCGCTATCGCTCACTATATCGAGCGTGAAAGATTGGATGTGACTCTGCTGTGTGCTGGAAAACAGCGGCGAATTGGGCTGGAAGATGTCATCTGCGGTGGCATGATTATCAATCGGCTGGCGCAGTCAGCGACGGCTGATTCGAACTTGACCGAAGCTGCCGTGGCGGCCCAGATTCTTTATCAGCATTATGCCGATAACATCCTGGATATGCTCTACGAGCGACCACATGGCCAACGCCTGATCGAGATCGGACAGGAAAACGATCTGCGGCTATGTGGCGCTATCGACGCCCATGGAATTGTCCCGATTTTATGCGGGGAGGAATTGATCGCCCTGCCGAACCATAAAGATTGAAAAAGCGTGATCAACTCAGGTTGCTAATATGGATGTCAAGAAAAAGCGCAAAATAATTGGTTTCTTGATGACATCGTTGGGCTTCTTCATCCTGCTCAGCCTGGTGTATTACAGCCCGGCTGATAGCACCAGCATGAAAGCCAGCGAAGTCACCCATCAGATGGGATATGTGGGTTTTTGGGTTTCAAATCTATTACTGAAAGAAATTTTTGGTTATGCCAGTGCCCTCATTCCCCTGCTTATGATGCTGTGGGGGATCAATTCGCTGCTGAAAACCAAGATCAAACCGATTAAGAAGATAACCCTATATTCGTCGCTCTTTGGTGTCTATTTTTCAGTTGGAATGGCACTGATCGAAATGGTGAAAAATGCTGCCCGGTTTCGTGAATACACTGGCATTGTGATCGAATTCAACAATCCGCGCTGGGGCCGCCTGGGAGCCAGTATTTGCAACATGTTCTATAGCCTTTTTGGTACAACAGGATCTTTGATCATCTTTCCGACAGTGGTGGCGGTGACGTTGGTGTATCTGTTCGATTATAAATTTGAAAAGATCAAATCCAAACTTTTGCCCCGCTTGACCAAGTATATTGCCATACTCACCAAAAAGTACGATCCCCGGGAATGGAAGCCGAAAAAACAACCACCCGATATTCGATCAATTTTGCAACGGCAAAAACCCGGCGAAGAGGCGCCACTCGTGGATGAATTGGGAATACCTTTGGAAGAACCAGTGATTGCGCCTCCGCCAGCCGCAGAAACGCATCCCGAAGTCGGGGTCGCCGAAGAGGAAGAAGAGGAATTCGAGCCTATTGCTGCCAAGCCAGAGCCAGAAAAGCCCGTCCCCGTTGGGCCGCCGCGCAAATATCAATTTCCATCGCCGCAGTTTCTCGATGATCCAGTCATCGTGGACGATGAAGTTACCTGGGATGAACTGAAAACGAGGGCCAAGACGCTCGAAGAAAAGTTGCTGGAATTTGGCATCCAGGGCCGCGTGGTGGAGATCAATCCCGGACCGGTCATCACCCGGTTTGAGATCGAGCCGGCGCCCGGCGTCAAAATCAATCGATTTACCAGCTTGGCCGATGATTTGGCGCTGGTGATGCGTGCTCGAAGCATTCGCGTGGTGGCTCCCATCCCTGGTAAAGCGGCCATCGGCGTTGAAATTCCCAATCGGAAACCGTCGGTGGTTTATTTGAAACCAGTGATTGATTCCCCACAATTTAAATCAGCAAAATCACCGCTGACCCTGGCATTGGGTAAAACCATTGCGGGAGAAATCTTTGTCGATGATCTGGCCAATATGCCGCACTTGCTCATCGCCGGCGCCACCGGTTCCGGAAAAAGCGTCTGTCTGAACACGATTGTCGCCAGCATTTTGTTCAAAGCTCATCCATCCCAGGTGCAATTCGTCATGATAGATCCCAAGCGCTTGGAGTTGAGTATCTATTCGGCGTTGAAAAATTACCATCTGGCCTACCGGGATGATCTGCCAGAAGAGGTCGTCACCACGCCTGCCAATGCGGTCATGATCCTGCGCAGCCTGGAAATGGAAATGGAGCGGCGCTATGAACTGCTGGCCAAAGCCGGCGTGCGCAACATCGAGGATTATAATCAGTGGACGCGTAACAATCGTCCTGGTTTATCGGGAGAGCCTCCCACCCAGAAGCCATTGGAATATGTGGTGCTGATCATTGATGAACTGGCCGATTTGATGCTGACAGCGGCTCGCGAAGTAGAAGAACCCATCGCTCGCCTGACGCAAATGTCCCGTGCCGTGGGCATTCATTTGATAGTCGCCACACAACGGCCTTCAGTAGATGTGATCACTGGCGTGATCAAAGCCAATTTTCCGGCTCGCATTGCCTTTCAGGTGGCCTCGAAAACTGACTCGAGAACGATACTGGATATGAATGGCGCGGAGAAGTTATTGGGACGCGGGGATATGTTGTTTCTGCCACCGGGCAGTCCCGAACCAATTCGTATTCATGGCGCCTATATTTCGCATGAGGAGATCAAACGGATTGTCGAGCATATTCGACAGCAGCCGGCACCGGAACCGAAGTTCAAGCTGCCCACCGAAGCCGATGAGGCGGTCTCCAATTTTGGCAAACGGTTCCGCGAAGAGAGGGATGAATTGTTCGATGAGGCATTGAAATTGGTGGTGCGACACCAACAGGGCTCAGTATCATTATTGCAACGGAGGTTAAAGATCGGTTATGCCCGAGCCGCTCGCTTGATTGACCAACTGGAAGATGCTGGCTACGTGGGTCCATTCGATGGTAGCAAAGCTCGGGAAGTATTAGTTGATGAAGAAGAATTAACCAGGCTGGGTTTGTATTAAATTTAGCAAGAGGTCAACATGAGGAAGATAAAGCAGATAGCCATAATTATGTTTTTAATGTTATCCATTCAGCCTATGATTCTAGCGATGGCGTCGGATGACAGAGCGGAAGACATCATTAAGAAGGCAAAAAACAAATACGATAAGATCAAGACACTGAAAGCCGATTTTGTCCAGACCTTTCATTGGAAATTAGCTGATAATATCCATCAGCAAAAGGGGACAGTGTGGCTCAAAGGCAAAGATCAATTCAAAATCCAAACTGCGGATCAGGTGGTGGTTTGCAATGGTCGGACGCTTTGGACTTACTCTGATTTCAATAAGCAGGTTATTATTGATCACGTGGATAAATCCAGAGAAGTAACCTTGCCGCGAGATATTTTCATGGTTTACTCGGAGCAATATCGTCCCTACTACGTGGGAGTTGAGAAGATCGATGGCGAAGAATGTTCTGTGTTAGAGCTTGTTGGCAAAAGCGAAGATCAATTTATTAAACAGATGAAGATCTGGATTCACTCTAAATTGCTTTTGCCGATTAAAATTGAGCAACTGGATTTGAACAACAATGAAAACCGTTATGTGTTGTCCAATATCGAGCTTGATATTCCTCTGGCGGCCAATCTCTTCGAGTACCAGCCACCAGCGGGTGTCGAAGTAATCGATATGCGCTAAGCTGTTTTTTTCGAAAAATAAATTGATTTTGTGATGCACTCCTGTTTTGAAGCACTGGATCGAGTTGTTATTAAGATTTGTTAAGATGTCTAAATTCCCTTGACTAATGTAAAAATATTTTTTATTATTAGGCGTTTATAAAGTTGGGGGATATGCTTCAAATCATCAAGGAGTGCATCAATGAATCAGCAACTTGAGCGTCAAGTCACTGTCTACGATTATCTTGCTATCCTCTATCGAGGTCGTTGGATCATCCTCATTTCCTTTCTTACTGTGGTCGGTTTCGTTGTTTATTATACACTCACAGCAACCCCCATCTATCGTGCCACTGTCAAAGTCATGATCACCGAAAATAACGGTGTACAGCAGACGCTATTTAATGTGGTCGACTTCATGGAAAAAGAGAAAAAGATCAACAATCAGGTCGAAATTTTAAACAGTCGCACCCTGGCCGAAAATGTCATCGAGAAACTATTGGCATCTGAAAATGCCCAAAAGCTCTGGATTCTGGGGTATGTGCCCGAGGATCGGCGTAATTATTTTAGCTTGAAACGAAAGTTTACTCAATTTTGGGCCAGTATTTTGAATACTCAGTCTGAAACAAATAGCCTGGAGCATGGCCGAATGGGTGATGGTCCGGAAGCCAGTGAAAAGATGAATGGCTTTATTACTCAATTGCAAAGCAACATTAGCGTCGATCCGGTTCGAAATACCGACATGATTAAGATTAGCATCACTGCGCCATCGCCTTATGAGGCTGCCTATATTGCGAATACCGTTGCTGAGGTCTACAAAGAGCAAAATCAAATCGCCAGTCAGGAAGAGGTCCGAAAAGTAAAAGATTTTTTGGGTGAACAGCTCAATATTTTCCAGGCGCAACTGCAGCAATCAGAGCAAGCGTTGAAAATTTACAAGGAAAATGAAAAGGTTGTCGCACTGCCCCAGGAAATCGAAGAACTGGTCAGTAAACTCGCCGAAGTGGAGTCGATCTATCGCGAAGCCGAATTGGAATTGAACTCGAACCGAGAGCGATTGCAGTATATTGATGAGCAGTTGGGCCAAAGCAAGAAGAATCTGAATATGCAAAACATTCTGACAGCACCATTTCTAAAAGAATTAAATCAGAAGATGGTGGAACTGGAGACGGCCAAGACCAAATATATTGCCACGCTGATCAATCAGGGGGTTTATGATCCCAATGATCCCACCATTCGCAACTATGATGAACAGGCTAAATTGCTGGAGGAAAAGCTAAAAGCGGGTATTACGCAATTGGCCACCGCGGAAACCGGCGACCCCATCACACTGTCCGAAGCCCTATTTCAGCGAAAAATTGAAGTCGAAGCATCGATTCAAGCGCTTCTGCCCAAGGTAGCTGCTCTCAAAAAAATGGTGAATGATTATAATCGAGAACTCGAGAAGATTCCTGAACGAAGTTTGAAGTTGGCGCAATTAGAGCGATCGGCTCGGTTGGATGAAAAAATCACCCTGATGATGAAAGAAAAATATGAGGAATCCAGAATCACCGAAGTGGGGCAATTAGGAAACGTGCGCATCATCGATCCCGCAAAGCCGGATTTTATTCCTATTCGTCCTAAGAAGAAAATGAATATTTTGCTGGGTATCATCATGGGCCTGGGATTGGGTATTGGGATTACATTTGTGTTGGAATATTTCGATAATTCGGTCCGTTCCGCCGATGACATTGAACGGTTGGGTATGCCAATTCTGGGATCAATTCCTATAATCAAGCTCGAAGAGGCCACCCAGAAAATGAAAAAAAATGGATCGCATTCTTCTGAAAATGGTTTGAATACCCAGGAAGCTCGGACGATTGCCGGCCGGTTGATTACTCATTTTGCACCCAAATCGCCCATCTCTGAAGCTTATCGTAGCCTTAGAACCAGCATCCAATATGCTCGTGCGGATTCACCACTGCAAACCATCGCCGTTACCAGCCCGGGGCCGCAGGAGGGCAAGTCCACCACGGTTGCCAATCTGGCCATTGCATTTGCTCAAATGGGCACCAAAGTATTGCTGGTCGACACAGATTTGCGGCGGCCCGTCTTGCATTCGATTTTCAATTTAAGCCGCTCCAAGGGCATTTCCAATTACCTGGTGGGTAAAATTAGCCTGGACGAGGCAATTTTAAGCACCAGCATTGATAATCTCTCGTTAATGCCTTGTGGAACGTTGCCTCCAAACCCATCAGAATTATTGGGCTCAAAGGCTATGAAACAGTGTATTGCCGAACTAAAGAATCGGTTTGACATCATTCTATTTGATAGTCCGCCTATTATGGCCGTGACAGATGCTGCGGTGCTCAGTTCGGAAGTAGACGGAGTTATCCTGGTTGTGAAAGCCGGCCAGACCGATCGCAATGCAGTGGTACGAAGCTATGAGATATTGAAAAATATTCCCAATCGCATTTTGGGCGCGTTGCTGAATGTCGTAAATGTGGAGGGCATTTATGGCTCTTACTATTATTACTATTATCACTATTACTATTATGGCAAAGACGGAATGAAAAGGACGCGTCGCTTAAAGCGAGCCTGATACTATCTGCCAAAATTAGGATGAATTCGAATCGCTGGTTCCGAGAAACAGGTCTGGCAATGCACAAAATTGGGTTGCATTATCGTATCCGTTTGGTGTATCCTGGCCGGCTGAATGGTTACAATTGAGGTTTGCCGATCACAGGGCGCATAACAAATAACCGCTTAATCGGCGTGAAAGCCATTTGGGATGATTATATTACCTAAAGATCCGTGCCAGCTATTGAATTTTTCATGAATGAAAGGCGGAGTTTGACATGGTGTTTGGTTTAGCAGCTAAACATGTCCCAAGCCATGGCAACGGCTTCTCAGCGTAGATTGTGATCGTCTACAATAAAAAATTATTCAAGTAAATTAAAATATTGCAACAATGATTGACTTTTTCAATAGAAAGCTTTATTTTTGATGTTCTAATTTTGTTTTCATACCCGCATAATGATAGATAAACATTCTTAATTGGATCGGAGTTATTTTTTGACATTTTATGGATTTAGAAAAGGTAGAGGAATATTTAGATGAAAGAGATCAGTGAAAGTTTTCCCAGGAACACTTTGCGCCAGGCAGACCTGGCGCTGCAGGGATGGCGAGAATTATCGGGTAAGCTATTTGTGCCCAATTTGTCCATCGAAGAGTTCGAAAAGAAAATTGCCGCAGCCATGGATAAGGTTGAACTGGCTGAAAAATTAAAAGAAGAGCGAACCCGTGCAGTCAAGGTTCGGAATGACTATTTAAAGGACATTTGGGACCTGACCAAGAGAATCCGCAATGCGGCCAAAGCCACCTTTGGCGATAGCTCGGCAGAGATTGAGAAATTTGGCGGCAAAACCACGCGACAGCGTAGCCGTCACAAAGCGCCAGAAGAATGAGCGAATTATCAAATTGTACTAATAAGAAAACCGCCAGTTGGAGGCCTGCCCAGGAGTACTTACCAACATTCCGACATTTGCTACCAATCAATAGCATTTGCAATGAGTTCAAAAGCTGAAGCTCAAATTTGATCAAAATTTGAGCTGTTTATTTTCAGGCTGGTTCGGCGCGCCAGGATATTAATAAATTCAAACAACTTTACTAAACATTATAATAATAATATTATTAATAATAACTAGAATGGTTAGGTTTAGTATAAAATTATTATTTTATGAGCTATATCACACATAAATTTGGTCAATTGGCTATTTTAGAAATAAGGATTTTGAAATGATGATATTAAAAATTTATAGAGGGATAATATTCTATAAAATCAAAGGATACACTTTTTTAAAAAATGTTCACAATCGTTGACTCTGAAAGATAAAATGATATATTAGGATATTTCAAATTGTGTTGCTGGATGGATCAGAATCAATTATCATGCCCATCCAAGATGTCGCAGTGGACAACTGTTGGCATATTACAAAATGTAACAATCTTGACGAACCTGTATAGAAGTCACCTGACTGAGCTCGCCTTTTTAGTTGTATTAGTTTGCGTTTTATAATTCATTGAATAGTTTTTTTAGATATTATTAATCGTTTATTAATCAAGCTGAAGTTTAGCCGTCATGCTGGTCAGTTCTGTTTTCTGTGACTAACACGGCGGAGCTATATTTATAACATTTTAATCTGACGATCAATATGAATGACAACTTTTCTGGAACTATTTACGGTGAATTGAATAGGGTGCCACATTGGTACGCTGTCTCAACCCGGGCCCGGCATGAAAAAAAAGTATTTCAGCAGCTTCTGCAAAAAGGCGTGACCAGCTTTCTGCCATTGCAGACTTTTCATCGACGCTGGAGCGATCGCTATAAAACCATTCAGGAACCACTCTTTTCATGCTATGTCTTTGTAAAAATTGCGTTGCAGGATCGGTTGCCGGTTCTGCAAACTGATGGTGTCGTTCGATTGGTGGCGTTTAACAATGTGCCGGCTACTATTCCGGAGTCGCAGATTGCTGCCATTCGCACGATTTTAGAGACCAAACAAACCATTGAAAAAACCGATTATCTGATCCCTGGCCAGCGAATCCAGGTCATTCAGGGTCCGCTTAAGGGCATTCGGGGAATTCTGGCGCAAATCAAAAATCAATATCGCCTGGTGGTCCGGCTTGATAGCATAATGCAGGCAATTGCGGTGGATATCGATTGTCGTGATATCAAGGTCATTGATGAAAATGTTCCGCCGCAACCTGCCAGAATCTATCGGTTGTAATCCTCGAACGAAATGTTATCCTGGAACAAACGCTGTTATTTCTTGTTAGAGACAATAACTACACGTTTTGGATAACGGGCAAAAATCATGTACGATATATTTAAAAACAAAAAAATATTGATTACCGGCGGGGCTGGATTTATTGGCAGCACGCTGGCGCATCGGTTGGTGAAGCTCGGCGGAAAAGTTACCGTTGTGGATTCGATGATACCCGATTATGGGGGCAATCTGTTTAACCTTGAGGGCATTCAGGATCGCATTCGTATCAATTTTTCGGATGTGCGCGACCGCTATAGCATGGAATATCTCATCGGCGGGCAGGATTATCTGTTCAATCTGGCCGGGCAGGTCAGCCATATCGACAGCATGACCGATCCCTTTGCTGACCTTGAAATTAATGCCAAAAGTCAGCTTTCCATCCTGGAAGCGTGCCGCTATCATAATCCTCGTATTCGAATCGTTTTTGCCAGCACACGACAGATATATGGTCGGCCTCAATATTTGCCAGTGGACGAGAATCACCCCCTGGATCCGCCTGACATCAATGGCATCAATAAGCTGGCGGGAGAGCGCTATCATACCCTGTATGCTAAAATCTACGGCTTGCACTGTTCGGTATTGCGATTAACCAATGTCTATGGACCGCGACAATTGATGCGCCACAATCGTCAGGGCTTCATTGGCTGGTTTGTTCGTCAAATTGTGCGCGGAGAGACGATCAAAATTTTTGGTACTGGCGAGCAGAAGCGAGATCTGGTGTTTGTTGAGGATGTGGTCGACGCCCTGCTATTGGCCGGCCTAAACAAAAATGCCAGTGGGCGAATTTATAATCTGGGTGGCGCAGAACCCATTTCGCTCAAGGCTCTGGTCGAGCTAATGATTCAGATCAATGGCCATGGACAATTTGAGTTGGTCCCTTTTCCTGAAGATCGGAAAAAGATCGACATTGGCGATTTCTATACCGATTTCACCAGGATTCGTACTGAATTGGGCTGGGAACCCAAAACGCTTTTATCAGAAGGTTTAAAACGAACATTCGACTATTATCAACAGTTTGGCAGTCACTATTGGGATTGATGATGATCACATCATTGTATGGGGCAGAGGTGGTAAAATGAAAGTCGTGATACTGGCAGGAGGGATGGGCACACGCATTAGCGAGGAATCGCATCTAAAACCCAAGCCAATGGTGGAGATTGGGGGCAAGCCCATTCTCTGGCACATCATGAAAATTTACTCCCATTATGGCTTTAACGATTTCATCATCTGCCTGGGCTATAAAGGCTACATGATCAAAGAGTATTTTGCCAATTATTATCTCCACATGTCAGATGTCACGCTCGATCTCACCAACAATCAGATGCATGTTCATCAAAATCATTCTGAACCCTGGAAAGTGACGCTGGTAGATACGGGTGAATTCACCCAGACCGGCGGACGACTCAAACGCATCAAAAATTACATCGGCGACGAGGATTTTTGCTTCACATACGGCGATGGTGTGGGCAATATCAATATCCCCGGCGTTGTGGAACATCACCGTGCTCAGCGAACTTTGGCCACTTTAACCGCCGTCAAAATGCCAGGTCGGTTTGGCAAAATAAATATGAATGGTTGCCGCATCGTCTGCTTTCAGGAAAAGCCCGAGGGCGATTCAGGATGGATCAATGGCGGCTTTTTTGTGCTGTCCCCGGGAGTTTTTGATTATATTGAGGGCGACAACACCGTCTGGGAGCGGGCGCCATTGGAGCGATTGGCCCTGGAGGGCAATCTGTCAGCCTATATGCATGACGGCTTTTGGTACATGATGGATACGCTGCGAGACAAAAATCGACTCAATGAGCTCTGGGAAACAGGCCAGGCACCGTGGAAGGTTTGGGAATGAATCGTTCCTTCTGGAATTCCAAGAAAGTTTTAATCACCGGTCACACCGGCTTCAAAGGTAGCTGGCTATCGCTCTGGCTCCAAAAAGCTGGCGCTATGCTCACTGGATTCGCTCTGCAGCCGCCAACAACGCCCAATTTGTTTCAATTGGCACATGTCGCTGGGGGCATGACTTCGATTGACGGGGATATACGAGAATTGGATGCCATTAAAAATTGCATCGCTAATGCTGAACCAGAGATCGTCTTCCATCTCGCGGCCCAGGCATTGGTTCAGACTTCGTACCAACAACCCGTTGAAACGTATGCCACGAACGTTATGGGCACGGTGAATCTACTGGAAGCTGTTCGCTCGGTCCATAGTGTGAGGGTGGTTATTGTTGTTACTTCCGACAAATGCTACGATAATAGAGGCTGGCATTGGGGCTACCGCGAAAACGATCGGCTGGGCGGCTTCGATCCGTATGCCAGCAGCAAGGCCTGCGCTGAATTGGTGACAGCAGCGTATCGCAATTCATTTTTTCCTGCCGACAAATATCATGAGCATGGTGTCGCCATTGCTACGGTGCGTACTGGCAACGTGATTGGAGGCGGTGATTGGGCGCAAAATCGTCTCCTGCCCGATATTGTCCGTGCGATCTTGAACCAGCAAACCCTTCGCATTCGACATCCTCAGGCTATTCGTCCCTGGCAATTTGTGCTCGAACCGTTGATGGGCTATCTCATGCTGGCCGAGAAGCTATGGGAGGCTGGCCCTCAATTTGAAGGTGGCTGGAATTTTGGCCCAATGCCAAGCGATGCTCGACCGGTGGCCTGGGTAGT
The DNA here is from genome assembly GCA_034505795.1 of Candidatus Zhuqueibacterota bacterium. Classification (GTDB taxonomy): domain Bacteria; phylum Zhuqueibacterota; class Zhuqueibacteria; order Thermofontimicrobiales; family Thermofontimicrobiaceae; genus Thermofontimicrobium_A. Next base: position 41,344 of record JAPDQM010000019.1, read on the forward strand.
TGAACGGATGCTACAGCTCTGGAATAACCAACATCCCTGGGCAATGGACGCGAGTAGCCATCCGCACGAAGATACTTATCTTCGCCTGGATACCAGTCGCGCCAATACATTGCTACAATGGTGGCCTCGCTTGACCCTCGCTGAAGCGCTGGAGTGGACCGTAGAATGGTATCGAGCCTTTCAAACGGGTAAAGACCTGCGCCAGGTGACAGACAATCAGATAGAAAGGTACGAGCAACGGTTATGAAATTCAACGAGACCATGTTACCAGGAGTTTTCATCATCGAACTTGAGCCGATCATCGATGAGCGTGGTTTTTTCGCCCGAGCCTGGTGCCACAACGAAGCGATCGCTCATGGCCTGCAGGTCAATTTTGTACAGAACAATGTTTCTTACAACATACGAAAGGGCACTATCCGCGGCTTGCATCAGCAAATTAGTCCTTTCGAGGAAACCAAGCTTGTGCGTTGCATCCGAGGGGGCATCTATGACGTCGTCCTGGACTTGCGGCCAGAATCGCCTGCCTACAAAAAGTGGCTGGGGGTTGAATTGAGTGCTGAAAAACGCAACGCCATTTATATTCCGCCTGGAATGGCGCATGGCTATCAAACATTGACCGACAACGCTGAGGTCTTTTATCAGGTATCCCAGGTCTATGCACCAAATTATGAGCGAGGCATTCGCTGGAATGATCCTGCTTTTGGGATTGAATGGCCGCTGCAGCCCACCGTTATTTCGGAAAAAGACCGCAGCTATCGACTATTCGCTGACGACATGTTGAGTTGAGTAGGCGTGCAACTTCTGCAATCAGTACCCCCGTTGCTTTGCCCTCAACATTCAAATATTGATGATTGAATGGCCTGAAAACACATTGCATTCAATAACAAAGCTCCAATTGTAGTTATGAAAATTTTAGTCACCGGCGCCACAGGCTTCATTGGCAATTATGTGATTCGCGAACTCCTGGCGCAAGGTCATGAAATCATCGCTACCTCACGATCGGAAAGCAAGGCCCAATCTTGCGATTGGTATCGTCGCGTCAAATACATCAGCTACGATGTGAACGATCGTACCGGTCAGCTTCTCGAATTATTCGATAAACCTGAGCAACTGATTCATCTGGCCTGGGAAGGTCTGCCAAATTATCAGGCGCTATACCACATAGAGCGGAATCTGTGGAATCATTATTGGTTTTTGAAAAGTCTGATCGAAGCGGGGCTTAAACGGATCACTGTTGCAGGTACGTGCTTTGAATATGGGATGCAATTTGGCCCGCTTAAAGAAGATACCGAAACCAGGCCGACCACAGCCTATGGCCTGGCCAAAGATACATTGCGAAAATTGATCCAGCAGCTTCAGCCGAATTATAAATTCGATCTCAAGTGGCTAAGGTTGTTCTACCTCTACGGGCCTGGACAACATTCGCAGTCGCTAATGGCTCAGCTTGAGGCGGCGCTGGACAAAAGGATCCCATCATTCCGCATGTCGGCAGGTGAACAATTGCGGGATTATTTGCCAGTGTCAGAGGTTGCCAGGCGCCTGGTGCGGATTGCATTGCAGGATAGGATTTCCGGTGTGATTAATTGTTGCAGTGGCCAACCAATCTCGGTTCGAAAACTGGTGGAGGATTATATCCAAAAACGCGGGGCGCAGATTAAGCTGGAACTCGGTTTTTATCCCTATCCAGAATATGAATCGTTGGCTTTTTGGGGCGATCCGACGAGGATGAACGAAGCACTCGAGGCAGCAGAGCAAATATCAGTCTGTCAGAACGATACTGGAATTTAGCATAAGATAAGTATGGATTCCGGGGGTGCCGGGCGACGCTGGCTTTAGAAAATTTTACGCCATTTTGAAGATGGCATCAGCGGCCAGCGCAACTGGAAGATTAGCTGAACAACGCCCCTACTTGTTGCTGTTGTCTTGGCTCTATTAATAATTTTGATCGTTAACCAATGAAAAAAATCCCTGTATTTTATGTTCTGCCCGCTTTGTCATCATTCTGACCTGATTTCTGGCTTTGAATTAAAGGCCATGCCCACCTTTCAAAATAAGGTTTATGAAACCGAAGCTGCGGCGCGGCAAGCGATAACCGGTGATATCAACCTGATGTCTTGTTCAAATTGCGCATTTGTTTTCAATGCGAGTTTTCAGCCGTCGCTCATGGTGTATGATCGAAATTATCAGAATGAACAGGCCTATTCCGGTTATTTCCAAGCTTACCTAAATGACATCGTTCAGCTATTGCTGGCGCGAGGCTTTGGAGGGAGCCGGGTGATTGAGATCGGCTGCGGCCAGGGTTTTTTTCTCAACAAATTGTTAGCCAATGGCTTCGATGCCATCGGGTTCGATCCGGCCTATAGCGGCGACCAGCCGCGCATTGTCAAGGACTACTTCTCGCCGAAGTATAATGTTGGCGATGTGGAACTGATAATTATGCGGCATACCCTGGAACATATTCCTGAGCCTTTGCAATTTTTGCAGGACATCGCTTCCCTGGTTAGCGACAAGGCAATGGTCTTTATTGAAGTGCCCGACTGGGATTGGATCATGACCAAACGGGCCTTTTGGGATGTGGTCTATGAACACTGCAATTATTTCAATCGGCAAAGTCTCACTGCTATGTTCGAGCGTTCCGAATGGGGATCACTGTTTCAGTCCCAGTACATGTACGTCATCGCAAAGCTTAGTCAGCTCAGGCCACATGCAAAAACGGCAGATAGCGGTGGCTCTGTTGGTTTCCAGGAGCTGACTGATCATTTAAATTTATGGAAAGCGCATTTGCAGCGTCATGGCACATCGCTGGTTTGGGGCGCTGGTGCTAAAGGTTGTAATTTTGTCAATTTGCTTGATCCCAATCGGGAATTGATTTCGGCTGTCATTGACATTAATCCGATGAAGCAGGGCCGTTTTATTGCCAAAACCGGACATAACATAATCGGCCCCCATGAATTGGCGCAATGGGATGCACAAACCATCTGGGTCATGAACGATATTTATCTATCAGAGATTCGAGACATGACCCGAAATCTGCAGTTTAATATTCAGACATTGGAATTGGCATATTGATCGCCAAGCAGGTGCGCAGGTAGGTGTGTCGTAGCATTGTCCCGCAAATTTCTGTGTATTTTGCTTACAAAAATTGGGTGCATTTGCAAGAAGTTGGAATTCTAATGATTGGCATTAGGTTGCAATATAAAAATTCATTAAATGAAATGGACAATAATGGACCCCATTGCTTTTGAAAAACGAAATCATGAATACATCCAACAAATGGCTGCGGACCAGGAACTTCGGAATTTGACCGGGGCCTGGTTCGAACGAGCCTCTCGTTATGAATACTCGTACCATTTCACCTGGCTCGGCCGACCCATTATTCAGTTTCCCCAGGACATTCTGGCCATGCAGGAAATCATTTGGCGGGTACAACCGGATTTGATTATCGAAACGGGAATCGCACGCGGCGGATCGAGCATCTTTTATGCCTCGATGCTGGAATTGATCGGCGGCGAGGGCAGAGTTGTGGCCATTGATATTGATATTCGAGAACACAATCGTTGCGAAATTGAGGCTCATCCCCTGTTCAAACGGATCACAATGATCGAAGGTTCTTCGACGGATGACAAAATCGTGCAACAGGTTTACGCATTGGCACAGAATAGGGAGCGGGTGCTGGTGGCCCTGGATTCCAATCATGTCCACGAACATGTTCTGGCTGAGCTGAAGTTGTACTCCCCCCTGGTCACTCGAGGGAGTTATCTGGTGGCATTTGACACCATTATTGAGCACATGCCCGAAAATTTTTCTTCGAATCGTCCCTGGGGCAAAAACAATAATCCGCATACGGCAGTAGCAGAGTTCCTTCGCGGCAATGATCGTTTTATAGTAGATCATGAAATTGAACAAAAGCTCTTGATCACTGTGGCTCCCGGCGGCTATCTGAAATGCATCAAATAAACCTATAGTTTCCCAATCAAAGAGACAAGGTGCTTTCCGCTGCCAAGGGCTTTCTGGTATACGATGTCGAAGCTTTCCAAAAATATTATCTATAATCTCCTGGGCCATGTGCTGCTCCTGATTCTGGGATTTGTTGCAGTCAAAAATATCTTTCAGGCGCTTGGCGAAGATGCCTTGGGCATTATATTTTTTACGACCCTGCTAAACACCATCATCCGCACGGTCATGCAGCGAGGCATTTCATCCACCATTGTGCGGGAAGTTTCGGCGCACTACCTCAATAATTCTCAGTACATAAAACGGCTGGTACAAACCTTTACGCTATTGCATTGGGCTGTTTTTTTGTTGTTGTCAATGGCTTTATACTTGATTGCGCCAGTGCTGGTGCACAAGTGGATTCATTTGAAAACGATGACACCAGCCGCAGCGATAGAGATTTTACGAATGCTCGGGGTGGCGTCTTTGGTTGCGTTGCCGGTGTCGTTTTATGCCAGTTTGTTGAATGGCATCCAGCGAATGGGACATAGCAATTCCATCGATGTATTGACTACGGCCTGGCAACAATTCAGTGCAGTAGTGGTGCTGCACTTCGGTGGCAATTTGTTCCAGGTCGTCTATTGCCTGGTGGCTGGTTATGCGCTGCGGGTGATCCTGTATTGGAGTGCCTGCGTTCGATTTTTTAAAATCGCGTCGATGATCCCACGCTACTCGTTCGAAGTTCTAAAGACAAGCTGGCAGTTCATGTCTCGAATGATTTTTATTTCAGTGATCACGCCACTTAGAACCCAGCTTGATAAAGTAATTATCAGCAAAATTCTGCCCATTGGAATTTTGGGTTATTACTCCGTGGCCTATACCAATATTTCCAGAGGCCAATTGCTGACCCGGTCTATTTCAGCGGCAGCTTATCCCTCATTTGCCGAACTATTCCAGGCAAAAAATTATACGGCCATGGAGCAGCAGTATCACCGCCTCCAGGATTTGATCTGCTTGCTGATCATGCCCATATTTGCTGGTATTGCCTTTGTAGCTCAGCCGCTTTTCTCGTATGTGCTGAATCGCGAGGCTGCGGCCATGTTGCAGTGGCCGATCATCTTTCTCTGCCTGGGTTTCTATTTGAACGGCACGCTGAATATTCCCCATGTAGTCGCGCTGGCCATGGGCAAACCGGGCATCCTGGCGCGTCAGAGCCTCTATTCATTCCTGGTCGTGATTCCGTTGTCTGTTCCAATCATCTATTATGGTGGCCTGATTGGCGCGGGTTTGGCCTGGGTATTGGACCACCTATTTCTTTATACTTATTTCGTTCCTCGCTTTTGTCGGGAGTGTCTGCACTCTCCCAGTGGGGCATGGTTCAAGCACGTCGGCCGGATTTTGATGCTGGCGTTACTGAGCTACGGTATCACGGGATTGATGCTGGTGGCGACCCGGTCCAATTCGCTGTTCGCACTGTTGTTGGGTTATGGCGTTGGTACGATCCTGTTTTTAGCTGGTGCCTGGCTTATTATGAGTGCTGAGTTGAAAGAAGTTATAATGGAACGAAGTCGCCTGGTCTTTGCTAAGCTGGGACTTGTTGGGTCTGTATCATGAAAAATCACTCGGTTGAAGAACTCAGGGCGGGTGCGACGCAACCTTTGGTAAGCGTGGGGATGCCGATTCGCAACGGCGCGAAAACTCTGGAACGAGCGATCCTATCGATTGTGAGGCAATCCTATGCTAATCTGGAGATTATTATATCGAACAACAACTCCCAGGATGCCACCGATGAAATTTGCCGTCGCTTTGCCCAACAGGATCAGCGGATCATCTATTTCCAGCAACCAACGCCACTCACAGCCATTGAAAACTTTCGCTTTGTGTTCGAGAAAGCGCAGGGCAAATATTTCCTTTGGGCGGCCCATGATGACCTGCGGGATGAAAATTATATTGAAACGCT
>JAPDQM010000020.1:0-46973 GCA_034505795.1 Candidatus Zhuqueibacterota bacterium
TTTGGTCTATCCTTTCGACCGTTAGATATCAAAACGGTTCGGGTCGAACGATCCGGGCAATGGGCCGAGGTGAATTTAATTGACGAGGTCAAGACAGCATAAGCAGAACTGAGGATCAATATCTCACGCATTACGAACGGCAGTTGGATTAATCGGGGCGAATCACAGATCAATAAATGGCCAATTTTTAGCTTTTAGGTGCGAGATTCAGCTTTCCATCCAAGCTCTGTTCCGGAACATAAATTGCCACGGTTGGCTTGCCAATCGACTTTTGATAATCAATGAATTTCGTTCGGAGCCAATTTATAACGATAGTGAACGGTTGCCTAACCATCGGAGGATAGCTATAATTCAAAATTAACTGCCAAAAAAATTGACTGGTCGGTCGAAGTCGTGGAGATATCCGTGCTTATCTTCGCCGTAGGAGCCCGCCAGTTTCTTACGCTTGAAATCAATTACAAATGTCGAATGGACACCGTAAATTCGGTTGAAAACCACCACATATTCGTGCCCATCATCATCCATCATTTTGATCTCAGCCAGATCATCGTCGTAGTGGGACGTAAAGCTATGGTCGCATTTTGGATTTGGACAGCGGAATTCGACTTTGGCACCGTCTTTCAATACCAAATGATCGTCGACGATGCATCCGTATTTGCCAATGCCGCCAGGCAAATAAAAATTGGCCACGCATTCACAGGATTCGCTTGCAATCACCCCCTTCATTTTGATGACCGTGCCATCAAAATATGATAATTTTTCATTGCAATAGGGACAATAGAATTGTTTCATCGGGTCTCCATTTCTATGATTCATTTGATAATTGTCTGGATGAATCGCAACAGTTCAGATAAGCTCGCGATTCATAAATTGTCATTCGGTCTCATTTGACCAATGCAAATTCGATAACATTGGATGCACGCTGCTGACCCACGCGGTCAAAGACTTCTATCTGCAATTCAACTTGCCCCAGGTCCAGGTGCTTGAGATCGAAAGCGATATATTCACAAGCCTTTTCGTTATCCCCTTCTCGCTGCACTGTGGTTGAAATGTAGTTGCGCTCAGCGCCTCCGAATAGCCTGGGAATGCTGCCAATCGTCTTCTGCCAAAAATTACGATCCGGCCGAATGGTCTTCACCGTATAGATTACTTCAAAATTCGACCGGTTGCGCTCATCCAATTGGAGATGATAGATTTCAAAATACAGGTGGAGCGGCTGCTGTTTCATCACCCGTGAAAAAGGATAGGGCATAATTTTCAAATCCTTCTTATCATGGATTGGTTCGAGATGATCGACAGCTACCGAAATTTGGGACGACATCTGAATATCGCTTAACATCAGTCGAGGGACGGCAAAATTCCGCACCACCAGATGCTTCTTTTGAATGCCTTTGCTTTTTTTATCGGGGCTGGTCATCACCAGGGACGTCTCATAAACACCAGGCGGCAACAAATAGTTGTTCTGAAACAGGAAGTGCCTTGATTCCATGTTGGCCACAGAATCGATCTTGATTGAAAATCGCTCCTGCTTTTTGATAATTGAATTGAAATTGCTATCCGCGATATCGACAAACAGGTCGGTGTAATTGACATATTGAGTTGGCCCGCGATTGAATTTGGCCGCCAGGCCGGGAATAGAAATGTAAACTTCGACTTGCGTTTTATTGCTATCCCCGCGGAATTGCGCCCATTTGGTTAGAAAGGGAAAGTTCTGTGCCTGGTAATTGTGGCGGTAAAATTCACCCGGATGGGCAGCTACCGCCTGATCTCGTTCACGTTGAAAATCGTTCAGCTTATCGCGGGAGAAATTAACTGCCAAATTGGAATAGGCCCGACTAAGCGTGCTGCGATTGTTATACAACTGAGACGCCAACACCAACCGCGAATTGAATCCATATCCAGCCAGTGCGGCATCGGTCAAATCGTTGACTTGACGAAAATAGCCCCCTTCGGAGACAAAATCGAACACTAACCCCCGCTGAACGCTTTCATAGGCCCAGGATTCATTGTCTTTAGCCGGCAACGTGCCCACAGGCGCATTATAACGATCATCTGGCGGACCGTACTTGATGTAGATTTTGCCTCGATCATCATAATACGGCGGTGCGGTGAAATGAAAATTTTCGCGAGCAAATTTGACCCGCCGAAAATGCTCCATCAATCGTTCATTTTCTGGTGTACTCGGGTCGGGATCGCGCTGCTTCCAAAAAATCTTAAACAGCTTCTTTTTGGCAACATTCGGGGCACTCTCAAAGCGGTTTAGTTCCAGCGGTGTGAGGATAATTTTCTGCTCTTCGAACAGATAATCCAACATCTCCTGATTATCGAGCGTTTCAATTCCTTCAAAATATTTCTCGGTAGAAGCTTTGAAATCTTTTAATTCATAATACACTTCTGACATCCGAATCCGCGACCGAGCATAATCCGCCATCGCCGGCGTGATGACCAGATAGGCGTTCAATGCCTGCTGGTAATTGCCCATCCGTTGCCAGGTGTAGCCCAATTGATATTGGAGGTCTTGATAGTTTGGACTCACGGCAGCGATTCGCTTAAACTCCTCCTGGGCCTGGTTCAAACTTTCGGTAGTCCCCTGCTCCAGATACGTGCGCGCCAGATAGTAACGTGCCGGCAGGTAATTGGGATCGATTTTGAGCGCCTGATGCAACTTTTTGATGGCTTGAGATTTGTGATCTTGTTTCAACAACTCTTTCAACCGCTCGAACGGAATGATTTTGCTGGGCTGACGCTGAAAATGAACCTGCCCCAGTCCAGTAAGAGCGGGGACAGAGAGGGAGTCGACCTGCAAACACTGCTGGAATTCGGTCTCAGCCTCGTCCAGCATCTGACGCCGCAGGTACAGCGAACCCAATTGTAGCCGCAAATGGATGGCTGCGGGTTGCTGCTGCAATTGTCGTTTGAGGATGAAAATAGAATCCGTTGGTGTGGCCGTAGTGGTATCCGATCGCACATCGATGATGACCTGTGCCCGAACACCTGGGATCAAAAAAAGCAGCATTCCAAACGTTAACAATCTATTTAGTACTCGTGAACGCATGTTCATTCCTCAGGTAAAAAGATAATCCCCGTCGTATCTGCTTGCTGACGAACGGACTCCGGGATAGCAGCATCCTGCAGTGACGAATCGAAAATGGAAGGGGGCGGCGTTGTTTTGATCTCATCGATCACCAACTTTGGTTCGGAACCCCGCAAACTGACCTCCTGCGCCAGCAAATCCTGGTACTCAACATCGCTAATTAAACGCGCATTGCGCATGAGTCGCAGCACGCGCGCCTGTCGTCTCCTGGCTCCAGACCAATTGACAAAGGGATTCAAACGAATAGGATTGGGTAGAATGCCTGCCATTAGCGTTGCCTCGGCCAGATTCAGTTGAGCAGCCGGCTTGTTGAAATAGTAGTATGCGGCTGCTTCAGCGCCATAGACATTTGGCCCCCATTCGGCGATATTGAGGTAATATTCAAAAATGCGCTGTTTGGTCCAGACCCGCTCCAGCCGCTTCGCCAATAGAATTTCTTTCACCTTGCGGATGATACTTTTCTTTTTGGTTAAGAATGCATTGCGAGCGACTTGCATGGTAATGGTGCTGGCTCCCCGAGCATATCTTTTTTTCTGCCAATTTTCCTGAAATGCTTTTTTAAGTTCATTGATATTGATGCCAGAATGTCCAAAAAATGTGTCGTCTTCACTGATGATCACCGCGGTTCGGAGCTCTGGCGAAATGCGGCTGAGAGAAACGTATTTCTGTACCGGTGCCACCTGGCCGCGTTCCCAATTAAAATTATGGAGATTGATAACGGTGGACTCTGGCCGATAATTTTCGATGGTTTCCACATCGGGTAAGCTTGCCACCAGCGCCCAATAGGCGACAACGACAATGCCCACCACCAATATAATGAATCTGAAAACTATTTTCATTCGATTCGACATGGGTATAAACTCTAATTTATGTCTTTCAGACCGCAATTTTGGAATGCGTTCATTAAAAGCAGCAAAATATAATCAATCTGTGGTTAATTATCAAGCAATTAGTTTGGGGATCATTCGGTTTTCGCGAGCACCTCTCCCCTATTTCGCCATCCCATTCCAATTCAAAAACCGTCCCGATTTTCAACCGCGCCGCAGAGCCGCGACTTTCAACAGATCCAGAATATCGAAGACTCGAGCTACGTATTGCGCCTTAAGCTCCAGTCGAGAATCTCCCCTACCTTTTAGTTCATGCTCCAGGCTGTGGATGAATTTTTTCAGCCGCTGTTGATGCAAACCAAGTCGGGCCTGTAAAGGATCGATAATAACACCGGCAAACGAGGTTACCAGCGACAGCGCGGCCATCACTGCGCCCGTCGTCGCCACCAATAAGCCGGCAGACACCGTTGCTGGAAAAACGCTATAGTAAAGAGCACCCAAGGTGGGGCCTAAAAAAAAATGTGACACAGCAGCCTGCTGTGCCAGCGCACTGGCAATCGCAGCGCCAGTGGCCATCGCTCCCGGCGTCATCTTTTTGAACAATGCGGCACCGGTGGCCAGAGTAACAATGCTGCCGGCCAATTCCGCAGTCGCGGTTCGGCTGCAGCCGTACTCCATCAGATTTCGCTCCAAAAGCTGACGGAAATGCGTTTCCGAAGCTCTGGCGGCGATTGTTTCCAATTGTTCCATAATGGCTGCAGAGACCTCTGGCTGCTCAAGAATGTGCTCCAGCAGCGCATCTTTAGTGGCACGACGCCGGCCCTGAATATAAGGTATTTCCAGCAACTCGGTATAAATCAACCAGGATATCTCTTGCTGCACATTGGTTTCAAATCCTCGCGGCAATTTGTCCATGTAGCTGGAAACACTATTGAAGCCACATTTTCGAAGCGCCACGGCCATCACTTTCGCGGCAGTATATGGTGCAGCCCAAACAATATTCAATGGACCTTTATAAAGATCTTTGCCCAGCGCCTTTCGATGCAATTTTAATGCGCCACGAAAAGAAAAATGTCGTTTTACAAAATCATCCACTCGGGCCAGGCGGCTCTCGATATATCGGTCCACCCCGAAATCATAAGCTTGCTTCACCTGCTCTTGTTCCATTGTACCTTCCACATCGATTCAAGCAATTACTTTAGCGGCTGGTATAAATAAGCTACCGCCAGATACGCCAGACAGCGCATACCAATTATCATTGCGCTCTCATCCACAAAAAAATAGGGCGAATGGTTCATGGCCACTTTACTGGGATCTGTTCCCGGTGGGGTGACGCCCAAAAAGAAAAATAGGCCGGGCACGCGCTGCTGATAATAGGCGAAATCTTCGGCGGTTCCCTTCGGCGGCACGACAGTAACATGGTTTTCACCCACAACCTGCTGCAATACCGGAATCATTCGCTGGGTAAGTTCCGGATCATTCACCATAACGGGATAGCCTTCCTGAATCTCGACCTCGGCCGTAGCACCCGAGCTTTGAGCGATGAGCGCGGCGGTACGGCGGATGCGCTCGTGAATATCCTTCCGCATCTCCGCGTCCAGGGTCCGGATCGTTCCCACCAGCTCTACCTGTTCCGGAATGATATTGCCTCTCACTCCCCCATGAATGCTGCCGATGGAAATAATTGCCGGCGCGTCGGTGATATTCACCTGACGACTGATGATCTGCTGCAATCCCAATACGATTTGAGACGCCACCACAATCGGATCGACGCCCCCCCAGGGCATGGCGCCATGCGTCTGTTGGCCATGAACAATAATGCGCAACGCATCAACGGCGGCCATCGCTGCGCCCGAACGATAGGTGATGGTGCCTGTAGTAAAGGGAAAAACATGCAGTCCCAAAATAGCATCCACCGCTGGATTTTCCAGGACACCTTCAGCAATCATCAGTTCAGCGCCGCCGGTCTCTCCCTCTGGAGCGCCTTCCTCGGCTGGTTGAAAAATAAATTTGATGGTGCCCGGCAAGCGATCACGACAGGCGGTCAGAATTTCGGCCACGCCCATGAGCATGGCTGTGTGCGCATCATGGCCGCAAGCATGCATCACCCCAACCTCGGCACCATTATAAATGGCTTTCACTGTCGATGCAAATGGCAGCCCCGTGGCCTCAGTCACCGGCAGCGCATCCATATCCGCGCGCAATGCTACTACCGGGCCTTTCTTTCGCCCGGACAGGACACCCACCACGCCGGTGTGAGCAATCTGGGTTTTCACCTCGAGCCCCAGATGCCGCAGATGATCAGCGACCACCTCAGCCGTCCGAAATTCGCGATTCGAGAGCTCCGGATGCTGGTGCAGATCCCGGCGCCAGGCAATCACCTTCGGCTCGACCTGCCGCGCAAGCCGATCAATCTGTTGCAGCAACGATCTGGTAGATTTCTGTTGCGCATGAACAATGGTAGCTCCAAATCTACCAGCCAATGTCAGAAATAACACACTGAGCGAAATTAACCATGGGTCTTTCATAAAATGCTTTTTCATTTTGACTCATTTCTCTTCGGGTTTAATGACAAATCTTAAGTCGATCGTTTTGTCCTGTCGCAGCAATTGGAAAATCACTTCATCGTTCCAGTTCTTGAAGCTCAGGTATTTTTTGAGCTGCGACATATTGCTAAATGTTTTACCATCGACTGCCAGCAGCAGATCACCCACCAGCAGTCCCTGCTTTTCCGCTATCGTTTCGGGGAGCACCCGTTTGATGCGGAAACCCCGGTCATTTTTTTCATCCACGCTGAAACCAAATGAGGGATATTTTTCCTGCTTGACTTCGGGCACGCCGTAAATAAAATCGGCCAGACTTCGGACCACGATTTTCTGCGGTGCAGCTTGTGACCCTGCAGAACCATGCATCGCGGCCATGGGTGGCATTTTTGGCGCATCCCCTGGTTTGTCGCCAGCCGGTGCGGGTGGCTTTTGTTCCAGACTTTTTTTGACTTTCATCATGGCCGATTCAGCAATGGTATCCGGGATATCCACAGCCAGCACAGAGGCCACTTGCAGGTTGCTTCGCTGCTGGATGATCCGACCAATACCCAGATTGTAGGCCACATGCCCACTGCCAGCCAGGATGATCACCCTGGCGTCGGGATTTTGCTGGGCGACGTGGATCGCACCTTCGCCCATAGCCGCATCCCAGAGGCATTGAGCGGTGTAGATATTTCGAAACGCAGCCGGAGAGACTGCATCCATCCCTTCCATGGTGGCTTTGATATAGAAGCGGTGCTCGACATTCGAGGTATCAATCGGCGGTAGCTGCGAACGCTCCTCGGCAGTCAACGAACCGATGCCGCTGCGACCGATTTTCGAGGTAAACTCCTGCCTGGTATTGATCCCGTACAACCGGATCTGACGGGATCGAGCGTAATCAAAAATCGGCTGATAGTAACGATAGTTATGACCCCAGGTATTGAAATAATTGGATCGATCGAGAAATTCGGCTTCAGTAATTTTCCCAGTAACATAATCGTTCAAAGCTTCGTTCTGTGCCGGAGTGAACATCTCCAACGCCAGACAAATCTTCGTACCAGATTCGGTCAGCGCACGAATAATGTCCAGTTGCATCTGATGATGGTGCTCATTGGTATGGCTTTCGCCGAGCATGATCACCTGAAAGCCTTGCAGTCGTTCGATAAGCTGATCCAAAGAAAGAACGGTATTTGCATGGGTATCCAAAAACTGATTGAGCTGTACCGCGCCGAAATCATATTTGGTCTGAGGGTTCCCAATCGGCAGACGTTCGGTATTAAATTCATCGCCGGCGGTTAATTTTCCCAATCCCAGCAGAATTCCCAATAGTAGCATAAATTTCCAATTTCGCATGAGCCTCTCCACAAATGAATCTTAATTAAATCATTTTTGCAAAAAGTACTAAATGAAAAGATAAAAAGCAAGCGTTTTGTCAAGCTCCCTTTGTTCAAAAGCTGAGGATGATCAGCGGGCAGCAATCGTTATCACGATAGCTGGTTGGTTTGCGGCGTCTGAGTTCGTATCCGTATTGCGAGGACCAGACTTCGCGATCATCGTTTAAAATGAATTCCAAAATGGATTCACGACTTTCGCCTTCACCAGGTCGTCAGAATTGGATTATCGCGCGCTCTGGCGGTCTTTGCAGCCGAGCTGATAATTTGCTTGATTTTTAATAAATTTTTCGGTAATATTAAGGGCCACTGGTGAAAAATCATCAGCAGTCGATTGGCATCTCAATGGTAATCTGTTTTAGTTTTGAGGAAACGAATGATTGACAACATTATTTTCGATCTGGGGCAGGTTCTCATTAAGGTAAATCTGCCGACTTTTGTGGAACAATTTCGACGTGAGTTTCAATTCACAGACAAGGAAATGGAACACCAAATTGGCGACGGTGCTTATGAGTCGTTTATGATTGGCAAAATTACGCCGGCGCAGTTTCATCAGCTTACCTGTCAGTATTATCAGCGGAACGTATCGTTCGAAAAATTCAACGCCATCTGGAATTCCATGCTGGCCGGTCCGGTCGAGGGAATGGCTGAAATCGTGGAGCAACTGAAGAAGCAGAACTTTGTGCTTTCGCTGCTATCGAATACCGATCCCTGGCATTTTGAGGCCTGTGTACAACAGCTACCCTGGCTGAGCAACTTCAGCCGCAAATTTTTGTCCTATGAACTGCAAATGAAAAAGCCTGACGCCGAAATTTATTTAACCGTAGCACAATTGCTTAAAGTATCACCCGAGCAATGTCTATTTATTGATGACCGACTGGACAACATTCTCGCTGCGCAGGCATTGAACTTTAAAACAATCCATTTTAGTGACGCCAGCAATTTGCGTCATGAGCTTGGGCAAATAGGGATAAGCGTATAGCCGATACACTATTTTTTTTGATCTCGATTTAGTGTTAAAATTCGTGCTGGTCCTTTGTCCGCCTGGGATGAAGGCGCAGAGGTTTCCTCAACCGGCTCAGGGACGGCGAGTTCAGCGGGCGGGATTACTTTTTCAATACGAACTGGGGTGCCTCCCATGGTAAAATCTGCCCCGCGAATTTGCTCTTCGTCCAGAATCCAGGTGGTTACCAGGAGTGGCACCTGCAAGACCAACAACTGCAGTCGCCACCAGCCGCGCTTGTGATCAGGAGTGATCTTTTCGATCCGAGCAAAAAAAGCGGGTCGATTTTCAATATAAACCAGAATCAGGTCTTTTTCGAATACGGTGCGATCGTTATTTTTTTTCATGTTCTCAGTTTTTAGCGCATTATATTTTTAAGTTGGGCCCAATCTACAAAAAGCATCGCTAAGAAGCAAGCATTTTTTTGTGGAGCATGATATGTCCTACTACCAAAAAGTCATCTATGCATTGTTGGTTCTGATGATCGTCCTTGCATCTCCCATAGCCTTTTCGCAATACGAGCCCGAATCGAACAGGCCAGTTGGTATTCAGCTCCCCAGCCGGGCCGATTCGATTTTCGAACCTGTGCCGCCATCGTATTGGGTCAAATTCACCGCGTTCAAAACCGTCTCGATTATCATCATTTTGCTAGCGTTTCTGTTGGGATTTGTTGCCTTTTTTGTGGGCAGCAGCGCTGGCGCTAAATTGAATAGAAGAGAAATTCGCAAAAGCATTACCGCCGCCATGGTAATTGCGATGGTTGCGCGGCCGATGTCCAATCTGGCCCATCGCTGGCTGGGGTTGGCATTAAATTACATTCTGCCAGAGGATTACGCCTTTGGCATTGCTGGCTTTATCGTTTATTTTTTCTGGTGTCTGTATATCATTTCCATTCCTGTGTTTCTCTATGAATCTTTCACCGTATCGGCAAAAGAAGCCCATCCCATGGGATAATGCGGAAGCGCAGCGGCTGCAGCACCGAAATGCTGGCATGAATATCTACCTCTCGGTTGATAATCATCTTTAGCCAAAATCAATTAGCATTCAAACGATAAGGAGGTAAGAATTTTTATCTTTTCCAATTGCGAATCGATTTCGCTAACCCAAAGATGCCGTTGCCAGCAATCCAATTTCTGATCCGGCAAGCGCCATCCCGGAACGGAACTGTCTTGAAATCGTTCAAGAGCAGCTAACCACTGACATTCGATTTCAAGAGGATAGGAAATGAGGATGAACATAAAATTTGTAGGTGTTTTCGGATTTTTATTATTGTTGCTGGTTTCATGCATGGCCATAATCACCGCGTCTCCGCAAAAAAGGAACCTTGCCCAACGACTCCAGAGTTTTCCAGTGAATGATTTGCCATTGCGGGATAGCGCATCCATTTATTGGGATTCGCACCTGATCCCATTCATTGAGGCTCAAAATGATGCGGATTGCGCGTTTTTATTGGGGATGGTCCATGCCCACCTGCGCCTCAGCCAGATAACGCTGGTGCGGCGCGTGGTTGAAGGCCGGCTCGCCGAAAGCATAGGGCCGTTTGCCACCGACCTTGACTTTTCCTTGCGAATAGTGAATCTGGGCTCCGCGGCCGATAGCATCGAAAAAATATTGCCGGAGGCCACAAAAATCTGGCTGCAACATTTTGTGCGCGGTTTGAATTTCTATCAAGACAATATGACCGAAGCGCCGCCAGAATTCAAATTGCTGGCGATCCAACCGGAACCCTGGCGGGTGCAGGATATCATCAAAATCGGCCGCCTGGCCTCTGCCGATGTCAACTGGTTCAATTGGTTTCAATGGCTCAAATTTCGCAACAAACCCTATTGGCCCGAAATATGGGAACGTTTTCTCGAGTTGGGATTTCAATCTACGCCGAGTTTTCAAGAAAATTTATCCTTCGTTTCCTCAAATATCAAATCAGGCAGCAACGCGCTGGTGATCGGCGCAAATCTCTCTGCCGATGGCCAGGCGCTATTGGCCACTGATCCCCATCTGGGATTGCAACTGCCCAATATCTGGCTGATTGCCGGCTACCACTGTCCATCTTTCCATGTTGTGGGATTGATGTTTCCTGGCGTGCCCATGGTATTGGTAGGACGCAATGAATCGATTGCCTGGGCGGGCACCAATATGCGCAGTGCCAGCAGCGATCTTTACCAATTGACCGTAGATTCCTTGAACCACCTGGATGCTCACGCCGAAAAAATCAAAGTCCGGTGGTGGAAGGACAAAAAAGTAATTGTTCGATCCACCAGCTTCGGGCCAATTTTGTCGGACATACCGTTCTTTAAAAATAACCATCGAATATTCGCCATGAAGTGGGTCGGGCATCAGGTGACGGATGAATATTCGTCATTTTTCAAATTAAACCAGGCGCGCAACTGGTACGAGTTTCGGCAGGCGTTTGAAACCTACGGCGTATCCGGCCAGAATTTTCTATATGCCGATGGACAGGGCAACATCGGCATGGTGCCAGCAGTAAAAATTCCCCGGCGCCAATCATTGAAACCTGCTGACTTTTTGCTCGCCGCGGCAAACCCACATCATCAATGGAACGGGCTCTTAGGAACGCTAGAATTGCCCTCGGCATTAAATCCTGCTGAGGGATTCATCGTTTCGGCCAATAACCGGCCCGTTATCAATGACCCGCCGCTGGGCTATTTCTTCTCGGCTAATGACCGGGTTGAACGATTGAGTCAACTGATTCGGGAACATCAACCATGGGATCTCGCCGGCTTGAAGCGAATCCAGCGGGATGTCTATGTCCCTTCTGCCGTGGCGTTGCGCGATTTATTGATAACAAATATCCAGCAGTTTCAATTGATCCAGCCAGATGATCGGACGGCCAAAGAGTTTTTTAACCAGCTTCAGCAATGGGATGGGAATTACACCCATGAGGCTCGTGGCCCGGTGGTGTTTCAGATGCTGCTGGCTCACTTGATCCGAGATTTTTATGGGAAAAAATATGATCGTGATTTTGCGGAAGCCCTGCTTGGGTCCGAACATGCCAATCGCTTTTTGATCCAGGATTTCAGCCAGGCCGAAGAAATCACCATGAAAACAGCACTGGCGCAAGCAATTCCTTTGGCTGTCAAAGACGCACGAAAATTCAAATCCTGGGGGGACATGCATCGGTTGAATGTGAGCCATATTTTGGGCCGAATCCCAATCATCGGCGGTCGCTTTCGATTCGGCAATTACCCCGCGGATGGAAGCTATAATTCCGTGATGAAAACTGCCCATGCGATCACCAACCAGCGTCACGACACCTTCTATGGAGCCAACTCCCGGTTCATTGCCTCGATGCGGGACCTGGATGAAAATTACTTTGTGCTCCTTGGCGGCCAGGATGGTTGGCCGGGCAGCGAAAATTTTGTGGATCAGGTGTCGCTATGGCTCAAGGGTGAATACATTCAAATTCCATTGCGATTGGACAACGTGCGGAAGGCATTTCCGCATCGGCTATCTTTTTCCAAACTGACCGGTCGCTCGCAGTAACGCGTCTGGCAGGTACGTTGGCACTGACCGGTCGCTCCCAGCGACCAGTCAGTTTAAGTAGAAAGATAATAGCGTCACCACTGACCGGTCGCTGTGAGCGACCGGTCAGTTTGAGCTGACATAAAATATTAACTGAAACCAGGCTCAATCATGAATCTAACCAAGCCATTAATCCAACGCGATAATGAAATTTTCAAACTGCCAGATGGCAGGCAACTGGGCTATGCCAGGTACGGTAATCCTGATGGTCAACCGGTGCTATTTTTTCATGGAATTCCTGGCTCCCGGCTGCAACGCAATCCAGACCTTTCGGTGCTAAACGAACTTTCGATCTGCGTGTATGCGCTGGATCGACCCGGCACCGGGCTATCCAGCTATCAACGCCACCGAACTCTGCTCGACTGGCCAAAAGATGTGCAAGTTTTTTGCGATCACTTGGGCATAGACCAGTTTAGCTGCATCGGCATCTCCAGCGGCGGTCCGTATGCCCTGGCCTGCGCCTATCGCCTGTCGGATCGAATCCGGCGGTTGGCCATTGTTAGCAGCCTGGCTCCGTTGGATCAGCCTGAACTGTTTGACCAACTTGATCCCAAAATGAAACGGCTATTTCGATTTGCGCGTCGCAGCCCGGCGCTGATGAACATCGTTGCCGGAGCGCTGTTTCGAGTGTTCAAATCCCGGTTCGATGTGGCCTTCGAGAAGCTGGTGGCCGATCTGCCAGCGCATGACAAAAAGTTGCTGACTGAACCAATGATCGCCGCCATGTTCAAGCAGGATGTCGGCCAGGCATTTCGCCAGGGCAGCCGTGGCGTGGTCAGCGATATGCGAATTTTATCTCGCCCCTGGGGCTTTGACCTGTCCGCGGTCGAAATGCCAGTACAGGTGTGGCATGGCACGGCCGACACCATTGTGCCATTGCGCCTGGCTCAATTCAATCTCGAAAAATTGCCGCAAGCCAGGGCCCATTATGTCGAGGGTGCCGGCCATTTTATGGCTATTGAAAAAGCCAGAGAGATTTTTTCCCAACTCGTGTGACGCTCGTCGGCAAAATTATTGTAGCTATAATTAACTGGATGGGGCAAATAGTCAATGATTTTTGCGGCGGAAATCTCCGACATGATTGATCTTTTATTCAGATCAAAACTTAGATGATTGCAGATGGTTTTACACCATCTGCGAGGGATCGAAGCTGCCTCCTTCTATTTTGATTGCCAAACAGATCGCACGCTCAATGAGATCAACCGTTTATTGTTCAGTTGCCAATGCTGTTCCCAGAATGGAGGAAGGAAATGAGCTCATCCTGTATTGTTTAATTCATCCAGTCTAAGCAATAGGAGCAAAAATGGAACGTTGTCCCTGGCCAGGGAACGATGAATTGTACATCAAGTACCACGATGAGGAATGGGGCGTGCCGGTGCATGAGGATCGTAAGCATTTTGAGTTTCTGGTGCTGGAGGGGGCACAGGCCGGCTTGAGTTGGCTGACCATCTTGCGACGGCGTGAAAATTACCGCCAGGCATTTGCGCATTTCGATCCAACAAAAGTCGCACAATTTGATGCTGCCAAAGTAGCCGAATTGCTGGCCAATGCCGGTATCATCCGGAATCGCAAAAAAATCGAATCGGCCATCAACAATGCGCAACGATTCCTGGAAGTGCAGCGGCAATTCGGCAGCTTCGACCATTATATTTGGAATTTTGTCAATCATCGGCCGGTGGTGAATCACTGGAAATCGCTGTCAGAATTGCCAGCGAGGACTGAGCTGTCGGATCGGATCAGCAAGGATCTAAAACAACGAGGCTTTTCGTTTGTAGGGTCGACGATTATTTATGCTCATATGCAGGCGATTGGTTTGGTGAACGATCATTTAGTGAATTGCTTTCGTTATCGAGAGCTCATTGGAGAATGAGCAGCAGCAAGAATTCATCGCTGCACGAAAATATCGTCGATGACACCCCGATTACGACGGTCCACCTCACTTAAAATTTATTGCGATGCAATTGGCTAAGTGATTAAAGGTCAATTTCGGAGCGAAGGTTTTTGGTTACATCTGTGTTCAACAATAGAGCAACAGAAAAGTTGTGGCTGAGGGGCTATACCTTGATCAAATATTGATTAAGAAAGACACCACGCTCGGCAAGACCATGATAAAGGATAATGAATCCCATGAAAAAGAAGCAAATAATCATCATCATTGGTGCGCTGTTTTTAGCTGTACTGTTATGGCGAATTGTAGTGCTAATCACCAAAGGAACCAGCCAGGCATCCAATCGCTCGGCCCGCCCGCCAGTGGCGGTGGAAGTTGACAGCGTGCGATATGGTCCGATTCAAGAAATGGAGACCTTTGTGGGCTCGGTAACTCCAATCTATCAATACATACTGGCCCCCAAAGTTTCGGGTCGAGTGGTTCAAATCAAAAAACGGATTGGAGACTGGGTGAAACGAGGAGAAGTAGTAGCACGCATCGACGATTCGGAATATCAGCAAGCGGTACGAGAAGCGGAGGCGAATTTAAAAATTGCCCAGGCCACGCTGCGAGAGGCCACCAGTCAATTTGCGCTGGCCAAACAGGATCTCGAGCGGGTGCAGTCGCTACAAGAAAAAGGGATTGCATCGCCCGCGGAACTGGATGCTGCGCAGACCAACTTTACAGCGCAGAAATCGCGACTGGAGTTGGCTACCGCGCAGGTCGATCAACGAGACGCGGCGCTCAAATCAGCCAAAATTCGATTGGGATATACAACGCTGATGGCCACTGAGCCTGGTTTTATCGGTGAGCGCTATGTAGATGTGGGCAGCTTGCTGGCGCCCAATGCGCCGGTAGTTTCAATCATCGGTATTGATACGGTGATCGTTCAGACAACGGTTATAGAGCGAATTTATGGTCGCGTACAAATCGGCCAGCCCGCAGAGGTGCAGGTGGATGCTTATCCAGCCAAAATTTTCATCGGCCGAGTGGCTCGCATCGCACCCATGTTGCAGGAAGCGTCCCGTGTCGCGAAAATGGAGGTGGAGGTGGTCAACGATTCATTGCTGCTCAAACCAGGAATGTTTACCCGCGTGCGCGTGGTGCTAGCCGAGAAGGATACAGCTCAGTTGGTACCGGGACAGGCACTGGTGAATCGAGCGGGACAAAATGTGCTGTTTGTAGTTCCGAACAACCAGACAGTGGCAAAACAGCAGCCGGTGCAGGTTGGAATTACCACCCCTGAAAAAATTGAAATCGTTGCGCCCAAAATCGATGGCCTGGTAGTAACGCTGGGTCAGCACCTGCTGGAGGATGGCAGCCCGGTGATTCTGCCAGGATCAAGTCCCAATAGGCCGACACGAAAAGGATCAAAAGAGTAAGGGCGGGTTGGAGTTGTGGAGTGATGGATTTGCGGGGCAATAAAATTAGTGTTCTTAATCTGATATCCCCCAAGTTAGTCAACCGCACCTGGCTGGTACTTCTTTCGGTCGCTTGCAAACGAGACATCGCTAAATTCCCTTTTTTGAAAGGGAGATGTTTAGAGTAATTCTAACCGAACAATATTACTCCACCACTCTTGAGCGCATAGCAGATCTTATCTTTGAAAGCAATACGCAGTCCAATCGAAAGGAATAGACCACATGAATATTGCTCAGGGATCAGTGAAACGTCCCATTTTGACTGCTGTCATTTTTTTCATTATCATTACATTGGGTATCGTGTCGTTTTGGCGGCTGTCAATCGATTTGATGCCGGAGGTGACGTATCCGACCATTTCGGTGATCACCAGTTATAGCAACGTTGGCCCTCAGGAAATGGAGGAACTGGTGACGCGGCCGATTGAGGAAGCTTTGGCTGCGGTTCAGGGAGTGGAAGAGATCACCTCCAGTTCCACCGAAGGCAATAGCTCAGTACGAGTTTCGTTTGCCTGGGGCACCGATCTGGACGTAGCGGCCAACGATATTCGGGATCGCATCGATCGAGTGATGGGCCGCCTGCCCGAGGATATCGAGCGACCGATGATCCGCAAATTCGATCTCTCCGCTTTTCCCATCATGATGATCGGTATTTCCAGCAACATGAATCCGCTGGACCTGCGACAATTGGTGGAGGACCAGGTCAAATATCGCCTGGAACGGGTTCCCGGCGTGGCTGCAGTTGACATTCGTGGCGGGCTGATTCGTGAAATCCATGTCGACCTCAGAGCAGCGCAATTGAAAGGACTGGGGCTCTCGACGGAGGCCATCATCACCGCGTTGCGCAATGAAAATCGGAACATTCCGGCGGGACTATATCAGAAAGGCAATCTCGAGGTATTGGTGCGAACACAGGGCGATTTTCGCTCGCTGGACGAAATCGAGAAAACCGTGGTGGCCGTGCGAGAAGGAACTCCTATTTTAGTTCGCGACGTCGCCAGGGTATCGGATTCCTGGCAAGAAGTGCGCGACCTGGTTCGCATCGATGGCCAAAACGGCTTGCGCATCTCTGTAAATAAGCAATCGGGCGCCAATACCGTGGCCGTGGCTGAGGCGGTGCATGCTGAATTGAAACGCATCAACCAGGACATTCCACAAATCAAGCTCATCCCGCTAATGGATACCTCGGTCTACATCAAACGTTCGATCAGCAACGTCGGACAATCCACCCTGATCGGCGGCATCCTGGCGGTGATCATTTTGTTCTTGTTCCTGAGAAATCTATCCAGCACCAGCATCATCGCCACAGCCATTCCGATTTCGATTATCGCTACTTTTGGACTGATGTATTTTGGCGGCTTTACGTTGAATATCATTACCTTTGGTGGCTTGGCATTGGGCATCGGAATGCTGGTGGATAGTGCGATTGTCGTATTAGAAAATATTTATCGCCATCGAGAACAGGGGACGGCGCCGGTTCCCAGTGCACTGGTCGGGACGTCGGAGGTGGCATCGGCTATCATCGCCAGTACGCTAACCACTATTGTCGTATTTTTCCCGGTAGTATTTTTGCGAGGCATCTCCGGAATCATGTTTCAGCAGATGGCCTATGTGGTAAGCTTCTCGCTGCTGTGTTCACTGATCGTAGCCTTAACGCTGATCCCGATGTTAGCCTCGCGCTTTCTGCGATATCAAGCGATGGAGCATTATCAAGGTGAGAGCTGGCTCCACCGAATTTATGCGGTAAGTGAAGATACATTTCGGCGTATCGAGCAGCGATATCGTCAAATTTTAAAATGGGCTCTGGGACATCGTCGCCTGGTGTTGCTGCTGACTGGGGGACTGTTCATTGTCTCGGTCATTCTGATTCGATTCGTTGGGGTGGAGTTGATGCCAGCGTCGGACGAGGGCGAGGTGCGCGTGAATTTAGAAATGGCCGTCGGGACGCGATTGGAAGTAATCGATCAAGCGACTCGGACCGTCGAGCGCATTGTTCAGCAAGAAGTTCCAGAAATGACCTCGATGGTAGCCCGTGTCGCGGGTGGCGGCTGGGGCTCTGCTGGCGGCGGACACACGGCTGAGGTCCGTATTGCTCTGGTTGCTCAAAAGGATCGCCACCGCAGTAGTGAACAGATCGCCAATGATTTGAGAAAGAAGCTGGTCGGATTGCCCGGTGTCACCATCAGGACTCGCGCCGGTCAGGGCTTGTTTATTTTGCGCATGGGTAGTTCGGCTGGGGATAATGTCAGCGTGGAAATACGCGGCTATGATCTAAAAGTCGCTCATGAATTGGCACAGCGAGTGGAACAGCTCATCCAAAACGTGCCAGGCATCACCGACACCAAAATTAGCCGTGAGGAAGGCAGCCCCGAACAAATCATTCGCATCGATCGACAAAAGGCAGCCGATCTGGGGCTCTCCGTGGTTCGGATCGGCAATACGCTGCAGACCGCCATCGGCGGCACGCAGGCATCCTATTATCGGGAAGGCGGTAAAGAGTATCGAATTTTGGTCCGCCTCAGCGAGGAAGATCGAAAAAATCTCGCTGACCTGCTCGACCTGACTGTAGTCAATAGCCGAGGCGAGCCGGTCATTTTGCGCAACGTGGTGGATGCCGTACCCCAGGAAGGACCTGTGCGCATCGAGCGCAAGGATCAGGAGCGAATCATCAGCATCAATGCCAATTTTACCGGTCGAGATATGGGGTCAGTTATCGCTGATATTCGAAAAGAGCTTCGGTCTGTGCCAGTACCAAAAGATTTTGCCATCACTTTTGGTGGCGATTATGAAGAACAACAGAAAGCCAATCGGGAGTTAATGTTTGGATTTATATTAGCGGTATTTTTGGTCTATTTGGTAATGGCGGGACAGTTCGAATCGTGGCGCGATCCGTTCGTCGTGCTGTTCTCCATCCCCATGGCACTGATTGGAATCGCCCTCACCATGATCATGACAGGCACCATCTTTAGTATGCAGGCGTTTATCGGCTGCATCATGCTGGCGGGAATTGTGGTCAATAACGCAATCCTGCTGGTGGATTATACCAACCAGATGCGCCGCAACGAAGGCCTGTCATTGATGGAAGCGATTACTCTATCCGGCTCCCGTCGGCTCCGGCCCATTTTGATGACGACATTGACCACGGTGCTGGGCTTGCTGCCATTATCCTTTGGATTAGGAGAAGGCGGCGAAACCCAGGCACCGCTGGCTCGGGTAGTGATTGGCGGATTGTTGAGCTCAACGCTGATCACGCTGGTATTGATCCCCGTGGTATATTCGATTTTTGAGCAAAAGTTGTTTGCTAAGAAGAAATGAACTGAGATGTAATCCACTTGGAAGGTGAGGTGCATCTGATTTTTTCCAAATGTTAGAAACAACCCAACAGATATTAAAAAAGGATGTTATCCGTTGGCTTGTTTCAATCCGGTGGAGATTTTTTTATTTGAATTCTGGATGGTTAAATAATAGGGAAGTAAAATGCTACCGCAATCAAAAAAAAATCTATTTGCTTTTATTATATTGATCGGTCTTGGTGGCCTAAATATCACTTTTGCAGATGATCCTTCAACCCAAAATCCCTTTCAGCACCTGCCCAAAACCGATACTTTGAAAATCGATCTGCAGGAAGCGATTTTGACAGCGCTGGAACACAATCCCAGCCTATCCATCCAACGATTACAGCCGAAAATAGCACAGACCGTAGTCAAAGAACAGGGAGCGATTTTTGATCCAGCGATTTCCGCTTCGGCCAGTAGAATCAAAACCAAACAGCAACGCTTTCTTGGGTCCCGACCCGAGCCATTCGAGCTAATGTCAGAGCGCTCTCAATATGATGTTGGAATCTCTCAGAACCTGCCTACGGGAACGTCTGTTTCAGCCAATGCCTCAATGAGCACCTCGTTGTCCAGCATTTATACCGACCAGTTCTCAGGGAATGTAGGAATTACCATAACCCAATCGCTAATGCAAGGATTTGGATTAGGAACAAATTTAGCCAATCTTCGTGCCGCCAAAATTAATTATGAGATTTCACAGGCTGAATTGAAGGGCGTGGCGGAAGAAGTGATCGCCAGTGTCGAGCAAGCCTATTGGGATCTCTATCTGACCAGGGAGGAGATCAATATTCAACAACGATCGCTGGAGCTGGCAAACAAGCAATTGAAAGAATCTCAAGAACGTATGGCAGTCGGCAAATTACCCGAATTGGAGCTGGCAGCCGTGCATGCTGAAGTCGCTACCCGAAATGAAGCATTGATCGACGCTCAGAGCCGCCATGAACAAGCGAGACTGCGCTTTCTATATTTATTGAATCCCGCGAACCAATCGTCCTGGACCACGGTGCCGTTTCCAATCGATCAGCCATTTGTTCCGATAGATACGCTGGACACCATCGAGGTTCATGAAGTTTTGGGCAAGAAATATCGTCCCGATTTGCAGCAAGCTAAATTGTCATTAAAAAAGGGCGAGATCGAAGTCACCCGCACCCGAAATGGCTTGCTGCCCAAATTGGATTTTTTTATCACCCTGGGCCGAACCACTTATTCCAAGACGTTCCGTGATGCCGTGCCCGATATCCACAGTCCCTTCTATGACATCAATGGCGGGCTGACGTTCAGCTTTCCCGTGACCGACCGCAAAGCCATTGCCCAATTCTCTCGTGCCAAATACACCCAGGAGGTACTGGATTTGTCCCTAAAAAATATGGAGCGAATGGTTCAATGGGATGTTCGATCGGCTTATATCGAGGTGCTGCGTTCTCGTGAGCAAATTGCCGCCACGCGAGTGGCTCGCGACTTGCAGGCCAAAAAACTGGATGCCGAACTGGAAAAATTTCGCGTGGGTCGATCCACCAATTTCCTGGTACTCCAGGCCCAACGGGATTTTACTGCCAGTCAGCTCAATGAGGCGCGAGCAATGGTGGCCTACCTCAATGCGCTGGTAAATTTGTACGTCATGGAGGGGACGCTTTTGGAACGGCGGGGCATTTCGGGGACCGAGCTTAGCGGGAAAGAATGATGAGATCAGTCAGCAGTTATCAGTTATCAGTTATCAGTCTTCAGTCTTCAGTCGCCAGTCATCAGTCTCTAGATAATAGATCATGGTTATGAATTGTCGATGGGCTGTGAGCTGGCTTTGTCAACCCCCATCATTGAGTTTATTGCGGCGATAAAAAGTCGGAGCGAAAGAACTTAATTCCTGTTCTGATTGATATCGCTGGCTGCTTTTTTCAGCCCATACCTTCTGAATTTTCCACCTCCACCTCAGATACCTTATACCTTATACCTTATACCTTATACCTTATTCCATATTCCATATTCCATATTCCATATTCCATATCCCATATCCCATATTCCGTCCGCCATCCTGCAAAACCCAGCTCCTCCTCAAAAAATTACGCCATCATCCTTCCGCATAATCAGCACCGGAATGCCCCAGTCGATTCGCCCCCCTTCTAAATTGATAAACATCTGGCGACGGGCTTCAGCGACGGCGCGATCGACCTGGTACGTTTCGGCCAATGTCTCATAAAACGCGCTGGCAAAGTTCAGCGCGCTCGAATCCGGTATCGGGAACTGCATGGCGATGACTGCGGGCACGCCAATTTTGACCAGCCCCTCAGCCACACTCAGTGAAATTTCTGATGACGCGACCTGAGCGGTGCGGCACGCATTTAGCACGATCAAGCGCACAGGCGTCCCTCGCAGGAGCAGGCTGAGCCGATCAATGTTGATGAGCTCTTGCCCTCCCAAAGGCGATTCGAACACCAAACAACCGCCACCCAATGGTTCGCAATAACCACCATGCCCGATGAAATGAATGATATCCACCTTGCGCCGGAGCTCCTTCTCCAATGCTGCAAGGGTCGCCTTTTCCAGAAAGCGGATGCGAATCAGGTCCCGTTTTACCAATTGCTTCAAGGCCTGTTTGATGGACTTTTTCTCTTTTTCGACTTCCAGTTTGGGATAGTCCGGATGCGCCGGGCTGGAGATGATCACCAGCATTCGCAACGGCAAACTGGTAGCTATGGCAGGTACAGGATTTTGGATCGAAATAAACCGCGTGATGGAGATATTCTGATGCAACGCCAGGAATTCATGAGTTTGGTCGCCGTCGTACATAAACTCCCAGGGAAAATAGGCTAGATCCGGGGCATCGATGCGCAGCCTGATTCGCAAACAGGTGTTTTGGCTATAAGCCATGCCGACGCTTTGGTGGTATTGGTCATGAATATCCGGGTGAAAGATGGTCCGGAATAGATGCGCCCCAAAATCCTTTAGCTTTTTGATGTCCAATTGGAAGTTCTGGGCCATCTCCTCGCGAATTTTATTGATGTCGCGCTCTTTGAGCGACAATCTGATTTCACAGCTATCCTCGCCAGCCGGGCTGGCAATGAGCGTAAGAGGATAAGTATCCCGTTTTTCTCGCTTGGGGCCGATGGCCAGATAAAAATCCAGTAGCAGGATCTTCTGTTTGCCATTCGGTTTGCGGCAATATTCATAGAAGCGCTTCGTGAGTTCATAAGCAAAGCAAAACACCAAAAACGGAAGGATAACATAAAGCTTGACGCCCATATAGAGGCCAATTATGGCTGCCAGAACCATCACGCCCAGGGCAATCAGGTAAAAATCCCAGCGCTTGATATGCGGAATTCTCCGGGATAGAAAGATCAGCGCCAGAATGCTACCGACCAGCAAGATCAAGCTGATCCCCAGGCTTTCCAGAATCCCCTCTTTGATTGTTTCTCGATTCAGGATTTGGCTAATTAATGTGGCATACATATACAATGTGGGGTAGTTTTGCAATCTGGGGCCAGGAATTCTTTCCTGCGAATCTACTGAATTACCAATCAGAACGATCTTTCCAGTGAACAATGAATCGTTCTTTTCAATATATTCGAATGCTTTTGTTAAGGGAATGTGCTTGGTGCTAAAAGCATCTGGACTGATGAAATTGATCAAGGTCTGACACCGGCTATCCAGAGGGATGGGGTAGGTGATCGACTTCTTTTTGAAAACGATTTCATCTTCAATGCACGCTGGAAATGTCATGCTGTCAACGGGAACATCGAGAAATTTCATCACCGCCATTAGTGGTAGTGAAGGGTATAGTTGCTCGTTATAATAAAAGATCATGGGAAAATATTGGTCATCGCGATGGGCAATATCGGTGCTACCACTCACGCCACCCAGATGACGGGTAGCGCGCAATAAGCCATCCATGGGTAGCACTGCACCGCGGACATTTTGAATATAGCAATTCGCTGCTGGAGTCATCAAGGTTTTTAATTGAAATCGTTCCGGGATAGTGACATGCCTCTCCCGATCGACGAATTCGATCGCATGAATAACTTTGTCCTTTGCGGCGCTGGTAGCTGCGATCAATTGTGCATCCTTAATCGAATCTATTTTTTCTGCAAATAACACATCCAAAACAATTACTTTCGCGCCCAGACGATTCAATCCCGTAATAAGCCTGGCATAATCCGCTCGATCGAAAGACTTATCTTCTTCATCAACAACCAGTAGATGCTTGCTGGGCGTGGTGGTAGGGATGAACAACTGAAAATAGAGATATGACTCCAGGGTTTCATATAAGCCCCGGAGCGTAGGAATCAACAGCAGTAAACCTACCAGAATGAAGCTTATCACAAAGAGGAATAAGCCGACCAATAGTGTTTTGGTCTTGCAGCCTAACAGGTTTTTCCATCTCATCATAGCACCTTCTTATGAAACTTGTTAGCGGCAATCGTTCTGTTATCGGATCACAGAACCGGCCGTAAGTTTAGCATGCGATTTTAAGAGTGGATCAGGGGACGCCATCCAACCCATTTAGATTCTCAGATCTGAACAATTGCAGTTGTGGCTTTGCTTAGCTATATCTCTCGTTAGCGGCAGGCTGAATGATGCAAAATCATAATTCTAAAATGCCGATTCCGCCCACCACAGAATATAACTGCGATCCTTATCCGGGCCCCGTTTTAACGCTCTACGCTCCAGTCTGGCGTCCTTCATGGGCTGGTTGAAAAGATGTCTGGCCGCGCTGACTTTGATAAACCTTTTAATGGCCGAAGCTTTCTGCTTCAAGTCAGATTTGAAATCTGCCTTCTCGCCAATATCTTCCTCTTCGGGCGAAATGCCTAACATATCCAGCGCCTGTATCTGGTCACTCTTGAGCAAATTGAACGCCTGCAATAGCTGCTGCTCGCATTTCTCTTGCAATCGTGCGCTATCGGCAGCCAGTTCATACTTCCAGAGCTGATAAAGAATAGCTAAATTGAGCGCCAAACCAGGCGCATTCGGTTTCAGTGCCGCAGCCTTCAGATAGGAGTCTTCCGCACTTTTGTACTCGCCCAGGATGGTTTGAACATTACCCAAATTGATCAGGACAGCCACAGAGTTGGGAAAACGTTTGAGCACTCGCTGAAAATGGGCTTTTGCTCGATATGCGGAATCCTGTTGTGCATAGATGATTCCCAGCCTGTTTTGTAAATCAAATTCATTCGGTTTCTTGCTTATAAGCTCCAGATAACGGTTGATGGTCTTTGGGCCACGCTCTTGATCGATCTGCTTGGTTTCAGCGCTCACCATCTGAACCAACAGGGCTTTTTCTGGCGATTCTGGAGCATGTGTCTGCAATTCCTCGGGCACCGCATAAGGATAAATTCCTTCGACATCTTTCACTTTCACCACTTCTAATGCTCGGTCATTCTCTGCCTCACGATATCTTTTGCCGCCTTCGCGCCAGGCCATTAGAAACGGCTTGCCGATCGCAGTCACTTCGATGGGCACCCAGAGTGTTTTGTCTTTGACGACCACCAACGAATCGCCCAGCGGCAGAATGCCCCAGTTCCGCTGGTGAATTCCGGTATCAAACATCAACGTGATATGTCTTCTCATGCTGAGTAACGCGGTCTTAATGCCGCAATATTCCAGCAGCGAGGCATAAAGTACGGTCAAATCATCGCAATCGCCGCTCTTCTGGGTCAACAATTCAGCCGGATATTTGATATAATCGATGGCATGCTGGCTGCGACTAATTGAAGAGAAAGGATTGACAGGGTCTTCCTGGTATTTGATGCCAATCATTCCCATGGCATCAAATAACGCAGCCGCAATGTAAATATTCCCCAGTTCCAGTTCCGGCCGATAGGGTAGATCGCTGGTCGCCGCCAGTGCAAATAACTCTACCAGACGATCCAATTTGGTAATAAACGCCGCGGCTTTGCCCGGATCATCCCAGGTAATGGCCCCGCGTCCATAGAGACTGAATTTTTTCGTCGCCTCAACCGATTTCTTCTCATTTCGAATCACATAGTCCAGTTTAATTTTTGCCAGGCGAAAGCCGGCTTCCCGCTCATCCAGGATATTTTTCGATAAAATCGCCCTAAAATTGAACGTTCGCTTTTCATTTGCGCCCAATGTGAAGTTTTCTTGAGTCGGAATTTCGGTCAAGCCAGGAATCGATACATTCAATCGCATATCCAGCTCTTTGTCATAATCGTTTCGAATCGTGACATTTCCGATTTCTTTATTGGCATAGGCCTTATAAAAAGAGGCAAACAGATCATCCACATCTAAATCGGTGACCTTCACCGGCGAGATGCTGGAAAAAAAGGAGAGCGATAGCAAATGAGTCGAAAAAAGTGTTGGGGGCATCAGGTAAGCATAATCCATTTGCAAATAAAGCTGGGGAAATTTTAAACCACACCCGATGGAGTAAGTTGGCGTTTCGTGAGTATAAAGATCTTTTTGAATCCCACCACGAATTCCCAGATTTTCATGCAACCAGGTCTCTGCGCCCACATGAATTCGATCATCGATATCCAGCGCCAGTAACGCATCGTTCAATGAGAACCATTTTAACGAGATCTGATCCTTGGGGAATAATGTTAATCCAAAACGAATATTTTGGGGCAAAATTTCATCCGATTTGGTTGTGCCCGTATAACGAACGCTGGTGCCAGTCGCATCATAGATCATCAAGCCAAAATTGATCTGCTTCAAAAACTGGTGTGGCGCCAACGGCAAGGTATACAGTGCTCCCAGATCAAAACCAAAACCATCGGCTCGGCCTTCAGAAAATTCATCCAGATAAGCATTGGTGAAGACGTATTTCAGATTGGTCCCTAAAGATAAATTTCGATTAATTCGCACGCCCAATGAGAGACTAAAGATGTCGCGATAAAATTCCAATTCTGCATCTCGATAGCCAAAATAAAAGAAATTGGAGCCGATGACATAGCGGTTGCTGATTGGATTGGGAAACACTAGGCCTAAGTAGGCATTTCTCAGTCCCTGAATATTATAGAGATTGGCATACATACTATTGATTTCCATGCGCCGCAGCATCGGCAAACCAGCGGGATTCCAGTAGCTTGCGTTCCCATCATCTGCCACGGCTACAAACGTTTCCCCCAAACCCAATGGCCTAGCTCCAACGAACATTTGATTGGTCACCTGTGAACGAACCGTTGCGGCCATCATCACTAACCAAATCACCGCCCGACTAAGTTTCAAGAGATACGTTGCTGCCATCAGGTTTCTCCTTGGTCCTAAAATGATCAAATCGGCTAATCTTAGCATGACTATCTATACTATCTGCTTCTGGCAAATAAAATTCAATTGCTCACCGCCTGGCAGAGTCGCTGATTTTTTAAGAATAGCTTCATCTAAATATCAGGACAAAATTTTTACTTCTTTTTCTCTTGTCTGCCTCGCATTTTGGGTCGATTAGCTTTAATATTTGTTCAATACCACCACTGTCTTGGTCGCAACGACCTCCCCGGCTTGAATGGTGACGATATATAATCCGCTCTCACAAAACCTGCCATCCTGATCCTGCCCATCCCAGATGACAACATTGCTCCCGTGGCTCATGCGTTCATTGGCCTTTAAAATTCGGATCAATCGGCCGCTGGGATGATAGACCTTGACAGTCACATTTGCCGATTGGCCAAGGTCGAACGAGATCGCGGTTTGGATATCGTGCCCACCCCCGCGTGGGGAGAAAATTCGTGGCTGGCAATTGACATTGTGGATACCTGACCACCCTCCCTGGGTCAGGTCATCGTAAATTGCAAACACACCCAATGCTATGCTCGTGGTAGAGATTTGCCGCTTCCCGGATTGATACGTGCCCCCCAGCCGTTGCCACCGCCGCGTCGACGGAGCAAAATGGTAAATTGCCAATTTCCTCTCAAGCCCTTCGGGGACGAGTGAGTCGGCCATCGTGAAAGTCAGACGAATTGGCTTTCTCAATAGTGTTTGAAGCGGCCCGACCTTGAAACAGCCGGTCACAAAATGAATTTGCGGCTGCTCCAGCAGGTCACTTTGTGCAAAGGTAGTATCCTTGACGTAAATTTGCTGATCGCTGGCCATGGCATTAGGTGGTACATATACTTCAATTCCAGCAACATCGGCGCAAAGATAGCCACCTTTTTGGGCATCGATGAATTGGCAAGCGGCAGCCAATTCAACCGGCACAAACTCATGGCTGATATGTCCTAACTTATCGTACCCTGCCAAATGCAGCCAATAATTGCCATTCGCCAATCCTGCTGTCTGCCAGATGGCCAGCGTGTCATTACGGATTTCTCGAGTCGTATCCCGGTAATACATGAACCGATCTTCCAGCCACGCCGTTGGCTCTTGCATCGTGGCATAGCTCAGGCGGTAATTTGAAAGATCGCGGCTGGGCGAATTGTCATAAGCTGAGCCAATGATCGCCACTTCGCCCGCGACCACATCTTGCGTGCGCGGGGAGATAATCGTGATGGTTGGGGGAGTAATGTCGGCCTTAAAAATACGAGTGACCGGCTTTGGATCGACGTTACCCCAGGCATCCTGGGAGCGTACCTGAAAGATGTAAATTCCATTTTCTGTGATAGTCGGCTGAATCACTTTTTCAGATGTAAAATTAGACCAATTGCCAGCGATCGGGACCAGATTCGAATCGAGAATTTGCCAGGCAAATTTCAACCGCGGCAAACCATCTGCTCGGTCCACTGCATCGAAAATGAATAGAGGATTGGCGATACCAATCAACGAATTTTCAACCGGCCCTTGCACAATGTAAGTTTTTGGTGCCAGACGATCCGGCCGAATGCTGCTGACCCCCTCTCTGGTGCCAAACCACAGATTGCCGTCAGAAGACTCCAGGATGGCATTTATATAATCAGATGATAGGTCACAGGCCACGGCAAAGTTGTCCCACGTGCCCTGATAATATCGGCTAACGCCCATAGATGTTCCCACCCAAATCGCCCCATCGCGTGACTCGTAAAGGTACCGAATCGACTCCGAAGCTAACTGGTCACGATAAACAGACCAGACACCGCCTTTGTAGCGCCGCACGCCCTTCTCAAATGTACCAATCCACAAAGCTCCGTCTGAAGCTGCAATCATCGTACGAACATCATTATCCTCAAACCCGCCAGGAATCATCATTGCCGACCACTGTCCTCTGTAAAATCGATTCAAGCCCCTGCCAGTTGCAAACCAGACTGCGCTATCTGCAGTTTGCGCGATTGCCGAGACAAAATTGCTCCCCAACACATCGATAGAAGTGAACGTCGTCCATTTATCCTGCTTCAGACTACTCACGCCTTTGGAAGTTGCGAACCAGAGCGTGTGATCCGCAGATTCAAGGATGGCTTTCACATCATCGCTAGCCAGCCCGTTTTTCTGGGTGAAGCTTTTCCAGCTTCCTTTGGCATAGCAACTAACCCCGCCAGCCGTCCCTACCCAAATATTTCCATTTGCTGTTTGCATGATCGTCTGAACATAGTTATTGACTAAACCATTTTCCAGGGTAATTTTGCTCCATTTTCCTTGAGAATAGTAACTAATGCCACCATGGGTGCCGAACCACATCGCGCCATCAGCGCTCTGGAAAATGCTATTCACCCAATTATCGAGCAGGCCATTAGCAATAGTAAAACTGGTACACAAATGTTCCTGAAAGCGACTAACGCCTCCGCTATAGCTACCGCTGGGAATGGTGGCAAACCAGATGGACTCATCAGCCGCTTCCACAATGGATCGAACATTATAATCGACCAGTCCATCGCCCACCGAGTAGCTTTTCCAGACGCCTTCGCGATAGCGACTGACTCCCATCTCAGTGCCGAACCAGAGCGAACCATCGGAGGCCTCGCAAATGGCGTGGACAAAATTGGAGATTAAACCATTTGCAGTCGTCATTGCCGACCACATGCCCCCCTTTAAATAGCTGATCCCACCTCCGGCTGTAGCGAACCAGATGGTACCATCCGAAGCTTCGACGATAGCAGTAACCCGATTATCCGCCAGGCCGCTGCCAACAGTAATCGTTGTCCATTGCCCCTGCGCATAGCGACTAACACCACCGCCAAACGTGCCGAACCACAGACTACCATCGGATGATTCCAGAATGGCAAAAACCCGCAAATGCGCCAGGCCATCCTCCACGGTAAAATGAGACCACTGGTTCTGATAATAGCGACAGACACCGCCCCCATCCGTACCAAACCATATTGCGCCATCCCCGGATTGAAAAATACTGCGAATCGGATAGTCGACCAGACCGCTATCGGCAGTAAAATTGGTCCATTGATTGCGAAAAAAGCGAATAGCGCCTTTATCCGTTCCGAACCAGAGCGCTCTGTCCTGAGTTTGATAGATCGCGTGAATATTTGAATTGGCTAGACCGGCACGATAGGTGGTCCAGTGGCCCTGTCGATAGCAACTGATGCCATACGATGTCCCGAACCATAAGGTGCCGTCGGAGGACTCCAGCATTGCCTGAACATGGCTAGTGGCCAAGCCATCTGACGTGCGGAAGTTTGTCCAGATATCCTTTTGTTGTTGCGCCAGAAGGGAATTCGTGAGAATGAAAAGGATTGCCAGCCAGTGCCGCTCTTTTTTTTTCATGCGCTATCCCCAATTCTGATTGTTCAAAAAAGGACACTATTGACTATCCATCAGGATTACAATTATCACGACTTAAAAGTCAACTAAAGTGTTTTCAATCGTTATAGCGCTCAGAAAAGCCACTTGGATCAATATGTTGGCCTTATCGCACTGTCTTCACATCCACAACATGAAAAATGCTGTATATTTGCCAGAGGTAAGTATTGGAATAATTTGCAGAGTACAAGTTATAAAATTCAAACAAAAAAGTCAATACATATTTATAAAATTTGCTGCAACCCATCGAGTTGCTGCCTGGGGCAATTATATCGACACTCAAATAGAACGTTTGAAGCCTTCAGTTCAACACGCACTCATCTCGCTCACCCGACCAATAAAAAACCACCTGAGCGAGAGCAACTTCTCCCTTACTCCCAGGTGGTTCTCAATTTTTCTGATCGCCTCAAATAGCGATCGTTGGTCAGCCTAAAGATCCATCAAGCAATAGTAACTTCTTTGGTCAAATAAACATTCTGGATCACGTGCAACAGTTCTACGCCTTCGGCCATGGGACGTTGAAATGCCTTGCGTCCGGAAATCAATCCCATACCACCGGCTCGCTTATTGATAACAGCAGTCTTTGCTGCTTCAGCGAAATCATTTTTTCCAGAAGGCCCGCCGGAATTGATCAGGCCAACTCGTCCCATGTAGCAATTGACAACCTGATAGCGGGTGAGATCGATGGGATGCTCGGAGGTCAATTTTTCATAAACGAGCTTATGGGTCTTCCCGAAATTGGGCAACGCCATGTAGCCGCCGTTGTTTTCAGGCATCTTTTGCTTGATAATATCCGCTTCAATGGTCGCGCCCAGATGATTCGCCTGTCCGGTCAGGTCAGCAGAAACATGATAATCTTTTTCTTTGGTTTTGAATGCCGAATTCCGCAAATAGCACCACAGCACCGTGACCATACCCAATTCGTGCGCATATTTGAAAGCTTCGCTGATCTCGATGATCTGGCGATGGGACTCTTCAGAGCCGAAGTAAATCGTAGCCCCAACGGCCGCTGCGCCCATCTCAAACGCTTGATCAACATTCGCGAACAGAATCTGGTCATACGAATTGGGGTAAGACAGCAGTTCATTGTGATTTATTTTCACAATAAACGGAATCTTGTGGGCATATTTTCTGGCTACTGCGCCCAGTACGCCCAGCGTTGAAGCCACGGCGTTGCAGCCACCTTCAATCGCCAGCTTCACAATATTTTCCGGATCGAAATAGATGGGATTGGGTGCGAAAGAGGCGCCGGCAGAATGCTCAATCCCCTGATCTACCGGTAAAATTGATAGGTAGCCGGTTCCCGCCAGCCGCCCCGTATTAAAAATAAGTTGCATATTTTTCAACACCGGAATTGGGCGATCCATGGGCATCATCACTCGGTCTACAAAATCTGCACCAGGCAAATGCAATGAGTCTTTTTTGATTCCCTGACATTCATGTTCCAGCAAATACTTAGCTTCGCTGCCCAACAGTTCTTCAATTTTTTTAATCATGGTCTAAACTCCTCAGCTAAAAAATCATTAACTAACATTGTACCCATACTAAAAATTGGGCACAATATACAAAATTTTTTTTCGATATGCCAGAAAAAAAATTCAATTGCTACAAATTTTGAAGTCGTTGCTGAGCATTGGTTGAACACTTTTTCTCCAACGATGATCAAGGGAATATGTTGCGATAGGAGCTCAATGGCCTCGTAGCCAGCCATTCAACCTTATGCCGTCAGTGGGTCTGCTTGGCACATACTTATATCCGTCCAATAGGTGCTTCGGGTATATATTTTGTCGCAATTTTCGCTGGGGCAGTGCATGCCATTTATCTTAAAAAGCCATAAGACGGTTCTCGTTGATAGTCAGACTAAAGCTGGCTGATATCTGGATTCTTATTTATAAAAAATTAACTCTGGCACAGCAATTGCTATGATGATCTGCTGTGTACCAATTTTTGATTTCTTAACCAACAAAAATTCTCACACGAATCGAGTCGAAATCTCATTAGCACAGAGGGCTGCATCGTTGAGTCAATTAGATTTATCTGACCGGAATTTAAACAATTCGGTTGATAGCGAAAGTGCTGTGACAATTACCTTAGACCGGGGGGCTGAGTTGCCTGCTCGGCTGGATGAACTGGAGAAGATGCTGCGGAAATGTTTCAATCAGAATCAATATCAACTCATTCTGAACATGGAACATATCAAATTGCCGCCGGCTCGGTTCATTGTCATCCTCATCGAGGCCACTTCGCAAGCGCGGCGCATGGGGGGCGACTTGAAATTGATCAATTTGAGCCCAAGCGTTCGCAACAATCTGGTTACCTTTTCACCGCGTACCTACCTATCCATCACATCAACAGAGGCAGAAGCCCGGTCGGAGTTTGGTGAAACTTTTGATCCTATGGTTGAGTTGGATAATGGTGGAACATCGTCCACTGCAGCGGCAACATCGGTTACTAATCCCCAGGCCAGCAGCGATCCCCCGTCAGGTATTATGGCCAGTGGGAAAAGTTTAGATCCGAGCTTGCTTGCATTGGCCAACGATCGCATTCGCATCAACAGCAAAGTGGAAAACCTGTACCAGATTTGCGATTTTGTGCTGGACCGGGCTCAACGAGCCGGATTCGATATTCGTGAACGCGGCAAAATAAAAGTAACCGTTTATGAAGCCTGTTTGAATGTTATCGAACATGCCTATTTCTCAAATCCAGACAATCTGATTCATGTGGCGGTTGGCTACGATGACGAACGGCTGGTAATTATCATTCAGGATTGGGGGGCCAGTTTCCAGTTTGATCCCACTCGACCATACGATGTGGAAAAGGCGGTTCAGGATCGACGAACCGGCGGTTTTGGTTTGCATATCATCCGGCGGTCGGTGGATGAAATTCATTACCTCAGCGATGCTCAGCAGGGTAATCGGCTTATTTTGGTTAAGAAAATTAATAATCAATGGAAGGGATAGGGAGGCAAGATGAAAAAAAAGTATTCGTTGTACGATGAAATGAAGGAATTCAATAAGCAGAAAAAGCTCTATGCCGTGATCCTGTTGGTCATTGGCATGTTTGGACTGATTTTTCCAATCATTCCAGGCTTACTGTTTATTGGTTTGGCAATCGCGCTATTTTCACCACAGCTTGCAACAGCCTTGATGGCCAAACTGAGAAGCTGGTTCAAATCGTTGCGACTCGAATTTTAATCGCTCTCAAGATTGCTGACTATCGTTGATGAATTATCCCAGTTATACCTTGATTAATCGATTCCAGGGAGAAGCGCGAACTGGCAAAACTGCAAGGTGGTAATCCAGTGGAGTGACAATCAAGGATTTTTTCATTCAGAGGCCATCTTTTCTAATTACTTCTTGTTGCAAAATTATCAAAACAGGATAAATTGTCATGCCTGCGCATGCAGGCATCTCATTTTTTGGTTGACTTAAGCATCCGTTAAAAAAGAGATTCCTGTGCGACAACTGGCGGACAGGAATGACATCGTTTCTTTTGATTTCTATTTTTGCAACAGTAACTAATTATGTTTTTATGAATAGGATGACTTGTTTAATGCAATGAGCCACCATCGGAGGAGGAACATAAAATGCCATTTTTTGGATTTTCGCTTACAGATATCGTGTTGCTGGTGCCAGCATTGTTATTTGCACTCTATGCGCAGATGAAAGTGAAAAGCACTTTTCAGCGTTATCAAAATGTATTCTCGCGGCGGCGCATCACTGCTGCTCAGGCCGCCCAAAGCATTCTCAGCAGCAATAATGTCTATGATGTTGAAGTTGAGGAGACCAGCGGCCTCTTATCGGATCATTACGATCCGCGAGCCAAGAAGCTAAGGCTGTCCAGCGAAATTTATCATTCGCCCTCAGTGGCAGCGCTGGGAGTGGCTGCCCACGAAGCTGGCCATGCCATTCAACACCGAGTGGGATATGCGCCGCTAAAATTCCGTAATGGACTTTTTCCAGTTGCCAATATCGGTTCGCAAATGGCACTACCCCTGTTTGTTATTGGGCTGCTATTCCGATCAGGGTTTATGATGGACATTGGTATCTGGTTGTTTGTCGGTGCGGTGGCGTTCCAGATTGTGACGTTGCCGGT
The DNA here is from genome assembly GCA_034505795.1 of Candidatus Zhuqueibacterota bacterium. Lineage (GTDB taxonomy): Bacteria > Zhuqueibacterota > Zhuqueibacteria > Thermofontimicrobiales > Thermofontimicrobiaceae > Thermofontimicrobium_A. The sequence goes on from JAPDQM010000020.1 coordinate 33,770, forward strand.
AGAATTCAACGCCAGCAAACGAGCGCTGGTACAGTTGGAAGCTGGCGGCTATCTGGAACGTGATGAAATAGAACCCGCACGAAAGGTGCTATCCGCAGCGGCCTTAACCTATGTTGCCGCGACCGCAGTTGCGGTGATGCATCTAATCCGGCTGTTATTGCTCCGCGGCAGTAGTGATGATTAAGCTGTTTTCAGAACCAAGTCGCAGTAAAGATACAATCTGGGATGGCGCTTGACACTCGTGTCCAATGGCCGCATCGTTGAGGATCAAAATGAATTGCTGCAGCGAGTGGTGAGGAAGGGATGACACAAACCAGACATTTTTCAAATACGCAGCTTCGGCGCCTCTGGTGCTGCGCCGTTGTGATCATTATGATATGTTTTCAGCTTGGGCCGAAGCCGGCACTGGGGCAAGCCTCCCTCAGGCTGGGGGACTATTCATTCAGTCGAGCGCTGGTAAAAGGCAACCGTGGGGAATTTGATTATATTGCCCTTTCCAGAACCTTTACCGATGTGGCCAAAGCGGTGATTCCCTCGGTGGTATCCATCAGTAGCATCATGATTATCCGGGCTTCGGATTTGTGGCACGGCAAATTTAGCGACAAAGAACTGCGAGAATTCTTTGGTGACAAGTACCTCAATCTGCCAATTCCCCGTGAATTTCGACAGCGAGCTTCCGGCTCTGGGATCATTGTCACCAAAAACGGACACATTTTGACCAATCTGCATGTTATCGACAAAGCCGAAGCCATTCAGGTCCTCTTGGCTGACAATCGGACCTTCAAAGCAAGACTCATTGGCGCTGATCCGCTAACTGAAATTGCCATTATTAAAATTGATGCGGACAACTTGCCAGTCGCTCCCCTGGGCGACTCCGACTCACTGGATATCGGAGAATGGGTGCTGGCTATTGGCAATCCATTGGAGCTGCGATCCACGGTTACGGCCGGCATCATCAGCGCCATCGGACGCGATATCAATATCATCGCCGATACTTATGGCGTAGAGAATTTCATTCAAACCGATGCCACAATCAATCCCGGCAACAGCGGTGGCGCATTGGTCAATTTGAACGGCGAAGTGATTGGGATTTGTACTGCCATCGCCACTCAGTCGGGTTATAATCAGGGCTATGGTTTTGCCATCCCCATCAACCTTGCCAAACAAATCATGACCGACCTCATCCAGAACGGATTTGTTATGCGCAGTTATCTGGGGATTTCCATGCTGGATGTGAACGAAAAAATCGCTAAAGCACTGGGCTTAAAACTGCCCTCAGGCGTCTTTATCGACCAGGTGATCCCCAATAGCCCGGCTGCGATTGCTGGACTTCAAGAAAAAGATGTCTTGATAAAAGTCGATAATACGTTCGTAAACAAAGGGAATATCGTCCAAACCCTGGTAGCTCAAAAAAAGCCCGGCGACCTGATGAATTTTACCGTCATTCGCAAGAGCCGATTGCTCAAAATACCTATTGTTTTGGGTGAAAAAAAGGATTTCCATGCCAACATTTCAACGCCGGAAAAATCCCCGACTTTCTCCAATCTTGGTCTGGCTGTTGAAAACATCAGCCGCCAATTGGCTGACGAATTGGAATTAAAGATTGGTGAAGGGGTACTCGTGATTGAGGTTAAGCCATTCAGCCCGGCCTATGACGCTGGAATTCAGGTCAACGACATCATTCTGGAAATTGACGACAGATTGATCACTTCAGATTTTGCTTTTAACAACATTATTGCTCAATTGCAAAAAGGCAATATTTATATTTTTAAGATGAAGCGCGGTGAAACGATTTTTCATTGTTTCGTGGAAATCACCCAATAGCACCTCCCCCCCATTGCTCCATACTCACCTTGAAAAACCCGCTTGAAGACCATTTCGCGGTCTGTCAATCTGGCAGACTTATGGCGGCCGATGTCAATTCGAATAGCCTTTTTTAGTGCCTTTAAAAATAGACGATTACGTGCCTTCAACTCCGTTGGCACAATGTTTGTATTTGAGTCGGCTAAACGATTCAAGTAGTCGGCTGTTTAACAGCGAAATCACGGAGGTCATGTTATGTATACTTTGCACTTTCATCCAAGACGTGAATTTCGGGGGATTAAGCGGAACATTCAGAATCTCGTAGCTGATTTCCTGGAGCAAGAACCATTTTTGGCAAGTGGCCTTTGGATTCCCCCCATTGACATAATCGAAACCGATGACTCCTATTTGGTTACAGTTGAACTTCCAGGAGTAAATCAAGATGATGTTCAGATTCGGATTCAGGGGGAGAAACTGACAATCAGTGGCGAGCGAAAAAGTCGGCAACACGAGCGGCGTCACTTTCGTAAAGAGCGGTTCGAAGGACCTTTTAGCCGAACTATTGCGTTGCCAGGACCGGTAGATCAGAGCAAAGTGACGGCTAAATATAACAGCGGCATTCTCGAGATCACGCTACCAAAACATGAAAAAAATGTAGGTAGAGACATAAAAATTGAAGGCGCTTGATCCCAATTCGAGGTCGATGAGAACAATATAGCAATCGTTTCTGGTCAAACGTCGCTAATTTAAATGAGCATAGTTCCCTTAAGTTTTACCAATTGGAGTGAGTACATGAAAAAGAGTCAACAGACTGAATATATCGGTGAGACGAACATCAATGGAGAAGTATTGGACCTGGACAGCAATGGTATGAACAATGAGGAATCGTTGAATCGCCAATCGCAGGATAATTTGCCGCCAACGGCGATTCCTGAGCCGAGCAATGGCGCTGAAGTTAAAAATTATTTGGACCAACTGCAGCGGTTGCAAGCGGAATTTTCCAATTACCGCAAGCGGATTGAAAAAGAAAAAGCGGAGCTGTCGGATTTTTATAAAAGTGAATTGGTAAGCGCTTTGCTGCCAATTATTGATGATTTTGAACGCATGCTGAATCATGCTGATGATCACAGCAACGAGCTACTTACCGGCATTCGGCTCATATTTCAAAAGCTAATGGACATACTCCAAACACAGGGGCTAAAGCCAATTGTTGCAGTAGGTCAAAAATTCGATCCGGCCATTCATGAAGCCGTGCTTGTCGAACCAACCGACAATGGCACAGATGAGACGGTGATCGAAGAATGGCAGCGAGGCTATTTTTTTAACGATCGTTTGATCCGGCCAGCTCGAGTAAAGGTTTCCAAACATGAGGTAACACGCGAGAAATAACAATGCCCAAACGAGACTATTACGACATATTAGGCGTCAGCGAGCAAGCATCTGATGAAGATATCAAGCGTGTCTATCGAAATCTGGCAAAGAAATATCATCCAGATGCGAATAAAGGTGACAAAAACGCCGAAGCCAAATTCAAAGAGATTTCGGAAGCATACAATGTCCTCCGTGATCCTCAGAAACGGAGAAAATATGATCAGATGAGAAAGTACGGCGCTTTCACTGATGGTGGCTCGGGTGGTTTTGATTTCCGAGGCTTTGATTTTGGCGGCTTCGATTTTGGTCACTCCTGGAATAATACGGCTAATCGAAACCAAACGGGCGGCGGGTTTTCCTTTGAAGATTTTTTTGGATTAGGAGGCCTGGGCGATATTTTTAGCGATCTATTCGATCGGGGCGATCGAATCCGCAAAGAACGAACAGGCAAGCGACAGAAAGGTGCAGCCCTCCATTCCGAGCTCACAATCCCGTTCGAAGTAGCGATCCATGGCGGCAAGCAGGTGATCAATCTCGTGCTTGAGGAACCGTGCGTTCAATGCAACGGTACCGGTGCCGAAAAAGGAACGACGCCCAAAACGTGTCCCGATTGTCATGGACGAGGGACGATTTCCATCTCGCAAGGATTTTTTGCGGTTAATCGGACCTGCCCTCGCTGTTTTGGGCGGGGTACGATTATTGAAAAAATTTGTCCAGTCTGTCAGGGTACTGGCGAGATAAAGCGAAATAAAAAATTAGCCATTACCATTCCACCGGGCATCGAAGATGAGACCAAATTGCGGCTACGAGGACAGGGCACCACAGGCACCAAAGGTGGCTCTCGCGGTGATATCATCATCACCATTCGCATTGCACCGCATCGCTTTTTCAAACGTCAAGGTAAGGATATCTATTGTGAAGTGCCGCTTGACATCATAAAAGCGATTCAAGGCGCCAAAATTCGCATCAAGACAGTCTATAATCATAAGGTGGATGTGGTTATCCCACCTGGCACCAAAGATGGCAAGACATTTCGCCTTAAAAAGCTCGGAGTCAAGACAAAAGATGGTGTTGGCGATCAATACGTGACGATCAAATTGGTGCGCCGAGCGAACTTGACAGACGAGGAACGCAAAATTATTGAAACCTTTGAAAGTGATGGCAAACACGATTAAGCTTCACTGGTCTATAGCTATTCATAAGAAATTGAATCTTTTTTCATTTTGGGTCGTTGATAGATAAGACAAAATTTAGAATCATTTTTTTAAGTGGAGGAAAAGTCATGGCTATTTCGAAAAAAAATTTTGCCTTTTTGAGCCTGGCAATTTTTTTAGGAATTATGATTGGCCTGTTTATTTCGGCCAACTTCGATCTAATCTTTAGGGGTTTTGCATCCAGCAACCCCACTGGCTCAGAAGCCAAGGCAACGCTTGTTTCCGAAGTGAAACCAGTGGAATCAGCAAACTTAGCAAGTGCCAATAGCGATCAATCTGGTATTGATGATCTATTACAACTGGAGAAGGCCTATATTCGCGTGGCCGAGGAAGTAAAACCGTGGGTCGTTACCATTACCAGTGCTAAAATTATTCGATATTACTATCGAAATCCCTTCGATGACTTTTTTGACTTTTTTGGCAACTGGGATCGCCCTCGCAATCGTGACCGCGAACAAGGCCAGGAGCGTGAATATCGTCAGGAAGGCCTAGGGTCGGGTGTCATTGTCAGCGCCGATGGGTACATCCTGACCAATAATCATGTGGTTCAGGAGGCCGATGAAATCCGTGTCATTACTATGGATAAAAAAGAATACACGGCAAAACTTATTGGACGTGATGAAAAAACCGATGTGGCTGTCGTAAAAATTCAGGAGAAGAACCTGCCTTTTGCCAGGCTGGGCGATTCCGATAACATACAGGTCGGCCAAATTGTCATGGCCATCGGCAATCCATTTAGTCAAGAATTAAAGCAGACAGTGACTGAGGGCATTATCAGCGCGAAAGGCCGATCCAATATCGGACTTTCTGACTACGAGGATTTCATTCAAACCACGGCTGCCATCAATCCGGGTAATAGTGGCGGTGCGCTGGTAAATCTGCGGGGAGAACTTATTGGCATCAACACAGCCATTGTATCGCGATCAGGAGGCTTCAACGGCATTGGGTTTGCAATTCCGATTAATATGGCCAAACATGTGATGGACCTATTGATCGAAAAAGGCTACGTAGTACGCGGCTATTTGGGCGTTGGCATTCAGCCGATTGATGAGGAAATGGCGCAAGCGTTGGGACTGAAAAGCACCGAAGGCGCTCTGATTTCGAGCATCGAAAAGGGATTGCCCGCTGATAAGGCTGGTCTCAAAGAGCAAGACGTGGTCCTGGAAATGGATGGGAAGAAGATCAAAGATCATACCGATTTCCGGCTGCGCATCGCCGAGCGCCGACCTGGCGAACGAGTCAATTTGCTGATCCTGCGTGACGGCCGGACTATGACGATTCCGGTGACATTGGGTGAGAAACCTGGTGATCGCCCGTCGAAGCAACTGAGCGAAAAAGAAACCGAAAAATTGGGGATTTCAGTAGGTAATCTGACCGCCGAGCGCAGCCGACGCTATGGTTTTGAAAATGAATCCGGGGTAATTGTGCTGGATGTAAAACAAGGCAGCGAGGCCTGGCGCAAAGGAATGCGAGAAGGTGATCTTATCACATCCATCAATCGTAAGCCAGTCAAAGATGTGAGCGACTACAATGAAATAATGGGCAATGTGAAGTCAGGCGATATTTTGTTAATCCGATTGAAGAAACGGCTGTCCGATAACAGTGTCAGCCAAATCTTTATCACTATCAGAGTACCATAATGGCTGCTTGCGGCAGAATTTTTTTGTGATAGTGAATTGCCACCAGTCATTACTTTGACTGTGTTTCAGCTTTATCCGGCTATAATAGCAACTCAGGAAGTGACTTAGAGGAGTCGTAACAATGCCAACTTATGAATATAAATGCAACACATGTGGTTATCAATTTGAAGAATTCCAATCGATCAAGGCGGAACCTATTCGCGAATGCCCGCAATGCAAAGGCAGCGTAAAGCGGCTTATTGGTGTAGGAAATGGTTTCTTGTTCCGAGGCAACGGTTTTTATATCACCGATTATCGCAGCGATAACTACAAAAAAGCACAACAACAAGATGCAGATAGCGCGTCAGAATCCCGAAGCAGTAAATCATCGTCGCTGTCCTCGAAGCCAGAACCATCGAAATCTTTGGCATAAAACACTGCCAAAACGGCAGAGGTATTGGTTGCTACAGGTTCTCTTATTTGATGATGCTTTTAAAAGCAGGCTTGTAACTTTCAAAATAATAGCAGACTACAAGCCTGTTTTTTTTGATTAGTTCATGGCATATTATTTGCAAAGTTTAAGGTCAACTTATAATCACAAATTGCTGACTGATGAAATCAAATTCGAGTTGTGAACGCTCTTTTGAATAATTGAAAGCATGTAGGAGGTTTTTAAAATGGGTAAGATTATCGGAATCGATTTGGGTACTACTAACTCTTGTGTTGCAGTGATGGAAGGCGGCGAGCCAGTAGTTATCCAGAATTCTGAAGGCGGAAGGACAACTCCTTCTGTCGTGGCCTTTACTAAAGATGGTGAACGATTGGTTGGCCAGATTGCCAAACGCCAGGCAGTCACTAATCCGAAAAATACGATTTATTCAATAAAACGGTTCATGGGTCGTCGCTACGATGAGGTCAAGCGCGAGATCGAGGAAGTGCCTTATGAGGTGGTTCGAGGTAAAAATGATGTGGCTCGGGTGCGAATTGGCGATAAAGAATACTCGCCGCAGGAAATCTCAGCGATGATTCTTCAGAAAATGAAACAGACCGCCGAGGATTACCTGGGACAAAAAGTAACCGAAGCGGTTATCACCGTGCCAGCGTACTTCAATGATAGCCAACGGCAAGCCACCAAAGAAGCGGGCGAAATCGCTGGCCTGAATGTGCGTCGTATTATCAACGAACCGACCGCTGCTTCTCTGGCGTATGGTCTGGACAAGAAGAAAGACGAAAAGATCGCGGTTTTTGACCTGGGCGGTGGCACTTTCGACATCTCGATTCTGGAATTGGGTGATGGTGTGTTCGAAGTGAAATCAACCAATGGCGATACACATTTGGGTGGCGATGATTTCGATCAGCGCGTGATCGATTGGATGGTAGATGAATTTCTAAAACAAGAAGGTGTGGATTTGTCAAAAGATCCCATGGCGCTGCAACGTTTAAAAGAGGCGGCGGAGAAGGCAAAATGCGAGCTTTCCACCGTGGCCCAGACCGATATTAATTTGCCATTCATTACGGCCACTAATACTGGCCCAAAACATCTAAATATGACGTTGACGCGGGCGAAATTCGAGCAACTATGCGACGACTTATTCCAGCGTCTGATTCAGCCTTGTCAAATTGCGTTAAAAGATGCGGGTTTGACAGCCAAAGAAATTGATGAAGTGGTTCTAGTCGGTGGTGCTACCCGCATGCCCAAGGTGCAGCAGATTGCTAAAGACCTCTTTCAAAAGGAGCCGCATAAGGGCGTGAATCCCGATGAGGTCGTGGCTGTCGGAGCGGCCATTCAAGGTGGGGTACTGGCAGGAGACGTAACCGATGTGCTGTTGTTAGATGTGACGCCCCTGTCGCTGGGCATCGAGACGCTGGGTGGTGTGTTCACCAAGTTGATTGAGAAGAATACAACCATCCCCACCCGGAAGTCAGAAATTTTCTCTACGGCATCTGACAATCAGCCATCAGTGGAAATTCATATTCTCCAGGGTGAACGAGAAATGGCTGCAGGCAATCGCACTCTCGGCAGATTTCATCTGGATGGTATTCCGCCGGCTCCCCGAGGCGTGCCCCAGATCGAAGTCACCTTCGATATCGATGCCAATGGCATTTTGAACGTTTCGGCCAAAGATAAAGCGACGGGTCGGGAACAATCCATCCGCATCGAGGCGTCGACGGGTTTAACCAAAGACGAAATCGAAAAAATGGTGAACGACGCCAAATCACATGCGGCGGAGGATCGAAAACGTCGTGAGTTGGTTGATCTGAAAAACCAGGCGGATCAGGTGGCCTATCAAACCGAGAAAAATCTGAAAGAACTGGGTGATAAAATCGACAGCGGGATGCGGAACAAACTGGAAGCGGCTGTCGGTCGGGTAAAAGAGGCGGTTAAAACGGATAATGTCAACGAAATCAAATCGAGCATGGAAGCTTTGAACCAGACCTGGAACGAGGTTTCTGCCAAGCTTTATCAGCAGCAACCTGGCGGTGGTTCGCAATATCAACAGAGCCCACCTCCCGGCGGAGGTTCTGGTTCAAAAGATGAAAAAGAAGTCGAGGAAGCAGATTACGAAGTTGTTGATGATGAGAAAAAATAGCTGTTGTCTTGCAAATTAAAACAGAAAGCGAGATCAATTCGATCTCGCTTTTTTATTTCCAGAGTTCGCTTCAAAAATCGCTTGTTTTTCTGATTTTTGATTGTTATATTTCTGTGCCATTTTTGATAAAATATCGAACGTGCACCGCAAAACGCTTCTTGCGTTCTGCGCGGACCAGAGCACGATTGCTGAAAAAACAGATGACAGCGATTTAAGAGCTTCTTTTGGGGGCAGCATTCTCAATATGTTTTTTTGGGTTCAGATAAAGTCGGAGGCTGTATGCGACGTTGGTGGATTCTGCTCAATTTGATATTTTTGCTTTCGCTTCATTCCTTGGCATCAGGCCAAAACGATGCCAAAGAGATTCAACTTTCCAAAAAAGCGTTTAGCATCACGGTGGGAAACGGTTTGTTTCAACAGGTGAGGATGGAGCTACTGAATTTTGATAACCAAATCATCGCAACGTCCGGTTCGTTCATTCCGCTCAATTTTAAAGCGAATTTTCATTACTATTTTACACCCAAATTGGCGCTGCGCTTTTCCTCGGGTTATGGATTTTTTCAGTCTTCCAGCGAGGACATGATTGATTATGGCATTCTTCACATGCAGGAAAATAAAATTGAGGAGATAGCCAGTTTTTCCGTCACTGGTTTTCCGGCGGAATTGGCGGTTCTTTTCCAGGCGCCGCTGGATGTACGAGCCAATATGTTTTTCCATTTTGGTTTGGGCATTGGCTATTATGCCTATAATTATCAGGCTGAAGGCACTCTCAAGCAGTTCAATTCGAAAACAAAGTTGCAGCTCTTGAAGGAAAATTATATCAATCCCGAAATGACCCTCTCCGGCTTCGCTCAATTTTTTCTCATCGGCTTTGATCTGAGCCTGAACAATCGCCTCGGCGCAATGATAGAAATTTCAAAGGCGGGATTGGGCCGACTAAAATTGACCCGGGATATTGTGAAGCAAGAGGTCAGTAGCGGCAAAATTGTCAATGAAACCAAATATGGCGTTTCTCGGCAGGACTATCCCTTTCCTATTGGCCTAGATGATATTGCTATTTCTTTCGGTTTAATCTGGCAATTATAATTCATACATAAACGTCAACGCGATATTTCTCGGCTCGCGCAGATTCCGCTCGAGCTGGGTATAGGCATAGTTAAATAGATTGTTAACCGCCAGAATAGCCGTGAAGGGCTTAAGCCTCAAGTAGAGGCGAGTGGTCCAGACCTTCTGTGGCACCCGTTGGTCGTAACCGTAAAGCATCACCGTATCGATTTTGCTAGCATAGCGATATTCCACCTGCAATTCGAACGGATCAATTTTAACCGAGGGGACGATAAATGCCAGAATTTTGGGACGGTAACTTAGTGGGGCATTGGTCTTGAGGTCTTTGGCATCCATATAAGTAAAATTGCCCTGCAAGCCGATCAAATTGCCCCACCAGCTTCCTTTGGTCGACACCTCAATTCCCCGAATGCGTGCTCGAATCACATTACGGAATTGCACCTGCAAGCTAAAATCATCCAATATCTCTTCCACTGGCTCGATATAGTTGTAATAATTGTTATTGAACACCGCCGCGTCGATCCACCAATTGTTGGTGATCTGTTGTCTGGCGCCTATATCGAACGACCACACGGTTTCAGCTTTCAAATTTTCATTGGGTACCGCAGTAAATAGCTTGTACTTAAAATTAATATAGCGCTCGGTAATGGACGCTGCCCGAAAGCCGCTGCCACCGGAAAAGCGCAACACGGTTCCCGGAACTGGATTATAATTAAGACCCAATTTGGGATTCAAATAGTTCTCGCGATAGTTCGAATTAAGGACTCGATAATCATCATAGCGCAACCCCAAAGTCGCAGTAAGATCGCGAAACAATTGCCATTGATCCTGAATGTATGGGGCAATGGAATAGCCTTGATGATTCCCGATGTACTTGGTATGGCCGCCATCGATTTTGTATTCAACACCAAAGGTGAAATTATGTGCGTAATGCGGGATAAAATCGATTTTTGCCTCGGCCCCAGCGCCTTCCGCCGGAAAATAGTCATCGGCCCGATTGTATTGATCGCCCACCAGGGAACTAATGAATGATGCGCGTACTTTGAAGCCCAAGCGCGCATTGATTTGCTTCTGATAGAACAGATAGGAGTCGTAAAAATTGAGTCGCAGCTTGGCGCCACTGTAGAAGGGTGAAGATAGCTGAGCATTGTGCTGATCCTGCCACTCTACAAATTCGCCACGATTCTCATAGCTATAGCCCCCATAACAGGTCAGTTTTGAGGCATCAGGAAAATTGTAAATCAATTTGGCGCTGCTATTGAAGCGACGGAAATCATTATCCGTGCGGTAGCCCGTGGAATGATGATAGCCCAGAGATACATTCACGCCAAGATTGCCGAAACTTTTGCTATAACTAAGATCATTTCGGGAATAATTCAGCGTGCGATCTGTCCATTTCCAGGATGCGTACAGCGGATGGGTATAAACACCGTTCACGGTTCGAACCTTGAGGTGGCCAACTTCGGTGGGCGATTTAGTGACCACATTCACGACGCCTCCCAGCGCATTGGAGCCGTAAAGCGCACAGCCAGCACCCTTGATAACCTCAATCTGCTCGATATCCAGCACTGGCAGAATATTCCAATTGATCTCATTGTTATCGCTGTTCATCATCGGCACTTCATCAATCACCAGCAGCACGCGAGAGCCGACCCCGCGCGTATAGCCGGAGGAACCGCGAATGTTGATGTGATTCTCAATAAAATGCACCCCGGGAACGCTCTCCAGGGCATTATCCAGGCGCAATGGCGTCCGATCGATCAATTCGATCTCCGGCAAGACTGAGACGCTATGCGGGATGGCCGTCAGTTCCTGTTGCTGTTTGCTGGCCGTAACCACAATTGGATTCAAGCCGATCACTGTTGCTTCGAGTTCCACCACGGGCAAATTCACCGTGGTGCCCAGATCCAATCGAATATCGGCGACCTGTTCGGTTTTATAGCCGATCATCGAAAAACGAACCGTAGCCCGTTCCAATGGTATTTTCTTCAAATGGAAAATGCCATCGCTGCCGGTAGTGCCACCCAGATAGGTCCCCACGATCTGAACATTCACCCCTACCAGCGGTTCTTTGGTTTGCTTATCCACCACCTTGCCGGTGATTGTCGCAAAGATGCCTTGCGCCTGCAACGGAGCGCGAAGAAGAAGTAAGCCCAGGACAACGAAAAGAATTTTTTTCATGAACGGTTTTTCCCAATCTTTGAACAAAGCCGCGTCATTAACCCATTAGCTCTCTTTAAACATTGAACGAATGCGAGGTCAAAAATTGACATCACGTTCATTCCATCGCCAGCCCCCTAAGGATAGGTCCTCGAAAAATCGGCAACCAGATCGATGCGTACGGTATCCCCTTGATCATTCTGAAACCATTCCAACGTTTGGCCTAAGCGAAGCTGTTTTCCTTCCGGGACATAGGGACCAATTTGTGGTAGATCATCGGGCAACATGAGGTCAGCGATTTTTTTGAAATCATACGGATTGCCTCTTTTGCCCTTCCAGAATAGGGCTACAAATTTATGAAATCCTGGCGCCACGCTTAGTTTGAATTCATACGGATCATAGGCTGAAGCCACTACGGGCAGGGTTAAATCCCAGCCCATGGCAAATAGATAATCGACAACAGTTTCTGGTTTCATGGGAAAAGAAGCCAAAACCATCATCTGGGTGTTGGGATTGAATTCGCCCTTATAAGTAATTTTGCCTTTGATAAATGAACCGTAGCGAACAAAACCGAAGTCAGCATAAATATTGATGCCGGATACAAATTTATCATTGCGGGTGATGGTCACTTCTTTGGGCTTAAAAATATTCGGCGCCGTATAGACGCCCAGAATATTGGAAATCGTCTCAAAGGACCACTCCTCGCCTTTGGGTTTCCAGAGCACAGCCACTACATCATAGGTGCCATAATTAAGCGGCAATTTAAAGGTGGTGGTATCTTTGCGGACATTACGATCAAAATAGATGGGCGGCGTTTTGATGATATCGGTCCATTTTTGGGGCGGAAAATCGGGTGCCACCACTACCACCATATCACCGGTACGCCCCTCTTCCACTCGATTGATAGAATCGATAATAATTTGACCCTCAATCCAGGGACCAGGCTCAAGACCGGTATCCATGGTGCACGTGGCAATAGCAATCGTTAAAATTAGCGGTAGTAGTAATATTAGCCAATACCGAGATTTCATAGCTGACCAACTCCTGCTTGGGCTGATGATCTCGTGACCGCCACGAAAGTGTGACGGTCACGAAAACCAAATGAATCGTTTTTTATTTGATAAAAGCCATTTTCTGAGAAGCGCTAAAACGACTGGTGTTCAATATGCAGATATAAATTCCGGAGCTTACCGGCTGCTGATTTTTATCCCGCCCATCCCAGCGATAATGATGCACACCGGCATTTAGTCGCTGATCCACCAGCGTTAGAATTTCTTTGCCTTGGAGATCAATAATCTTCAACGTCACCCATTCAGCCGCAGGAAGATCGAAGCTAATTGTGGTGCTGGGATTGAACGGATTGGGGAAATTGGGTCGCAAG
>JAPDQM010000021.1:0-46794 GCA_034505795.1 Candidatus Zhuqueibacterota bacterium
GCCCAATATCAAACATGTGGATCTGGATGATTTGAGAAAACCTGCATTAGAAACGGGAATCAAGACCAAGTTTGGTTCGTATGGCTGGCGCTCGGCCATGTCCAGCCGACTGGGAGGCAAATCGGTTTATCTGGGCAGCAGCAATGTCTGGCTGCCCAACCCGACAGATGTACAGAAAAACATCATCGAAAATGCGCCCGAGCAGTTGCACAAGGTGCTCTATTACATGCGCACCCTCCCCTTCGTTCATCTGCGGCGGCAGATGGGCAATAATGGGGAGTTCAATCCCATCTGCAATTTGTACATGTCCATTGCCGATCCCAAGAATTATCGCATCGCTTACATGTGGGGCAATACCATGTTCAAGCCGAGCAAGCGACCTGGGCCTGAATTTATTATGATTCATATCCCTGAGGAGCATCAGATTCGGCAACAGGTGCTGGCTTTGCCCGAGTACAATTTGAATATTTGCCTCGGCTCGGATTATATGGGCGAGGATAAAAAAGGCTTTCTGCGCCAGGCCATGTGGTGGGCCGATGAACACGGCATGTTGGGACTGCATTCGGGCACTAAAACGGTTTACGTGCGGGATGTGAAGACCAATAAGATCAAAGTCTATGGCGTGTTTCTGTTCGGCTTAACAGCTACGGGAAAATCGACCTGGTCGTGCCATCAATTGGGTCTGGACTACAAGCAGGGCGAGCGCACCGAAGCCACGCAGGATGATATTGTGTTTTTGAGAAACGATGGTTCGGCTTATGGCAGCGAGGCTAACTTCTTTGTGAAGACCGATGTCGATAAAAATCTGCAGGAAGCCATGTACTACGCGCTGATCGACAAGACGGCATTGTACGAAAACGTGATGATCGACTCGGCGGGCAATCCCGATTTTTTGGACGAGCGACTCTGCGCCAATGGTCGGGCCGTGATCCGCAAGGATAAATTGCGCATCCAGCGGGGGCGGAAATTGGTACCCATCGAATCGAAGACCATCAACCTGCCGTCGCTGGAGGAATTGGATGGACTGATCTTTGCCTTTATCACCCGCCGCAATACGATCATGCCCTTTGCCCAGCGGCTGACGCCTGAGCAGGGTGTGATGGCCTATCTCTGGGGCGAGTCCACCCACAGTTTTGCCACCGTGCCAGCCAAGGCGGGCGAATCGGTGCGCATCGTGGGCACGGATGATTTCATCATCGGCTCAGAAGCCCGAAAAGTGAATCGGTTTTATAACATCATCATGAGTCTGGTGGAGAAATATCCTGGCAAGGTGCAATTCTTCCAGTATAACACGGGCGGCGTAGGCGAGATTTTGAACGAGTACATGGAAGGCAGCATCAAGAAAAAACAGTTGGTGCGCAAAGTCACCCGTGTGCCCATCGATCTCATGGCCGCCATCCAGCGGGGCGATCTGCGAGGATCGAACCAATATCGCAAGGGTATTTTCGGCACCGAGGAAATCGTCGGCTGCGAAGGCTATGATCTGAACCAATACAATCCATTCAACCTCTACTCTCAGGAACAGATCGATACGTATTTGAGGGATATTGTCGAAGGCCGACGCAAATTCACCGAACGCATCGCCAATCAGGGATTGAAACCTGAGATTGTGAAAATCGCTGAAGAATCATTTCAAATTGTCAAGTCATCCGAACCGAAGAAGGTCTTTATTCCTGATAAAACCAAAACAGAAGAAGCTGAAATTTCAGTGCCCAAAACCTGGGTGAGCAAGGTGAGACCGCCGAGGCCTGTGGGGTATTGAAGCATTTAAAGTAGACTCCTGATACTTTTCAAATAATTCTGATACTATTTTGAATTGCAAGTGTATTTAATGTTTTTAAAAATATCGGCTTTAAAAATGAGATTTTATTTTTGATTAAACCGAAGATAAAAATTTATGAATATTGTCTACCGACTTCAAGGCCTCGAATTTGAATGGGATGAAAACAAAGCCAGGGCTAATGTCGCAAAGCATGGTGTTACTTTTGAAGAAGCGGCTGAAGCATTCTTTGATCCATTCTATCGAGAAGGTGATGCATCAATAAACGGGGAGCGACGAGATTTCATCATGGGATATTCGCTTTCTCAACGCTTGTTGTTGGTAGTTCATACTCAGCGTGGCGAGCGAACACGTATCATCTCAGCTCGCCTTGCCACTCGTTCAGAAAGGAAATTATATGAAGAAAGTTGAAGAAAAAATTCAATTGCGTTTTCGCCAGCGCGAGGCAGAAAAAGTGTCCCTTGAGATACCAAAAGACGCGCTGGATTCCATCAGAAAAGTTGCTGGCATTCGAGATATGTCTGTTCAAGCCTTACTTAAATTTTATATCGGACAGGGTTTGCGCCAGGATTTATCGCGACTATTTGTCGATCGTGTGCTGGATAAAACTGCTGAAGTTCTTGGCAGACATATCCAATCCGAAGAAGAAATCTCAGCGATTATGCGAGAGATTCAAGAAGCAAGAGCGCAAGTCAGCAGTGAACCTGAACTAGCAGTTTAATTTGATAGAAGCAAATTTGCCGAGCGAATTGCCATCAGGGCTTGAAACCAGAGATTGTCAAATTTGCTGAAGAATCATTTCAGATTGCCAGCGGATTGGAGCCGAAGAAGGTCCTTATTCCTGATAAAACCAAAACAGAAGAAGCTGAAATTTCAGTGCCCAAGAGCTGGGTGAGCAAGGTGGAACCGCCGAGGCCTGTGGGGTATTGAGCTCTCTTTAATTCATTTAATTTAAACGAGGCCAGTTTCATGAAAACAGATGAAATTCTTTCAACTGTAGATTATCTGCCAATTGATATCAAGCTTCAATTGGTTGATCGACTGCTGAGTAGCATAAATCCCTCTCAGAAAGAAATTAATGAATTGTGGGCTATTGAAGCAGAAAAAAGGGTTGAAGAAATAAAAGCGGGTAAAGTAAAGCTAATCGATGGAGAAGAGGTATTCAAAGAAATCAGAGAGAGAGTTTCCAGATGAAATGAGAATCACTTATGATCTAGAAGTCGACGCAATGTACATCCGCTTTCAAGAAACCACGGTGACTATCAAGCATCTTGGCGAAGGCATCGCTGCCGATTTTGATGCCGATGGAAATTTAGCTGGCATTGAGATATTGGATGTTCTGAAAAGACTGGGAAAAAAGGATATATTCAAGCAAGTTATTTTAGAAGACGTAGCATTGGCACAATGAAAAGATTCACATTTGGGACTGACGGGAGGCTTATAATCCTCCCGCCAATGTCTTTATTTCTTCCCACTTGCCCTCACCCCCAGCGCCGAAAGAATCACCATCACAAACCCGATCCCTGTCCCAATCAATCCCGCTTTGATCTCATGGCTGGTGATCCGCCTCACCACAAAGCCGCTCAGCTTTTGCTCAATCGCAACATAGGTGAAGACCAGCATGAAAATGCCCAACGCGGCCAGCGTCATCAGCAAAACTTTGAACCAGGTAATCGATAGTCCCTTCCAATACCAGAGAAATAATAACAATACCAGAATTGCAAAAGCTGGGATCAGCCACAGCGGGGCCGCTTTTTGCGCAAAAGTTAAGCCCGAGCCAATGATCTTCTTGCCGCTGCAGCTCACCTCCAGCCAGGGCAGAAAGAAACAAACCAGAATGATAACAGCACCTGTTGGGGATAACCAGGCCATCAGGCTGCTTCGAGAGGAATTGGTGTTCTGTTGCTCCATTGGAATTTTCCGTTTTTGGTTAGGTTCTGAAAGGCTGACGCCTTAACTCCCATCCTGGGCATCATAATAAAAAATTTTTTAACTATTGTCAAGAATTAAAATAAAATTCCTCAAAAAAATGAACTGCAAGGCTGACGCCTGAACTCCCGATTTATTTTTTAATTCTGTACCTGAAATAACTGTTGCCAACCGAGGAAAATTTTCTTATATTCAGTCAATCAACAATAACAAAAACCAGGCTACTGAATGATCGGAATTAAAAAAAAATATATCATCCTTTTTCTCGAAATCCTCTCTCTTGCAATTCTTACGCTCCTCATCTCCTATTTTGATCTGGATATCAAAATTCAACGCCTGTTCTATCGCGGCGATTCCACGTCGGTCTGGTTTCAAAAAGATAATCCCTTCTGGCGCTTCGGTTATCACTACGGCACGCTGCCAGCCATCTTGCTGGCGTTTGCTGCCGTGGTCGGTTTGGTGTTAAGCTGGATCAAGCCCAGGCTGAAAAGTTGGCGCCGATATTTTTTGCTGATCATCCTCACGCTGATCATCGGCCCAGGCTTATTGGTCAACGCCATTTTCAAAGACCACTGGGGCCGACCACGTCCCCGCCAGGTTCAGGAGTTCGGCGGCAAGTGGGAATTCAAAGAGGTGTGGGAGCCTGGCACGCCAGGCAAAGGCAAGTCGTTTCCCTGCGGTCATTGCTCTATGGGCTTCTTTTTCATCACGCTTTATTATGGCTGGAAACGAAAGCGCAGATGGCTGGCTTATTCCAGCTTGATTTTTAGCATAGCGATGGGCCTGTTTATCGGCTTTGCTCGCATTTCCCAGGGAGGACATTTTTTTTCCGACGTGATCTGGTCGGCCGGCCTCACCTATCTCACGGCCACCGTGCTGTACTATTTCATCCTGAAAATTCCCGAGCACGAAACCAAGGCGGCACTATCACCCTCGGCCCACCAGTCGGTTGCCACCAATCCCCGGAAGCGCCTGCTACTCGCCATTGCCATTGTGATTGCGCTGGTGATCTCGATTTTTACATTTCTCTTTTCGAAGCCGTTCTATCGGGAATCCAATCATCAAATTGGCAAAGATCCAATCGTTAAGCATATTCGGCTGCACTTTGATGTCAATCGTGGGGATATCATCCTGCGCCGCGGCGTGTTTGAACCAGCAATTCATATCAAAACCACTGCCCAGGGATTTGGTTTTCCCAGATACCATTTCCTCAGCAACCTGATCCAGCAAACCCAAAATGACACGCTGCTGGCGACATATCATTTCGAACTAAAGGGCTTATTCAATGAGATCGATGTCCAGACTATGGTAGAAATCGATTCCCTGATGCTTGTAAGCATCACTGGCGGTAGCCAGAATGGGAGTCTATTTTTTGAAGCGCCAATGTTCAAATCAACTCATTGAAATGATAGAGCAACGCATTAAAATGCCTGCTCACTGCTGCAGACATTGGGCCGATATTACAGGAGAAAAAGAGCATGAAAGAAAATCTCTCGCCAACCGAACTCACCAACCTTATCCGCTCGGTCTTTTCGCCTCGAGCCGGAGACAAAAATTTGGCCATTCTGCTGGATGTGCCGGATCAGGTCGTCCCCGACAATGCCGACTGGCGCAACCGCCGTGAACTGGCGCAGGATTGGCATCGAACATTATCCGCCGCCAAACACGAATTGGCCCTGGATCGTGTCGATCTAATCTTTTATCCCAATGTCCATAGCAACAATGCCGATTTGCCAGAGGTCGCCTTTTTCTATCACGGCAATGCCGCAATCGTCGATGCCAGCCTGCTCTCCAGCCAGGGACAACCGTTCGCCTTCGAGCTGCAACTGGCTCGCTACCAAATGCTTCTGGCGCCAACCGAATTTTCGACTACCGCCCCCTTGAAGCTGCTGGCGAAAAAATATCAATTTCGTGCAGCCACCATGCCCGGCTTTTCTGCCGCCATGATTCCAGCCCTGCGCTTGGATTATGAAGAAATCACCCGGCGGGTGGATAGCATCAAAAAATATCTCGATGCGGCAGTTGGCATGACTATCGATTTTGTCACTTCGATCGGCGATCAGTACCAGATCTATTTTGACCTGCGATTTCGGACCGCCCATGCCAGTGGCGGCCGCTTTCCCGAGCCTGGCGTGGCTGGCAATCTGCCCAGCGGCGAAGCCTATATCGTCCCCTATGAAGGTGAACGAGGCGAGCCAAGCCAGTCCCATGGGATTCTGCCAGTTCAATTTGGTGAGGAAATCGTATTGTATCAGATCGAAGAAAATGTTGCGCGAAAGATATTGAGCCAGGGTGAAAAGTCATCTGAAGAAGCTCAAAAAATAAAGGAGGAGCCAGCTTATGCCAACATTGCGGAGATCGGTTTTGGAGTCTTAGCTGATTTTGGAGTCAAACCAATTGGCGAGATTTTGCTCGATGAAAAGCTGGGATTGCACATTGCTTTTGGCCGCAGCGATCACTTCGGTGGCGCGGTGGGTGTAAAGGACTTTTCTTCAACCGAAAAGGTCATCCATATCGATCGCATCTATATCCCTGAAACCCAGCCCCAAATCGTTCCCGAAAAAGTCCAGCTACAGTTTGAGGGAGATGCTCAACTCCTGCTGATGGCCCATGATGACTATCAAATCTGGGTGTAAATCGAATATAACTGGAGTTCATGATATCACCCACCCCAGGCGCTGCCCGATCGAATTTTTTAAACGTTGTATCCTGCTAAACGCCGGACAGCGCCCTGCAACTCTTTGCCAACCCACAGTCCCGAAATCCATCCCCATCCCCCCTGCTTTCCCAGCGCCCATCGCTTCGTTCCCCCATTACTCCATTACTCCATTACTCCAGTACTCCAGTACTCCATTCGTCATTGCTCCACTACTCCAACCACCCGATCACCTCCATATACCATTATTCCATTATTCCATTTTTCCTTTTACCATCCCTCCATTTCTCCAACACTTCCTGCCCCAATGTCACAGCAATGTAAAAATTTTCCAGCAGCCAAAATATCTATTGATTTTTAAATTAATTTTTCATTTATTTGCAGCTTTAAATTTTGGGTAGGGGATGCCAATGAATCAAATCAAGATCTCCGATGGCTCGGTCACCACACCCTTGGGTTTTCAGGCATGTGGGATTCGCTGTGGGATCAAGCAGCAGGGCTCAGATTTAGCGCTGATAGTCAGTGAGGTACCAGCCACCGTCGCCGCCTTGTTTACCAGCAACCGCATGAAGGCGGCACCAATTCTGGTAAGCCAGGACCATGTTCGTGCTGGCATGGCCCGCGCCATTGTCATCAATAGCGGTAACGCCAATGCTTGCACCGGGCCGCAGGGCCTAGCCGATGCCCGCACCATGACGCAAATCGCTGGTCGAGAATTGCACATCGATCCATCTCACGTGCTGGTCGCCTCCACCGGCGTCATCGGCCATTATCTACCCATGGAGCTGATCGAGGCCGGCATTGTCCAGGCCTGTCACCAGCTCTCGCCCACGGGTGGCATCGCAGCCGCTCAGGCGATTATGACGACGGATACCAGGCCCAAGCATTTTGCGGTGGAATTCGACATCGATGGGCATCGCTGCCATATCGGCGCCATCGCCAAAGGCAGCGGCATGATCCATCCCCGGCTGGCGACCATGATTGCCGTTTTCACCACCGACGTAGCAATTGATCACCAGATGCTGCATCACGCCCTAACGGCAGCAGCAGAAGATACCATCAATGCCCTAACCATAGATGGTGAGACCAGTACCAACGACGTCGTATTCATCCTCGCCAACGGCCTCGCCAAAAATCAGCCTATCACCACAAAAGGGCCAGGCTATCATCAATTTGCAGCAGCACTGAAAGCGGTCGCTCAGGCCATTACTCGTGAGCTGGCAGCGGATGGCGAAGGGGCCACCAAATTGGTCACCGTGACCGTGGAACAGGCCGCCAGCAGCGACGAAGCATTTCGAGCCGCCAAAGCCATCGCCAATTCCATGCTGGTAAAAACTGCCATCTTCGGTCGGGATCCCAATTGGGGACGGGTGATCTCAGCAGTCGGTGCCAGCGGCGTGACCATCAATCCCGATCGAATTGCCATTCGATTCGCTGGTATTGCGGTGGCTGAAAACGGCGCTGCTACCCAATATGATCTGGCCGCAATGAAAACCGCTCTCCAGCAACCCGAAATTGCCATATCGGTAGCCCTTGGTGTTGGTATTGCCTCTGCCACCGTGTATACGTGTGATCTGACTTATGATTATATCAGAATCAACGCTGAGTATCACACGTGACATCAGCATCCAGGAGCTAGATATTGGTCACAAAAGGCCTTTGACCAAAAACTGAAAAAATGAATACCAGATCGAAAATCCATCTGCGGCAGGCGTCTCTTTTTATACAAGCCGACATTTTTCGGACACAAAACGATCTGAGATTTCTTTGGATGTTTTACTTAATCGGGCATGAAGGGAGTTCACCTTTTTCATTTTCATCAGATCTTTGCAGTCATACTTTTCTGCTACTTGCTTGATCAAATATTCGCAGGAGCGATATACATGAAGCGAATTGGAATTGTCGGTGCTACGGGCTACACCGGCGAGGAGTTATTGCGGGTGCTTAGCCGCCACCCTCAAGTTTCAGTGCGTTTTGCCAGTTCCGAACAGGAACAGGGGCAACCGATCACAAAAATTTTTCCGCATCTGCCCCACTATCGCGAGATGTCATTCTGTTCGGCGCAGGAAGCCACAGCGATGCCGGTGGACCTGGTCTTTCTTTGTCTTCCAGCCGGCCATTCCGCCAAATGGGCTAAGCCCTTTTTAGAAAAATCGGTCAAAATCATCGACCTGGGCGCCGATTTTCGGTACGATAGCGCCGCCAGCTATGAACATTGGTGTGCTGAGCCCCATCCTGATCCGGCGTTGCTAAAGAATTTCACTTATGGGTTACCAGAATGGAATCGGGAACAAATCAAAATCGCGCCAATCGTCAGCAACCCCGGCTGCTATCCGACCACGGTTTTGCTGCCTGTTATCCCGCTCCTTAAAACAGATACATTAGCGCCGGGTCCCATCATTGTCGACTCCAAATCCGGGATTTCGGGCGCAGGAGCATCGCCCTCAAAAGCGACTCATTATGGCGCCATTCATGAAAACTTCAGCGCCTACAAACCCGGCCGGGTGCATCGGCATGTCGGCGAAATGGAGCAGGAACTATCGAAAGCCGCAGGTCGACCGATCCAGGTGGTGTTTACACCGCATCTGGCGCCCATGTTCCGCGGCCTATTTTCTACCATCTATGTTCGATTGAAATCAAATCTGAAGCCCGCGGATTTAATAAAATTGCTAGCCGAGGCCTATGTCAATGAACCCTTTGTTAAAGTTCTAACGAACGATCTGCCTTCTGCCAAAATGGCCAACCATTCCAATTTTTGTTTTCTCAGTGCCACCACGGTGGCGAATTCCGAGTTCGCCATTTTATTTTCGGCTATCGACAACCTGGGAAAGGGCGCCAGTTGGCAGGCAGTACAAAATATGAATTTGATGTTGGGATTTCCCGAAACCATGGGTTTACTATGACTCGAACACGAATCCTACTGAAAATCGGTGGCAAAGCCTTTGACGGTGAGACCGCTTACCGGGAATTGGCACAAGCGCAACGGCATCTGAGCCACCTTGACTTTATCATCGTCCATGGCGGCGGTGCGGAGATTTCTCAGGCCTTGAAAGCCGCCAATCGGCCATCGGTATTTATCGACGGCTTACGGGTAACCACCGCTGAGGACATTGCCATCGTCGAGCAGGTCCTTTCCGGCACGATCAATAAGCGCATTGCCAATTCGATATCGAAATATGGCGTATCCTGTCGCCGACTCTCCGGCAAGACTGCTGGCTTGCTGCAGGTCAAACCGCTGCGTCGCCAGGGACAGGATTTCGGCTTCGTAGGCGAGGTTCAGCGGGTCAATCCCGCGCCGGTACTGGAAAGCCTCCAGCAGCATCAATTACCAATCATCTCGCCTATTTCCGGCGATGAAACTGGCCATAGCTATAACGTCAATGCCGATAGCGCTGCCGCCGCGATTGCCATCGCCTGCGGGTGCACTGGGCTGGTCTATTTTACCGATGTTCCCGGCGTGAAAGTAGCGGATCAGGTGCTGCCGCGACTCAATTACGCTCAGGCTAAGCAGCTAATTGCCACCGGTATCATCAAAGATGGCATGATCGCCAAATTGGAATCCGCATTTTGCGCCTTGCAAGGCAAAGTTCCCTGGGTCCACATCACCGTCTGGCAGGGTCCGGCCACCTTGACAAATTTAATGAATCAACAATCAGATTACGGAACCACCATTTTTGAGTAAAAAAATGACCACACAACAAATTATCGAAACCGAGCATCGCGTACACCTGCAAACCTACGCCCGTAGCGAAATCGTGTTCACCCATGGCCAGGGCGTTTATCTATACGACGCGGACGGTAAGCCATATCTGGATTTTTTGTCTGGCATTGCTGTCAACGCCCTGGGCCATTGCGATCCCCAACTGCAGGAAGCACTCAGGGAACAAGCTGCCCGGCTGTGGCACTGCTCGAACCTCTACTATTCCGAACCGCAGGTGAAATTAGCTGCGTTGCTGGTGGAAAACTCATTTGCCGATAAAGTATTTTTCTGCAATAGCGGCACCGAGGCCATTGAAGGCGCTATAAAATTTGCTCGCAAATGGGCAGCAGTCACCAAAGGCAGTGACTGCTTCGAGATCATCGCGTTCCATCGGTCATTTCATGGTCGCACCATGGGTGCATTATCTGCCACCGGTCAATCGAAATTCTGGGAAGGCTTCCAACCGCTGCTGCCCGGTTTTCAATTTGCCAATTTCAATGATCTGCCCGATGTCGAGCATCGGATCAATTCCCGCACCGCCGCCATTCTGGTGGAGCCGGTGCAGGGCGAAGGCGGCGTCTATCCTGCCGAACCAGCCTTCTTGAGGGGATTGCATCGATTGTGTCAGCAAAATAACTGTCTGCTCATCCTGGATGAAATTCAGTGTGGGCTGGGCCGAACAGGCAAAGCGTTTGCGTATGAACATTACGGCATCCAGCCGGATATCATGGCCCTCGCCAAGCCATTGGCCGCCGGTTTGCCCATGGGCGCTATCTTAATGACTGATGCAGTAGCGAACGCAATCAAATCTGGTGATCACGGTTCTACTTTTGGCGGCGGCCCCCTGGTAGCCCATGTCGCATTCCATGCGGTCAAGAAAATTCTCGACCAATCGTTGCTGAATCAGGTTGCCGCAAATGGCCACTACCTTGTCGCCCAACTGTCACAGCGCCTGGCAGATTTTCCTGAGATCACTGCCATCCGCAGCTTGGGCTTCATGATCGGCATCGACCTGGCGTTAGATGTGAAAAAGGTCGTTAGTGCCTGCATGCAACACGGCCTGATCGTTGGCCGGGCCGGAGAAAACACGCTGCGGCTGACACCGCCGCTCATCATTACCAAAACGCATATTGACGAAGCAATCGATAAACTGATCCAATCAATTTTATTAGTTAGAGAAAATCATGGTAAGAAGAGCTAAAATTAAAGATGTCACCCAATTGGTTCGCATGGTCAACCAATATGCGGCAAAAGGAGAAATGCTTGCCCGACCGCTATCGCAGGTCTACAATTCGATTCGCGATTACGTGGTTATCGAAGATAACGGCCAGATAATCGCCTGTGGCGCCTTGCACGTGGTATGGGATAATGTTGCTGAGGTAAGAACCGTGGCTGTAGCGCCGGATCGTGTGGGTCAGGGATTGGGTCGCAAAATTGTCGAATTTCTTATCGACGATGCTTATGAATTGGACTTGCCCCAAATTTTTACGCTGACTTACAAACCCGCCTTTTTCGAAAAATTCGGGTTCAAACGGGTGGATAAAAAAGAACTACCGCATAAAGCCTGGCAGGATTGTTTAAATTGTCCCAAGTTTCCGGAGTGCGATGAAGTGCCGCTAATAAAAATTCTTACGAAGAAATAATTTTTCAAGGCTGCCATTTGCTTCTAAGGCAGGCGGGCAACTCGTATCCTCCCATCGGTGCCCGATCCGACGCCCTTGAAATCATTTTTTGCTTTTTCAAAAGTCAAGATAAAAATCCTTCCTTCGACTCAAAGGGCATGGACATCAGCCGTGGCCAATCATATCCTGAACATGATTTTGGCTGAATGGGAAGCTAAATCACGTTGGTAAAAATTTTGCCTGGCACCGCCGTCAATTCGTAAGCGTCTGTTGCTGATAGCTGGACGACTTGAGAGAGAGTTCCGTGCGCCTTGCCAATGCTTGCTGAACCGCACCCCGGAGCTCATTCGGCGTAAATGGCTTGGCCAGAGAAGCGGCTGCCCCCATTTGGATGATTTCATCGAGCAATTCTGGTGTACCATAGCCAGTGATAGCGATAATCATGATACTGGGATCGTATTTGCGAATGGACTCGATCAATTGTTTGCCGGATATTTGGGGCATCATGATATCCAAAATCACCAGATCATATTCATGATCATGCAATTTAGCTAGGCCAATAATTCCGTTTTCGGCAAAATCAACTTCGTAGCCTGCTGGCTCTAAGGTCTGTTGACAGCCGACGCGGATTACATATTCATCATCTATAATTAAAATTCTTGCTTTCTTTTTCATAGGTTCTTGCCTTTAATGATCTTCGGCCACTGTGTTGCTTTCAGAAATCATTATCACCTTTTCTATTTTTTAAAATAGGCTATTGGATCGAATTTCACTTCATCGGAAGTGAATATGTTCCTTTTTTCACTGGATTGGAACTCAAGCCAGCATTAATGCAGTTTTCACATTTCCAAATCGTTTCCGACATAAAAAAATATCGGGTGTTCACCATGGAGGTACTATGAGAGACCATCGAACACCCGACATTTTCACTGCCAAAGAAAATCAGGAGAAAAATCTCGCTACTCCGATTTGATATATTTTTTGACCATCGCTAACAGCTCATCGGCTTTGAGTGGCTTCTGGAGATACTCTTTAACAGGTACGGCCATGGTATCAAAAATCTGCTGCGCGGCATTGGCGAAAGATGACAGGATGACAACCGGCGACTTGATGTGCAGCGCCGCTATTTCGTCAGCCAACCTGACGCCTGTGTCCACCTCTTCCATCATCACATCCAGCAAAATGAAATCAGGTTGCTTCTCCTTTATGAGCTTCAAACCCGCAGCACCGCTCTCGGCCTCCAGAACCTCGTAATTCTGAGACTCAAGAACCACCTTTGCTTGTTCCCTGAAATCAATATCGTCATCGATGATCAATATCTTTTTAGCCATGGTTTCCTCCAAACTATTTGGCTAACGCCTCAAATTCTTCCCGGAATTTATGAATCATGCTCTGAATCGCCATCGCGGCGGCATCTCCCAACGGGCATAGGGTTGAACCATTTACCGATCGGCTGATCTTCAGAATTGTCTCTATGTCGTCCCGGCTTCCTTCACCGCTTAATAGCATTTCCAGAATTTGTTGAATTTTCGAGATCCCCTCCCGACAGGGGGCACATTGACCACATGATTCGTGGGCATAGAAATTGGCTGTTGTCAGGGCAACCTCGGGAATCGACGCATCCTCATCCATCACGATGATACCCCCCGAACCCAACATCGTATTGGCTTTGACGCACGAATCGAAGTCCATCGCCAGATCAATTTCATCGGCCTTCAGGATTGTTGCCGAAAGCCCGCCGGGGATGACCGCTTTCAAACGCTTGCCGTTCCTGACGCCACCCGCGGCCTGCTCGATCAAGTCTTTCAAATTCGTGCCAAAGGGATATTCATAAACCCCCGGCTTATTGACGTGTCCTGAAATTCCGTACAGCTTGGTACCTGCACTCTGAAACGACCCCATCAGCTTAAAAGTTTCCGCCCCCTCGCGCAGGATGATCGGGATACAGGCTAATGTCTCGACATTGTTGATGATGGTAGGACAGCCGTACAAGCCGACCCCAGCGGGAAATGGCGGTTTCACCCGCGGCTGACCGCGCTTGCCTTCCACTGATTCGATGAGCGCCGTTTCTTCGCCACAAATGTAGGCGCCCGCGCCTCGCATCACCACAATATCATAATCGAATCCCTGACCCAGGATATTTTTACCGAGAAAATTGGCAGTCCGCGCATTATCGATCGCTCGCTCCAGTTTTTCAGCCAGCCAGCGGAATTCCCCACGAATATAGATCACGCCCATTTCCCCGCGAATAGCATAACCGGTGATTGTCATGCCCTCAATCAGCAACAGCGGATCATGCTCCATAATGACCCGATCCTTGAATGTGCCCGGTTCACCCTCATCGGCATTGCAGATCAGGTAATGGGGCTTCGTCTTCTCTTTGGGTAGAAACGACCACTTGAACCCCGTAGGAAATCCTGCGCCCCCGCGACCGCGTAGAAACGATCGTTTGACCTCCTCCACAATATCCTGCGGTTTCATCGTTAATGCCTTTTTCAGCCCCTCATAGCCGCCATCCTTAACGTAATTTTCGACCTTTTCCATGCCGGGAACGCCGACATGACGGGTTAATATCTTCTTCTCTTCGATCATTATGCTTCGCCTCGCGCTATTTTAACGATTTCAAAATCGCATCGACCTTTTGGGCATCCAGATTTTCATAATACTGATCATTGATCATCATCACTGGCGCCGTGCCACACGCACCCAGACACTCAACCAGCGACAATGTAAATTTCTTATCCGGCGTGGTGTCACCGGGCTTGATCTTCAATTTCTTCGAAATATACTCGATGATATGCTTTGCGCCCAGCAAAGAGCATGATACATTCCGACAGACCTGGATATGATATTTGCCCACTGGTTTCTTATTGAACATGGTGTAAAATGTCAACACGCCGTAGATCTGATTGGGTGTGGTCTTTAACAATGCTGCCAATTGATATATCGCTGCCGGTGGCACCCAGCCGAACTGATCCTGGATCAGATGCAATGCCGGAATCAGAGCTGAATTCCGTTGCGGAAATTTGGCGGTCAGGGCGTTGATTTTTGCCACGACTTCATCACTCAAAATGAATTCAGATGACTCCATCTTATGTGGAGAAGGTGATGCTGACATATTAAGTAACCTCCAAGTGATATTGAAAGGGAGTGCCGCGCGGTGAAAATAGGCACCGCACTCCTGTTTTTTAATCTATAATTGGTACTGCTTGGTCAGATTAACGAAATAGTTATGTTGGAAGATATTTACATCCCCCCCTGCCCCCCCTTCAAAGGGGGGAACGATAGCAAGTCCCGCTTTAAAGGGTGATTTAGGGGGATGTTAAAATCGAATCTGCCTAAGCAGTATTAGAGTTCTGCCAAGTTAGAATTCTGTAGTCATTTCGATCCGCCAGTTGGCGGAGAGGAATCTGTATTTCTCATCCAATCTATTGATTAACCAGATTCCTCACTGCTAACTACTAGATCGGAAAAACATTTTTTACTGTTCTGCAGAAGTCTATTAATCCATTATTTCTACCAGCCCATCGCTCAAATCATAGAAGGCACCAACTATTTTTAATTTTTCCTGTTGAAGGGCATTGGCAACGATCGGCGCTGCTTTCAGGCGACTTATCTCCAGCTCGACATTCTTTCGTGCGGCGCGATCAATGAGCTGCTCGCCATGCCCCGATACTTGATCAACCGATGGCTTGATATTTTCCACCAGTTTGCCAATCGAGCCCTCAGCCGATAGATTTTTTTCGAGCATTTCAATCGTAGCAGTGACCGCACCACAGCGGCTATGGCCCAAAACCATGATCAACGGAATGCCCAACTCAAAGACACCAAATTCGATGCTGCCTAAAACCGCCTCATCGATCACCTGCCCAGCACTGCGAATTACGAACAGATCGCCCAGCCCCTGATCAAAAATCAATTCTGGCGGCACCCGAGAATCGACGCAGCCCAGGATGATAGCGAACGGCTGCTGCCCTTTCGTAATCTCGAGGCGACGGCTTTCGCTGCGATGGGGACCGATGGCTTTATCCGCAGCAAATCGTCGATTCCCTTCCAGCAAACGATTCAAAGCCTCGTCGGCAGATATTTTTAATGGTGCGGTCATTTTTAATTGTAACTCATGTTTGATATTATTCACATTTTACTTCTATTGCTTCAATGATATCCAGCGCTGAATCCAGCACGCTCAAATCCGAAAAAATCGTTCCATCTTTTCCCGCAGGATGGCCGTGCCCAATTTTTTTTAGCCAAACCGCTGATGGCTTGGTACCGATCGGCAATTCACCCTGCCAGACAATCGACGGTTGCCCCGATCCCATCTTACCGCCACTGTAATTCTGATCATTCTCACTGACAGCTTCTTTGAATGCGTTATTGAAATCTTTTGAATGATTGATCTCTGCTTTGATGATATATTTTCCCGGCTTCAGATCGGCTGGAATTGGCCACGCTCTGGTGAAGCCAGTTTTGGGTGTTGCGCCAGTAATCGTTGCCAGATCAGAATTGGGATCGATGATTTTTTCCTTGGCCGTATGCAAATCGTGGCAACTGGCACAGGTGGGTTTTTCCATCCATCCGCCCGCCTGATGTTGGTGAACCCACACGGGCAGCGACGACGGTCGCCGAATCTCACCTTTCTTTTCGCCTGGTGAAGAACGCCAAGCCTGAACCGCTGTACGATAAGTGACGTAGAGTGTGGTTAGATAATTGCCCTCGCTGTCCTCCAGCCAGAACGCCATCTGCGGTTGATTGGTCACTTTGATCAAGCCCATGATCCGAAACGAATGTCGCCAATGAGCTCCAGGCTTAACCGTAACGGAAATTTTCTGATTTTGCATGGCTTGGGCTTGGGCCGTTTCTTTTTGAATCGAAATCAATGACCCAATTAGAAAAAGAATCGAAAAGAAAATATTGGCTTTCTGAGACTTCAAGATTTCCACTCCTGATTTTAATGGCAATGAACTCAGCCCGATCGAAGCAGCTAGAAAAAAATCCGTTGGGTAAAAACAGCATTCCTAAAGCTCCGAGCTTTAGGAATGCTATTCATTAGCCACCCCACGGCATCTTCGAATATTCATCCGTCAGCTTATCCCGAAACTGCTTGAAATAGTGCTCATGGCTCTTTTCCCAATCAGACAGCATTTTCAGCGCGTCTTTCGCCTTTTGATCGGTTACCGTATTGGCCATTCGACCATAAAATTCGCTCAGGTCTTTTTCGATCAGATAGGCGGTATTGAACACCGTCACATCAGGAATCATCGAGCCTTCGATGGATTGCTCCAGCAACTCCGTTTGCGCCCGCTGCTTGAAATAATCAGACTCCTGCATCACAACATTTTCGACGTGCTGTTTATCAATTTCGCCTGTTGACTTCAGGTCATTGATAATGTCGCTGATGAATTTAATGTGCTTCTTTTCTTCCTCGATCAGCACTTTGAAGGCGCTGACCGCTGCGCCAGTACCCAATCGCTCCAGCGATGTGGAAAAAAAGCTCATCCCAGTTTTTTCCTGGTTCAGGGCGTATTCAAAAATTTTGATCAAATTGTCTGTAATAGGTTGCATGAGAATATCCTAAAATTAACTTAAAAAGTAAGGGACACAGAGAAGCCCGAAGAAGACAGAGTACTCAGAATTTTAATTAATCTTTTTTTTTCGGTGATCCTCGAATTCCCTGCGTCCATCCTTAAAAGAATTTTAACCAGATACCTTTCGCAGTATTACACTAAGCAGTTTTGGCCTTCGGTTTTTTATAAGTCACTGCCAGTAGAAATCCAATCACCAACAGCGCCGCAGCAAAGAACAGCGCGCCCCTGAAGGTGCCTGTCATTTCTTTGATACGAGCAAAAACCAGTGGACCAATGATACCAGCAACGCCCCATGCGGTCAGCATAGTGCCATAAATACGACCGATAAATTTCGGTCCGAATGTATCCGCTGCAAACGCTGGCATGGTGGCGAATCCTCCGCCATAGCAGGCTAACATGTAACATGCCATAACAGCGAACAGAACATAGCTGGCAACCGAAGGTAATAAAACATAAAGCACGGCTTGAGTGATGAACATGATGGTAAACACCATTTTTCTGCCGATGCCATCAGAAACCCAGGCCCAAAACAGCCGTCCGAGACCATTGAAGATCGAGGCGATTGCCAGGATAGTTCCGCCCATGGCAGCCAATTTAACCGCTTCTGCATTAGCGAATGACTTTTTGAGTACATCCTGCGCCATGGGTGAAAGCTGAGAAATCAAGCCAATGCCAGCCGAAATGTTCAAAAATAGCATAAGCCATAAGATGTACCATTGTGGCGTTCGTAGAGCTGTTTTGAAAGTATAGGATTCCGCATCCGAAGTTCCTGCGCCAGCTTTTGGAGTGAAGCCAGCCGGCAACCAGCCTTTTGGTGGATTTGAGTAGAATTGAGCAGCGCCGGTAACCAGAATCAAAAAGATCACCCCCCAGATGAAAAATGTGTTAGCAACCCCGATGGAAGCAATGTTATGCGGAGCAATCAGCCCCATAAAGAAAGCGCCAGCACCAAAACCCATCACTGCCAACCCCGTCACCAAGCCGCGTTTATCTGGAAACCAGCGAATCAAGGTGGCAATCGGAGTAACATAGCCAAAGCCGTTTCCAATGCCAGCAATCAAACCGTAACCAATCCAGAGCAGATATAAGCTGCCAATTTTGTCGGCAATGCCAGCAATTAATGTACCGATACCAAATAGAATTCCGCCCAATGTAGCTACAAACCGGGGTCCCTTCTTATCGACCAGCAATCCGCCAAATGCCGCCGCCAGTCCAATAACTCCGATGCAAATACTGAAGGTTGTTTGGGTAGCCGTTTCCCCCCAGCCATGTGACGCCATCAACGCTTTTTTAAAGACCGACCAAGCATAGACCGTACCTAAACTAAGTTGCATGATAACCGCTGCAATCGCAATAATCCAGCGTCTGCTTTCTAACTTCTCATTGCTCATACTTTTTCCCTCTCAATTGTTCGTTAAGTAACTGACCGGTCACTCTGAGTGACCGGTCAGTATGTTTAAAATGGTAGTTGAATCTTATATTTTTTCAATCGCCACTGCCGCCACTTTGTACTCTGGAATTTTGGCAATCGGATCCAGCGCATCGATGGTTAGCAGATTCGCCGCAGAATCCGCATAATGCCAGGGGATAAAAACGCTGCCTTTGAACGGGCGATTGGAAATGAGCGCCTTCAATTTAATTTCTCCCCGACGGCTTCGAACCCTAACCAATTCTCCGCCCTGGATGCCCAATCGCTGGGCATCTTTGGGATGTATCTCAATGTAATTCTCTGGCGCCTTTTCATTCAGCACGTAGGAATTTCCAGACATTGTAGCAGTGTGATATTGATACAGGATTCGCCCGGTGGACAGGATAAACGGATATTCCTCGTCTGGCAATTCCGCTGGTTCCAGATGCTCGCAGACCGAAAATAGCGCCAGTCCTCGAACGAATTTTTCTTTGTGCAGAATCGCTGTGCCAGGATGATCTTCGTTGGGACAGGGCCATTGAATGCCGCCCTTTTCCAATCGCTTATAAGTGATTCCCGCATAGGATGGCGTGCACTTTCGTATTTCTTCGAAGATTTGTTCTGGCGTCCCTGGCGATAAGTTGGGATAGCCCATCCGTTTGGCCAGTTCATGGAGAATGTCATAATCCTGCCACACTTCGCCCGGCGACTTGATGGCCTTTCTAACTCGCTGCACGCGTCGGCTGGTGTTGGTGATCGTGCCATCCTTTTCTGCAAAGCTCGGTGCAGGAAAAACCACCGTCGCCAATTGTGCAGTCTCGGTCAACATAATATCCTGAACGATGAACAGGTCTAAATTTTTGATAGCGTGTTGAATATGATTGCTATTTGGATCCGATAACACTGGATTCTCGCCCATGATGTAAATCGCCTTGACCTTGCCCTCATCGGCCGCATTGAACATCTCCACAACGGTCAAACCGATTTTATCGTCCAGGTTTTCCACGCCCCAGAATTGCTCAAACTTCTTGCGGACATCGGGATTGGTCACCGGCTGATAGGCAGGAAACACGTTCACCAATCCGCCCATATCGCAGGCACCCTGCACATTGGACTGTCCCCGCAGCGGATTGATGCCGGCGCCATACTTGCCGATATTGCCGGTCAACAGTTGCAGGTTGACACAAGACTTGACATTATTCGTGCCGGTAGTGTGCTGGGTAATGCCCATGCAATACAGCAGTGCAGCTTTATCCGCTTTGGCATATTCAATCGCCGCTTTGCGGATCAAATCTGCCGGCACGCCAGTGATTTTTTCGACCCGTTCGGGATCGTATTTTAAAATGGTCTCTTTGAAGGCTTCATAATTTTCCGTGCGCGTCTGAATGTATTCTTTGTCCTCCAGCCCTTCGGAAATTATCACATTCATCATCCCGTTGATCAAAGCGATGTCGGTGCCATTGCGTTGTTGCAGCCAATAAGTGGCATGATCCACCAGATCGATGCGACGCGGATCAGCGATAATCAGCTTGGCACCTTTTGCCACTGCCTGTTTCACATAATAGCCAATGACCGGATGGTTTTCGGTGGTATTGGAGCCGATGATGAAGAACATATCGGAGTCTTTGAATTCGCGCATGGAGTTGGTCATTGCGCCAGAGCCTAACGTCGCAGCCAGACCGGCTACGGTGGCGCTGTGTCAGAGCCGGGCGCAGTGATCGACATTGTTGGTTTTGATCACTGCCCTCATAAATTTTTGAAAGATGTAATTCTCTTCGTTGGTGCACTTGGCCGAACACAATCCCGCAATGGCATTCGAGCCATACTTATTTTTAATCTCTAATAATTTGTTGGCCGTAAAATCCAGCGCCTCATCCCAGGACACCTCTTCCAACTTGCCATTTTTGCGGAGCAGAGGTTTGGTCAATCGATTGGGCGAGTTCACAAAATCCAATCCGAAGCGGCCTTTGACGCAGAGGGATCCTTCATTATCGGTATCGCCTTCCACGCCATAGACCCGCACGATCTGATTATCTTTCACATGCAATTCCATCTGGCAGCCCACGCCGCAGTAAGGGCAAGTGGTCTGCACTTTGGTCATCTCGTAGCTGCGGCCCTTGCCGATGGCTTGCTTTTCCGTCAACGCGCCGACTGGGCAGAGCTGTACGCATTCGCCGCACTGGACACAGGTTGATTCGCCCATGGGCTTGTCATCATCGCAGACGACTACCGAATGATTGCTGCGCCAACCCATCGCCAGCACCCGATTGATCACCACATTGTTGCAGCCCTTGATGCAACGGAAGCATTGGATACACTTGTTGGGATCGTAAACGATGCCGGGGCTGGACTCATCCAGCGGTAATTTTTTATCATGAATGGGATAGGAAGGCGTTTCGATGCCGAGCATATAGGCCGCGTCCTGCAACTCACAGCGGCCATTGCGCTCGCATGCGATGCAATTGTGATGCCCATTGCTGAGCAATAACTCCACGATCATCCGTCGCACCGCCAGCGTACGTTCTGTCGTCGCATGAACCACCATGTCCTCTTTCACTGGCACAGAACAAGCCGTCTGCAAACCCTTCATGCCGTCCACTTCCACGACGCACACACGACATAGCGCGGCTTGCCCGGTTTTGGGATGATAGCACAAATGTGGAATCTTGATGCCATGCTGCAGCGCGGCATTCAAAATGGTCGTGCCCTTGGGTACAGTAATTTTTTTATCATCAATGGTCAGATTCACCAGCGCCACTTCAGCCATCCGTTTTCTCCTCTTAAAATATGATTATCTGCAACGCAATTTGCCAAGTTGCGTTACGCCAAATTGCTTTACGATGACAAACGCAATTTGCCCTAAATAGGCAGATAGACATCAAACTGGCTGCCCTCGTTCAATTTGCTTTTCACTTTGATAAAACCATTGTGCAGTTCGGCGATCCGTTTCGTGATATTTAATCCCAGACCAGTGCCGGGTATTTTTTGAATCACCTCGCTTTTGGAGCGATAAAATTCTTGAAAGATCTTGTCCAGTTCTTCCTCTGCGATGCCATAGCCCGTGTCAATAAACGAAATCACCACATACTTATCCTGAACTTCACCTTTAATTGTGATCGCTCCCCCCTCTTTATTGTACTTGATTGCGTTACTCATCAAATTGGAAAATAGATAAGTCAATGCGTTCTTGTCACCCATGATAACAGGGAATTGCTGTGGTATTTCATAGCGGATGATAAGGCGCTTTTTCTGGGCTTCATTTTCCATGAACGCGCCAATCTCCGTGATTAACTTTCGGACATCGACTGGCGTCATCTCCTGCGTCAGCCGGCCTGATTCGATCGAGGTCAAACTCAACAAATCCTGGATCAAATTTCGCAACGTCTCAGCCTTGTCCCGCGAACGCACCAGGTACTCCATCTGCTTGTCGGGCCTATCTTTAACAAATCCCTTAATGATGATATCCAGATACCCTTCGATGGTGCTAATAGGAGCTTTCAGTTCATGGGCGACCACCGATACCAATTTCTGGAATTCTGCTTTCATCCGCTCCAGTTTTTTCTCTTCGGATATATCTCGAAGCACCAGAGCCACGCCGGAAAGCTCTGCCCGCTTCTCTCGGATCGGTGCCAGGGTTACAAAAAAGGTTCTGCTTTCGGCCTGATCAACCACGATTTCCCGGGTGACGAACTGCTGGACGTTGAAATCCTCGCTCTGAAGTGCTTCGAAGATCAGATTTTCCAGTACGGGACTGTTCAACTTGCCTTGAATGGGGGTGTTGGTTTTGCATGGAGTTGCCAATCCCAGCAATCGGCACGCCACCGCGTTGATCAAGAGCAACCGCCCATCTTTATCTACTGCGATCAGTCCCTCACCCATGCAGTTGATAATGGTGGTCATGCGGGATTTCTGGGCGGCCAATTTGTACAAACTTTTCTCTCGTCCTACTCGCAGCCGTTCGGCACGCAGTAGTAGGGCACGACGCTCCAGCCCTCGCCGAACCACATTTCTCAATTCCTCGGGCGTGAAAGGCTTGGAGAGATAATCATAAACACCTTTTTTTAAGGTTTCGACGGCCGACTCAATCGTTGCAAATCCGGTGATGACCACTACAATGATATTCGCATCGATCTCCCGAATCGCATCCAGAAATTCCGTACCAGACATCTCGGGCATCATGAGATCCAGCAGCACCAGATCGTACTTATTGCTCTTGATCTTTTCCAGCCCGATTCGCCCATTTTCCGCCACGTCAATCGCCAGCCCCAATGGCTGAAGCGTTCGCAAACAGGCCAGGCGAATCACCTCATCGTCATCAACGATCAGAATGTGAGGAACTTGGCTTGTGGAGCTATTTTGATCCATCAGTTTCATCCGGCAATTAGTGTCCCATCAGGGAAAGCTTTTTTGGCGACAATAACTGCTCCACCTGTGGCATCACATCTTCGATTTTGACCGGTTTATCTAGATAAGACCACGTCGGCAGCGCGGATTTCACTCGTTCCAACATCGCTGCATGTTTCTCCACAAATGTCTTCGACAGAAAAATCAAAACTGGAATTCGCTTCATTTGTTCATCGTTCAAAAACTTATCCATGAAGTGTAATCCATCGCTGCCGACGGGTACATCCATATCTACCATAATCAAATCGGGAGGTTTATTTTTTATTTTCTGATACGCTTCATCGGCCTGGTAAGAGATGTCGACGCGACAATGATGCAGCTCCAGATTGGCGCGATGTATTTCCAAAAAATCATCATTCTCATCAACCATGAGAATCTGGATTTGGTGATTGCTCTCTCCGGTGCTCTCCAGCATCAGATTCGAGCGGCGGTAGATCGCATTTTTGATCGCCAGCTTCAGATCATCCGGTCCGAACGAATCGAGATGATAGTAGTAAATTTTTTCCTTGCGAACCTTGGCTTCTAGTTCACGGGAGTTATCGTGCGTTTTAACGATAATCCGAGTCTGCGGATCGATGTCGCGCAAAATCTGGATGGTCTTTTCTATTGGCATCCCTTTCACATCAGCATCCAGAACAATCACATCAAAATGCGCATGCTGTGCGTGGCTAATAGCAGTGCCCAACTCATGCTCAACCGCCAATCCCAATTTATTCTTGCCAAAAAGATCGAACAATTGCTGCACGATCTGTTTTTCACGCTTTACAATGAACAACACTTTTCCGGCGACCACACTATTCATTATCTTGCCTATACTTCAACCATTCTGCCTGTCATGATTTAGCGGGATATATTACAGGCAAAATTCATGCCCGGTCGTCGGCGCAGAGGTGGAGCAGCTAACCCTCGAAAATTGGATGGATTATGAATGGGCATCTTTTCGCTGATACGATGAAAGTTCAATGCAAATTGAGATTTTTTTCTACACTTCCCGTGATCGTTGGCATCACGCCTATTTCTTGAGCACAGCGAATGAGGAGATTTTCTACACTGGGCAATAATACCACAGGCTCAGGTTGAGGATTTCAGGATCAGAAACAATCGGCGCGGTAAGCGGACTATTGGCGTCAGGCATTTCGTATCGTAGTCACTGAACCAGATCATGCTCGACTTGTCTTTTTTATGTCATAGCGTTTGATTTTATCATAAAGAGTTTTGCGATCAATTCCCAGCAGCCGGGCGGTCTTGGAACGATTCCAATCGGTGGCTTTTAGCGTCCGCAAAATATGCTCCCGCTCCAATTGGTCCAGACGTTTGATCTCATGACTGCTGGGGCTTTCCAGAGGAATCGTGCCTTGAATGTGCGGTGGCAAACTGGCCACCGTGATCTCGTTATCATCTTCTATCACCGCGGCTCGTTCAATAACATTTTCCAGCTCTCGCACATTGCCTGGCCAATTGTAATTTAAAAATATCTCCCGCACTCGAGGCGAGATGCCATAAATCATCTGCTGCCGCCGTTGATTATACTTTTCTAGAAAATAATGGGCCAGCGGCAAAATATCTTCTTTGCGCTCTCGCAGTGCTGGCAAATGGATCGGAATCACACTAATGCGGTAAAACAGGTCTTCACGAAAACTCCCTTCGTCAACAGCACGACGCAAATCTTTATTAGTGGCAGCAATGACTCGCACATCGACTTTGATAGTTTCGGATGACCCCACACGTCGAATCTCCTTTTCTTGAATCGCCCGCAAAATTTTTGATTGGATGTTTAGCGAGATATTGCCAATTTCATCAAAGAAAAACGTCCCGCCAGAAGCCAGTTCCAGACTACCGTGCTTGGTGGCAATAGCACCGGTGAAGGAACCTTTGACATGCCCAAACAGCTCGCTCTCGAATAGCGTTTCCACCAGCGAATTGCAATCGACTGCCATGAACGGCTTATGGCGCCGCTGGCTGTTGTAATGAATGGCCTTCGCGATGAGTTCCTTGCCGGTACCCGTTTCGCCAGTAATCAGTACCGTGCTATCGGTGGGCGCCACCTTTTGGACCAGCTCATAAACCTCCAACATCCTTGGGCTTTGACCAATGATGGTTTCGATCTGGCCATTGCGATCGAAATGAAGCTGACGGGGTTTGCCATCTTTCAAGATGGCGCGCTTTTCAAGAATCTTGTGCAACACCTGCCGAATGGTGTCAACGGAAAAGGGTTTTTGAAGATAATCGTAGGCTCCAAATTTCATCGCCTCCACCGCAGTTTCCACAGTGGCATAGCCGGTAATGATAACCACGTCGGTTTTGGGGCTGCGCTGGCGAATTTCTTTAAGCAGGTCCAGACCATCGATGCCAGGCATTTTCAGATCGACTAAAGCCAGGTCGAACCGGCCGCTTTTTAGTGTAGCCAGCGCCTGCGTGCCGTTTTCGACGACATGGCACGTGTGCCCTTCTTTATCCAGCAGTTGGCTTAGCGATAATCGAATTGCATGATCATCATCAACGATTACGATTTTTAAATTATCTCCACCCATGATCGATTCACTTCTAAATTAACCGGCGTAGTCTTCAGATAAGAGCAATCAGTCTCACAATTTCTGGTATTGACCAGAGGCGACGCCATGGCCAGAATTTCTATAAACCAATGGCCTTCATCTGCGCACGTCTGCCGGCATGAGATGGCAGGAAAACTCTCCGCCGACCCCTCGCCGCAACATTTTCGCCCTCCGGTTTAATTATGCCTCTGCGGCCACCTTCACTGCGGGAATCTTGATGGTGAAAGTGGTACCCTCATTCACCTTGCTTTTTACTGTCATGCGGCCATGATGCTTGGTGACAATTCCATAGGCAATCGATAAGCCTAAGCCAGTGCCTTCGCCCACCTCTTTGGTCGTGAAAAATGGATCAAAAATTCGATCAATCAGCTCCGGGGGGATACCGCAACCGGTGTCGGTAATATCAATAGTTACCATATCGTGCTTGGTATCATGGCCGGTAGTAATTGTTAGCACACCCATCTCTTTCATCGCCTGCACTGCGTTGAGAATGACATTCATGAACACCTGCTGTAGTTGCGAGCCATCGCCCAGGATATATGGTAACTCCGGATCGAAGTTTTTGATGACTTCGATATTGTGAAATAGCGCTTGCTTCTCGATCAACCCCAGGGTGCTATTGAGAATGTCATTCACTTTCACATATTCCATTTTCCCCTCTTCCTGCCGCGAGAATTGGAGCAACCCCTTCACGATGTCGCGACAGCGCATGGTCTGCTTAATAACTTCCTGGAGATTTTCCCGATGGGGATCTTCATCTTTCAGGTCTTCCAGCACCAGCGAACTGAGCACCAGAATGCCGCCCAGCGGATTGTTGATTTCATGAGCAATGCCCGCAGCCAGCTTGCCCAACGAAGCCAGGCGCTGGGATTGCATCAGCGTGCTCTGCATGGCGGCCAATTCCTGGGTGCGCTCCTTTACTTTTTGCTCCAACGTTGTGCCCCATTCCTCCAGTTCCAACTTCATCTTCCGCAGGCTGGCGATCATTTTATTGAATGATAAAGCTAACATACCAATTTCGTCTTTGGATGTCACCTTCACTTCTCGCTCCAGATCGCCCTGGGCTACGGCTTGCGTCACGCTTACCATTTCACTTAATGGTTTGGTGATGGAGCGGGTAATCAGATAGCTGATGCCGATAATCAAAAAGAAACCGATTGAAGCCACCAGCATGAACGTGCCGATCACTTCGTTGCGGATCGATGTGTAGGCCTTTTCCAGTACTCCCACATACAAAATGCCAATGATCTCGCCCTCATGATTGCGAATTGGCTCATATTCAGCAATATACCAATCATTCACCACAAACGCCCGTCCCGCCCAGGGTTTGCCATGTCCCAATACAGCGTCTTCAACTTCTGCCGATACGCGGGTACCAAGCGCCCTCTGGCCGTTATTTGTTTTAACCGTGGTCGAAATCCTCAAATCATGCAAAAAGATAGTTGCCGTTCCGATCTCTTGATCTCGATAAGTCTCACCGCGATAGAGCAATTCCCAAACATGATCCACGATTTTAAAGTCGCGATTTACCAGATGGCCACCATATAGCACACCCATTAATCGGCCATCTAAATCGATAATTGGTGCTGCAGCCATCAAAACCAGGCCGGATGTCTCTTGGGTCTTGGGCGAAGGCTTGGCTTTTCGAGTCTCGATTACCATAGTCAACGCTTGTTCAGCTAATCGCGGATGTTCATGAAATAAAATCTCGCCCGGCACCACTTCGGTCCCGGCCACTATGTTCCTGGCGAGCGCCGCGCGAATCACACCAATCCTGGAAACATCATCTCCTACCTGATCCGGCTGCGTGATTCGAAGTAGAACCCTGCCATTTTCATCGGCTACCGACAAAAAATCGATATCGATGTCGCGCCGGATTTGCTCCAACCGGGTAAGCAAACGCGAACGATCATTACTGTGCAGACATTGCTGAATGGTAAACCCCGAAGCGCCAATATAGACGGCATTTTTGATCGCCGACAACTTGGCATCATAGATCATTCGTGCGGTTCGTAGATCGTGGTGCACTTTGGATTCGGCCTGATTCATAATCGTCTTATTAACAATCAGCGATCCGATGAACGATGTGATCAGGCCCCCGGCTCCTAATATAAAAACATAGATGATGATCAGTCGTGCTTTCAGCGATACTGTACGTAGTGATAGCTTCACCTGGTCAATCCTTAAACTTTGGAAGATACACGGAAAATGTCGAACCTTCATTTATTTTAGAGGCGACGGTAATTTTGCCTCCCAATTCATCAATGATTTTTTTGCATATCGGCAGTCCCAGACCGGTGCCGGGAATGTTTTTGGTGGCCTCGCTTTTGATGCGATAGAACTCCTCAAAAATCATGTCAAGTTTATCTTCCGGAATTCCAATACCGCTATCCGAGACGTTCACCAGAACGAAATCACCGGCATCGGCAGCAGTAATGTCTACCCTACCGTGATCCTTGTTATACTTGATCGCGTTAACGATGAGATTGGAGAATAGCATCTGCAGGCAGCTTTCATGACCGGAAACGAGGCTGAGATTGGGAGGAATTTGAGTTGTCAGGGCAATTTTTCGGACGGCAGCGGTTTCGGCATAGGCTTGAACCAGGTTATGGATGATCGGCGCGATGTCCACTTGGGTTAGGCACTCGGCAAATTGACCGCTTTCGATCTTGGCAATGGTCAGCCAATCCCGAATCATATCCAGCAATTCCTGGATGCGAGCCGCCGATCGCTCAATCCACTCCTGCTGCAGCTTTGGCTTATCCGGGGAATCCTCCAGATGCCGCAGCACATCGAAATATTGCTGCACCGCTACCAGGGGAGATTGCAGTTGATGGGACACAAACGTGATAAAACTGCGTTGAAGAGCCTCTTTTTCCTGCCTCAGGCGCTGCGAC
Source organism: Candidatus Zhuqueibacterota bacterium (assembly GCA_034505795.1). Taxonomy (GTDB): domain Bacteria; phylum Zhuqueibacterota; class Zhuqueibacteria; order Thermofontimicrobiales; family Thermofontimicrobiaceae; genus Thermofontimicrobium_A. The sequence continues at coordinate 28,534 of JAPDQM010000021.1, forward strand.
TGCCTGGCCAGGTCACTGCGCTCCAGCCCCCGTTTGACGATCAGCCGCAGTTCATCCGGCGTAAACGGCTTGGGCAAAAAGTCATAAGCCCCAGCTTTCATTGCCTCCACCGCGGTCCCGATGGTCGCGTAGCCAGTGATCACGACAATGCAAATATCTACATCGATCTCGTGCACCCGGCGGATCACCTCGATCCCGCCTATTTTGGGCATTTTTAGGTCGACTACCAGCAAATCCGGCCTGACACCATTGATATGCTCAAGCCCCTGCGCACCATCCTCATAGGTCTCAACGCTGTAACCTTCTTTCTCCAGAATCTTCGAGCACGATAGGCGCATCACCGGATCATCATCAATAACAAAGATCTTTTTTTGAGAGATAGATCCATCAGCCATTCCCATAGGGCCCTATTGGTTGAGTAGTTTTTGAACCAATTCCAAAAATTTGGGGATATCCACTGGTTTCGTCAGGTAATAATCCGGCGTAATCATCTCCACTTCGCCGGCAGCCTTGGGGAAACGGCTAAGCGGATCCTGCTGTATCGAAGAAACCATCAGGATGGGCAGCCGCTTGAACTCTTCGTAATCTTTTTGAAATTTGATTATCTGGTTCAGCAGATAGCCTTCATCGATGGTCTCCATCATGATATCCAGAACAATCAGGTCCGGCCGTTCTTCCCTGATTTTCTGCAGGCCCTGTTTGCCCGATTCGGCTTCAATCACGTCATAATTGTGACTCTGTAGAAGGGTTCGGATTGAAATGCGAAAATCTTCATCGTCATCGATTATTAAAATCCTGGGCTTTTCTGCCATAGCGTCTCCAATGGTTAAAATTGATGGTGGTGTTTGGTTAATATACTAAGTATCTATTTCTATGCTGTAGCAACTATTCGAGGCTAACACAACCTCCGCCATCCCCTGCTGCGAAAAATACATCAATCGCCCCACTTCAATGAGACCAGCAATCGAGCCAATTCCCGATCTTGGGCATTGACGCATTTTTTTTCGCAGGCCGCCATGGTATCTCTGGTATTGCAATGATTATTGCATTGCTCCGTTCCATACAAATCAGCCATGTCTTCAAATTTGCGTCGCAACAGATGCCGCAACTTTGGCGTTAAGACAGACGTGGTACTGCCGCACGCTTTATGCTCGAAAATAATGCAATTGGCATCGGGATGACCGGGAATGACCTGCAACCAGAGCACTCGAACCTGGTGATCATAAATAAAGTCGTCCGCCGTTTGCCAGACCTTTTTGCACGCTCCACACTGCTTGAATATCTCATCCGCCATCGAAGCCACTAACAACCTTTCCCGAATCCCAACTGCCAAATTTCGCTATCTTTTTGCACAATAAAACTACTTAATTATTCTGAAAAAGTCAAGCACTTTTCTTTGTTGCTAATATAATCCATCAGGCCGGCAAGCCAGCGTTCCGTTCTTGACACATAATAATCAGGATCGTGGCCAAATTCATTAAATACCTGCCAAAACAATATATCCATAGCCCTGCTAAAGTATCATTTGATATGCTGCTCCTTACAATTGCCAATATACGACGCAGATCGATTAAAAAATTTCATAGAGATGTGCCTCCCAATTTTCAAACCGATTAGAGTTCTGCAAAATAGGAAAAAATGTCATTTCGACCCGCCATTTGGCGGGGAGAAATCTGTTTAACGAATTGAGCTTATGCGATATCCAGATTGCTCACTCCTCCGCCAACTGGCGGATCCGTTCGAAATGACACCAAAATCTTAATTTTGCAGAAGTCTCTCAAACCGATTGCAAATTGAAAGAATTCGCTGTTGGTCAAGCGAATAGATTCACGCGAAACCAGCTCTTTGAAGCTATTAATGAAAATCAAAGTAGGTGGGGGATTCGACCGTTTTCAGAACAATAATTCATTCTGGCTCATAATCACCGCATCATGAAAGAGTCAACAACGGATAGTTTCGAGACGCCAATCGCAGCAAGCTCACCGTTCGATAGGGGCAAAGATTGGCATCGACAAAACGGGGCGGCAAATGCTGCTGTCAAGAAGAACTTTGTCGATTTCCAACGGCATCTTTTCAGGATTATTGCCGATTGGCGCAATGGTCTCAGCCTGAAAACAAAATGGCTCATTTATACCTGCCTTTTCATTATCTCTTTCTCTCTGAGCCTGGGATCATTTTTCATTGAATCGGGCAAACGCAATCTGGAAAAAGAGCTGCAAAAATGGGGACGCTCGCTGGCCACCAATCTCACCTATAGCGTGTATGATGATCTATTGCTGGAAAAATACGTGACGCTGCGGAATTATCTCCTGGGCTTGATGAATTATCCCGAAATTGCCTATGCTGCCATCATCGATGATAACGATTTCCTGGTGGCCATCGAAGACCCAAACTCGCAATTGGACTCCAAACTCATCGATCACTCGCTGAATGGCCAAATCGGCGATTTTGCCTGTTTGACCGGTACCGATGGCGCCAGGTATTACCATTTCGTGAAGCACATCCAGATCGGCGAGCGCAACAATACCAGCGACAAAATGATTCATTCAGCCCTCTCTGTCGATGAACTGAACGACGGCCCGTCGCAATTGGCAACCGTCCGGTCAGGGAGTGAGAAAAAACGATTGGGCACCATCATTTTAGGCATCTCCCTGGAAACCATGAATGCCAAAATGGTAACTTCCCGCAACCGGGCAGTTTTCATTACCCTGGCAATTGCCCTGGTGTTTCTGACCGCGGTCGTTTGGGGGGTCAATCGGATTACGGGGCCGATCAAACAACTGGAGACCGCGGCCCGCCGAGCTGCCATGGGCGATCTAACGCAATCTGTCGCACACCACCGCAACGATGAGATCGGATCATTGGCTAAATCATTCAATGAGATGCTGCTGGAAATCAAACGGGCTAAGGATATCGAAAAACTGTACGCGACCACCCTGGAGCAGCAGGTGAACGACCGCACCCGAAAATTAAAAAAATCCGAAGAAAAATATCGAGCCCTTTTTGAGCATTCGGGCACTGCCGTAATCCTCATCAGCGAAGATGAGCACATTGCCATGGCCAATCAGCGATTTGTTGAATTGAGTGGCTACTCCCAGCAGGAGATCGAACGTAGCCTTTCATTTGTCAGCCTGTTTGGCCGCGAGGATCAGCGAAAAATAAAGGAGTACTTTCAACACTCGGGAGCCCCGAAAGCTGCCAGACAGGTCGCCAATTTCGATGCCATGCTGATTAACCGATTGGGACATCAACGAAACATTAACCTAACGCTGGCCCGAATACCCAATAGCAATAGTGTGCTGGCGTCGATGTCGGATATCACGGCGCTAAAGGACTTGCAGCGAAAATTGATTCGCTCCGAGCAGTTGGCTGCCATTGGCGAGCTGTCAGCCGCCATTGCCCATGAAATTCGTAATCCGCTGGGCGCCATCAACACCTCGGTGGGCATTTTGAGGGATGCGCTCCAGCTTAGCGGCGAGGATCGCGAGCTGATGGATATCATCAGCGAGGAGACCATGCGGCTGAATAAGATTATCGAGGATTTTCTCCAATATGCCAATCCCAAAAAATTGAAATTGAAAGAAACCGATGTCAATCATCTGCTGCAGGAAATTCTGTTGCTGTTTCGCGAACGATTGAATAGCAGAATCGAACAGAAGGTGCATCTGGATGCCCAATTGCCGTTGATTCTGATCGATCCGAATCAGATCAAACAGGTGCTGATCAATATCATCAAAAACGCCATGGAAGCCATGCCCGATGGCGGTGTTTTGACCATCCTAACGCGCCAGGCGAAAAATCGCTCCGGACAGGATATGGTCGAGATACTGATCAAAGATACCGGTTGCGGTATCGATCCCTTTGATCTCAAAAAGATCTTTCAACCTTTTTATTCCACCAAGGAAAAGGGCGCTGGCATGGGGCTGGCCATTTGCGAACGCATTGTTCAAAACCATGGCGGTGAAATCAGAGTGGAAAGTCGAGCGGGCAAAGGCGCGGTGTTCCTGCTCGCGCTGCCAATGAAATTATCCCTATCATAACCGTGTAGGATGAATTCCATGACTGAGATTCTATTGGTTGAAGATGACTCGAACTCCCGCAAGGCCTATGCCATCTTATTGCGGAATCATAATTATACAGTGGATACAGCAGCTAACGGACAGGTGGCACTGGAAAAATTGCAGAATCACGCTTACGATCTGGTGATCACTGATCTCAAGATGCTGCCAGTGGACGGCATGACCGTGCTCACCGAAACCAAACGGCTCCATCCTGAGACCGAGGTTATCGTGATCACGGCCTACGGCACCATCGAAAGCGGTGTCGAAGCCATGAAACGTGGCGCTTATCACTATATCACTAAGCCTTTCAATAATGACGAATTTTTGCTGTTGGTCAAGCGGGGACTCGAGAAGCGAAAAACCCAACAGAAAATGCAACTGCTCAAGCAGGAACTAAATGAAAAATACAAATTCGAGAATATTATCGGCGGTTCATCGCCAGTGATGAGCAAAATCCTGAAGCTGGTCACCCAGGTCGCGGTCACCGACAGTACCGTGCTCATCACCGGCGAAAGCGGAACCGGCAAGGAATTGATTGCCAAAGCCATTCACAACCATAGCCGTCGCAAAGAGGAGGCAATGGTGACGATCAATTGCGGTTCCTTGCCCGCCAGCATTCTGGAAAGCGAGCTTTTCGGTCATGTCAAAGGCTCGTTTACCGGAGCGATCAAAGACAAGAAAGGGCTATTTCAGGAAGCTGATGGAGGGACATTATTTCTGGATGAAATCGGCGAAATTGCCCCCCAAATTCAGGCCAGCCTGCTCCGCTTTCTGCAAGAAGGCGAAATTCGCCGGGTGGGTGATAACCATGTGTTTCGGGCCGATGTGCGACTGATCGCCGCCACCAACAAAGACCTGGAAAGCGAAGTCGAGAAGGGGAATTTTCGGGAGGATTTGTACTATCGGCTGAATGTCATTCCCATCCATCTGCCGCCGTTGCGCGAACGCCGGGAGGATATTCCGCTGCTGGTGGAACATTTTCTAAAAATTTACTCGCACAAGTTGAACAAAGAGGCGCCGGTGATTTCGCCGTCAGCCATGACGCTGTTGATGGACTATCACTGGCCAGGCAACATCCGCGAGTTGCGTAATTTTATCGAACGGGTGATTGCACTGAACACAAATCATCGCATCGACATCGGCGATTTGCCATTCAATTTTTCCAAGAACTATCGCAGCATCACCGAACGGTTGCCGCGAAAAAATAATCTGACGCTATCGGAAATGGAAAAGTCGCTGATCCTGGAAACCCTGGAGAACTGCGGTGGCAATCAAAAATTGACAGCCGAACGATTGGGCATTTCTACCACCACGCTCTGGCGCAAATTAAAAGGGTATGGCGTCGCAGTGGATGAGTTCAAGGAGGCGTAGCATCTCCCAGCGACCATCAACGCATTACAAATTGAAAAGGGAGTGAAATTTCATTCTGAAATATGACCAGATGAATTCTTGAAGCAATCGTTCTTTCATTATTCCGAGACTTGTCTAACCGCTGGAAAATGAGCCAGTTGACGGCACGGTAAAAAAGAGTTTTTCCAGGGCAATTATGGCACAATTGTTGAAGATGGTTATCAGCGAAGCGACAATAAGTCGACATGCAGAATGCCAAAATAGAACGGGTTAGGCGGGTTCTTCATGAAAAAGATATTAATAGTGGATGATAAAAAGAATGTGCGCAATTCGCTAAGCATCGGTCTGAAGCGAGAAGGTTATTATGTGGATGTTGCGGACGGCGCCCAGGAAGCGATTTCCAAGCTCAATAGCGATGACTTTGATGTATTGCTGTCCGATGTCAAGATGCCGGATAAAAATGGTTTTGAGCTGGCCATGGAAATCGCCCAACTCCACCCGCAAGTGCAAACGATCCTGATGTCGGCTTATAACTTCAAAGATTATGAAGAGCGATACGAGCAAGCGGATCGGTGGCCGAAGATTTCCAAGCCATTTGCGATGAATGAACTGGTAGCGTTGCTGGAAAATCGTCGGCGGAAGCAGGAGGCCGAAACCACGCTGGCAGCGCAATAAGCCACGAATTCAATACCATTGGATATAGTAAAAATAAGATCAAGACCTGACCCGAAGGGGGGTGAAAAATCGTTGGTTGGGCAAAGCTTTTAAATTTACCTTTTCTTTTATTCAATTCGAAATTAACCAAAACTTTTCATTTTCAAATTTCATCAAGGAGAAGCAACAATGGGACAACAGCAACTTCTTTTACTGGTTCTCGGCGCCATCATCGTCGGCGTAGCAATTGTAGTCGGTGTGAACATGTTTAGTACCAGCGCGGTGAATGCGAACAGGGATGCGGTGCTACAGGATTGTATGACGTTAGCCACACGAGCGCAACAGTGGTACCGGACGCCAGCCATCCTCGGTGGCGGTGGTCGCTCATTTGCCAATATCACCTTGAATTCAATTCGTTTTCCATCGAGTAATGAGAACGGTACGTATGCGTTCTCTAATGCAGGAGCCAACCAGGTGACCATTACTGGCACCGGTCGAGAGCCTCAATCCAATCCAGGAACTGTTACCGTTGTCGTAGTTCCGGATTCAATTCGGACGCCGAGTTTTGGTGGCGGCTGGCAATAATTCACTTAGACATGTAAGGGCAGGCAGGTTTTCCTGTCTGCCCTTTTTCGTATGGGGATACTGATCAATGCCGGAGTTTCGCTACATAGGTCTCAGTTTGGCGGGCAAGCCCGTGCAGGGCATCGTGTGGGCCGAAAATCGCTGGGACGTCCGGAAAAAGCTCGATGAGATCATCAAAGAGCACCGGATTAACGTCAACAAGATCGAGAAGAAGGCTACTTTCATTTACAAGGTCCGCAAGGGCAATGATGTCCCCATTGTGGGTGAGCAGCGGGCCTTCAGTCGCGCCGAAGTCCAGCGAGCCCTCCTCAATATGGGCTATCAGATTATCTCCATCAAGCGAAAGTGGATTGACTTTCGAACGAAAGTACCCACTCAGGACATCGTGATCTTTGTCCGTCTCTGTGCCGATTTGCTCAAGGAAAAATTTCCCTACGATGAAATTTTACAGAGCCTGGCCAATGATACGACCAACCGAACGCTGCGCGAGACGATTCGGGAGATTCACAAGGATTTAAAGCTGGGCAAAGAAGGTTTTCAGGTCTACGGCAAGCACTCTCGGGTGTTGGGCAAATTTACGGCGCACATGCTGGCTATCGCGTCCACCAGCGGCAACATGGAACAGGTTTACGAAAGCACGGCCAAGTATCTTACTCGAGATGCCGACTTCAAGAAGAGCATTCGCAGTGCGCTGTTCATGCCAGTGATCGTGTTGCTGGCCGTAGTGGCGACGTTCCTGTTTTATATCATGTACATTTTTCCGCAGATGACTGGCATGATCACTAAATATAACATCGAAATTCCGCCAATCACCAAGGCCTGTATCGGCATGAGCACATTTTTACAACACAATTTTCTCTGGCTGATTTTGGCAGTCGCCGTGCCTGCGGCCTTGCTGTTCCAATACGCGCAACGCCCAAAAGGCAAGGTTCTGTTTCATCGGCTGGTTATTTCCTTGCCTGTGATCGGACCGCTGCTGCACAAATCGAGCATTGAAATTTTTGCGCGGGTTTTTCATGCGCTCTACAGCGGCTCGGGCGAAAATATCAACGTAATCAAAACCGCAGCCAGCGCCTGCCGCAACGCGTATATCGAACAAAAGATCAATGAGGAGGTCATTCCCACCATGCTGCGGGAAGGCCGATCGTTTACCGAATGTCTGGAAAAAACCGGGGTCTTTCCGGCCAATGCCATCCATCGCTTCCGCTCCGGCGAGGAATCGGGTACCTTGCGAAAATCGGCGCTCCAATTAGCGGACTATTATGAAAAAGAAACTACGCACCGGATGACGCGGGTGGTGGATTTCGTAAATCTGGGAATTTCACTCATTGTAACGATACTGATTTTGCTCTTAACTCTGATTTCATCGGAAATCGGGCTGGTGTCCCCATCAACCACCAACATGATCCGATAGTCATCATCCGATCTGGTGACTGGAGTTCGGCAGTGTAGCGGATGGTTTCATGGTCGGGCATAATCCTCTGGCAGTAATTTTAATTTAGGGAGTTTGCCAAATGGCAGTCGTTTATAATCGGGTCATCGATATTTTGTTGCAGAAGAATATCATCACCAAAGACATCTGTCGCGATGCCCTGCTCAAAGTAAAATCGGAATTGGGCAACAACGGTGAAAGCGCTACAACAGGCCAGCGATTGATGCAGGTGTTGATCGATGATTTCAATGTCGATCGCCATCTGGTTTTTCGGGAAATTTCCCGGCTGTACGCGTTTAAAGAGATCGATTTGAAGCGCGAGACCATCGATGAGGCGCGGATTGAATTCATCCGCAAGATTTTTTATGATCTGCCTGAAGAAACTCGCAACAGCTTTATCAGCAAAAAGACGCTGCCCTATAAAGAGTACGAGCATAATAAAAAAATATTACTCTTTGTCTCGGCCAATCCCATCGATCGGAGCATCCAGGGGTTGATCCGGCAGGTGAAAAATTACACGCAATTTGAAATTGCCTACACCAAATTAGAGGACATTCTGGAGCTCATTCAAAAGGTCTCGTATTACCAAAACGAATTTTTAACCCAGATTCAGGAGTCCTTGCAGAACATCGAAATTCCCGATGAAGAATCCGGCGGCCTGGATGAGGCGGCACTGGATGCCGAAATCAACCGCAGCATGTTGACCAACCTGGTGGAAGGGGCGCTGGTGGAAGCCGTGCGCCGCGGAGCCAGTGATATCCATATTGTTCCCAAAGAGGGCAATATCACCGAGTTCTACTTTCGAATCGATGGCAAATTGCAGCTCTGGTACTCGCAGGACAAGGTCAAGCCGGAAGCCGTTGCGGCCGTGGTCAAAGATCGTTCCATGAATATCGATCGATTCGATCGTTCGGTCGCCCAGGATGGATATATCCAGCGCAAAGTCGATGGCTGTTTTATTCGGTTTCGTGTGTCGGTCATTCCTATTGTCACCGGTGAATTCAACCGCCGATTCGAAAGTATCGTCATCCGCGTCCTGGATGATCGAAAAGTTATTACCAACCTGAATGATCTGGGACTGCAAAAACAGGCAGCGGATGACTTCATGCGGGCCATTAGTCAGCCGCAGGGCATGATTATCCTTACCGGCCCCACCGGCAGCGGCAAAAGCACCACGCTGGTGGCCGCGCTGCATCATGTCAAAGACCCGTCCAAGAACCTGATTACGGTAGAGGAACCGGTGGAATATATGATCCCGGGCACAAGGCAGATTCGTTTGAACCCCAAATTGAATTTTGATCAGGCGCTACGTTCCATTTTGCGCCATGATCCCGATATCGTGATGGTCGGTGAAATGCGGGATTTGAAGTCGGCTGAGATCGGCATTGCACTGGCCAATACCGGCCATTTGACATTTTCAACGCTGCACACGAACGATGCGCCAAGCGCCATTTCCCGCTTGTATATGCTGGGCGTGGAGCCGTTTCTAATTGCCAATGCCATCAATTTGATCATGGCGCAACGCTTGATTCGCCGGTTGTGTCCCAAATGCAAACAGGTGGATCCGTCGCCAGATCTGGAGTTGGCCTTCCGCATCGGTTTTACCGAGGCAGAAATGAAAAGCACCACTTTTTACAGACCAGTGGGCTGCCGGGATTGCTATGGCGGCTTCAAGGGGCGCATCGCCATCATGGAAGCGCTATATGTGACACGGGAAATCCGCCGCCAGATTCTCAAAGCAGCCGATGAAATTGATGAAGATCTCATTCGGGAAACCGCCATTAAAAATGGGATGTTAACGCTGCGCGCTTCAGGCAAAGAGCGCGTTAAAGAAGGGACAACGACGATCGAAGAGGTTATTGCCGCAACTGTCGAAACATAGCTATTACTCGAAAAGTCCATCAGTACCAACTGCTGAGCGCAGAATGTGAGATTCGCGACAAGTACCGTACCTTGCCTGCCACATCTCCCCCTGACGTGCTGTCTGCGAGTCTCACATTGTGCGTTTAGCAGGAAAGTCTGATGGTAGTCGCCAATGTCATTGGCGATAGGTTTATATCAGCGCCATCGATCGCAGAAAATCCGATGCTCGATGGCTAAGCGAGGAGAGATTATGGGTGAACGAGAAATGATTTTGGTGCTGGCGGCCTTGCTTTTTTTCAGCATGACCAGCTTAACCGTCAATCGTTTCTGCCTGCAAAATGATGAAACCATGCTCCAGAGCGAATTGGAGTATTATGCTATTTCGCTGGCGCAAGGCATCATCGAGGAGGCTAAAACTCGCTATTTCGATGTGGCTGTGGAAACCACGCCGCCGCCATCCTTAAGCCAATTGCCGAATTTGTTCACCTATCCTCTGGGCCCTCGCTGGAATGAATCGTATCCCAATTTCAGTGATGTGGATGATTACCATGGGCTCACATTGAATATCACCACTGCCAATAATCCATCAGCAAAGGTAGATTATACCGTGAGGGTCCAGGTAGGGTATGTCAATGAGGCCAACATCGATCAGATCGTTAACTACAAAACATTTTATAAAAAAATGACCGTGATTGTGACCAGCGCCTACCTGCCGGCTCCGGTGGCGCTGAGCCATGTGTTTAGCTATTATGAATTTTGAGTGTGGAAATAGATACCAGCAACGAGACCTGCAGGAGCGCACCACTCCTGCGGTCGCTTTGCTAATCACAGAACGCTTTGAAAGCATCGCAATCATCGAGTGAAGCATGAGTTCATATTTGAATTTAATCGGTAGTATTCTCATTGGAGGGTTGGTCTTTTTGATGCTCAATCGTTTCCATACCTCCATCAATCAAACGTCACAGGAAAAGACCTTGGCCGCAAATACCATCAGCAATGCCGCGGCCATTGTGCGATTGATTGAATTTGACTTCAATCGTATGGGCCTGGGCGTTTCGAGCACTACGCCGATTATTCGCCTGGCTGACTCCAGCCGCATCACGTTTCTCTCGGATATCGATGCCAACGGTAATGTGGACTCGATCAAATACGTGCTGAGCATTCCCGATTCAGCCCGACACACCCCCAATCCGCGAGATCGGATTTTGTACCGTATCATGAATACGCAGTCGCAAAAGGATGCCGCGCTGGGAGTCACCCGGTTTCGTATTCGTTACTTCGATATTTTGGGCAACATCACAACCAATGTCAACCAGATGCGAACCATGGAGATAACACTTAACCTGGAAAGCATTGTCCCTTACGACAATCGCTATGCCACATTCTCCTGGCAGACGAAAATCAGTCCACCCAATTTAAAGCGATTCTGATGCGTTTTTTTGAGGCTGCTCTGAACGAACGGTGGCCGTGCACCAGTCATCTGTGACGGGTGAAGTCACCTGGATTACTTGATGTATCGAGTAGGCTAATAACTGTGTAACTTTGACCAGATATCCATTCATGTTCCCAATTCCCGATAGTTTTATTACTTCCCAGAATGGATTTTAATCGCTACGAACCATAGATATGCATGAAAGGAACACGTCATGGGAAAAGCCCTATTGATGGTGATATTGGGGTTTTCCGCCCTGATGGGGACGGTGACACTTAACCTCAGCCGACGAAGCCTGGAATCGGTGCAGACCTATAGCAACCAGTATGCCATCACCGCCGCCCGAAACGCGGCCACCAGCGGCGTCTATATGAGCCTATCCCGACTGTACCGCAGCAACACCTGGCGCACTGGTTTTAGCAATCTCAATTTGAATAGTGCTGTATTGAACGTAGATATCCAGGATAACACCGAGAATCCATTGCTCTCCTCCATGGAGTTGCTGGTTGTTTCATCGGCCACTTATGCGGGCACCACGAAAAGCATCGAAGTCCGCCTGGGACTGCCGCCCGACCTGGCCGATCTAGCCGTTTTTGTCACCGATACCGTGAGCAATGTAACGGTTCTGGATGAGAGCCGCCAGCCAGATCCTTCATTAATGATTCAGCATGCACCGGAAATGCTGCCATTTGATAAGGCCAGCCTCACGGCACTGGCCGTGGCCCAAAATCATGTGATCAACGGAAATTTTTCGGCGCCGGATAATTGGCCCACCAATGATCCGACCAAAGATTTCTATTGGAACCTGGCCAGCGCCATTCCCAACGTAACGCATGTCAAAGGGAATCTCGATGTTGGCGGCGGCAGAAATATCTACGGCATTTTTGTGGTTGAGGGCAATGCCACTCTCGATGGCAACTCAAGATTGGAAGGCGTCCTCTATTTACCCAATCCAGGCTCTATTGTGATCCACGGCGGCGGCGACCCGAAAGAAAGCACGATCACTGGTGGCGTCTTTGCCAATGGTTCGATCAACGGCACAGGCAATCACATCACCGTCGAATACGAAAGTGACTATATGGAAATCTTTGGAGGCTTCCAGTTAGCGCAAAACATGTTCATTATCAGTTGGCGTGAATCGATCTAATCGCCATAATCAATTGGCGCGGTTCATTTCTCGTTATCAGAATTATTGACACAAAAAGTAGCAACAATGGAATTGGCAGTTCAACGATCACCTAAAAATGTGCGGGCGATTTTGCAGCATCTGGTGAAACAGATTCCAGCAGTCAAAATCGGCCACGAACGACACGAGCTGATGCAGCACCTGTTGAATCAGCAATCCGAAGATGTCCGGCTGTTGCTCAAAAGCGAGCTGGATAGTTTTTTGCATCGGATGCAAACCAAACAGGCATCGGATATCGATATCGGCGGCGCGGGTTGCAAAGGTCAGATCTGGTATCGCGTGTTTGGCGATAAAAAGCCCGAGCCTGAATTGGGCTCCTATTCCCTGGATGAAACCGATCTGCTGATTTTGAATATTTTGCCTAAGAAAGATCGCGAGTTCTTATTCGCAAATCGGTTCGTCGATTTTTCCTACACGATGTACCAGGACAACACCAGAGCCCGCTTCCGAGCGACCACCTACTTTGAACTCAATCACCTCGGGCTGAATATGCGGTATATTCCCAACCAGATTCGACCGCTAAAAAGCCTGGGCTTTCACGACGAAGTACTAAAGCTGCTTAGCCTGAAATACGTCACCCGAGGCCTGGTGTTGATCACCGGCATTACCGGATCGGGCAAAAGCTCGACGCTCGATTCCATCATCGATGCCAATAACCGCACCTCTGACGCCCATATTGTGATCATTTCCAATCCCATCGAATATGTTCACGATTCCCATCGCTCCATTGTGCGGCATCGGGAGATTGGTCGGGATGTGCTTTCGTTCAAAGAAGGGACCATTCAGTCGCTGCGCCAGGATCCGGACATCATCGTGCTGGGTGAGGTACGAGATGCCGACACCATCGCCACGGTGCTGGAAGTGGCCGATAGCGGCCATAAGGTGTTCACCACGCTCCATACCTCATCGGCGACCGAAAGCATCGACCGCATCCTGGGCGAAACGCCGCCCCTGGAGCAGACCCGTATTCGCGAACGGCTGGCCGATGTGTTGGTTTGCGTCATCTCTCAGAAGTTGGTGCCCAGTCTCGATGGTAAGCTGGTGCTGGCCAAAGAAGTGCTGGTAGCAACACCCGCTGTCCGCACCGCCATTCGGAATAATAACACCGACGAGATCTATCAACTGATTTATCAATCCGGGCATCTCGGCATGATTACCATGGAACAGGACCTGGTAAATTTGCTGCGCAGCGAAAAAATTTCCTATCAGGATGCTTATAGCCACGCCAATAATAAGAAACGATTTGAGGATCTGGTCAAATATTATAAGCCATGAGGAATGTCTTCTGCTGGAAGACGTCGGGGGAAGTTTCCAAACAATTAACGAGCACAGTTACTTGATGTCAATTAACCGAGCAAAACACCATGATGAAAGAAGCCGTCGGAATAGCCATCAACGGTCGTGAAGTTAAAATTGCCCATCTTTACCGCGATAAGAATCGCCTGGGGGTCGATTTTCTGGAGACCGCCATCCTGGCCCATGACATGGATTATGAAATCAATAAAAAAGTGGAAGAGACTGCTGAGGCCGCATTAGCGCAAAACGATGAAGATATTTTTGCCAGCAAAACGCCATACGAGGGTCATGCTGCAGCAGAGAAAGAATCCAACCTCAAAGAGAATATCGATGTCATCTATTCGCTGGTGCGGAAGTTTGCCAGTCGTCGCATCCGAGTGGCTTTCAATGCTCCGCCCTATCGTGTCAATTATCAGGATCTGGACACGCATCTGGACTATGATAAGAAGGTGTTCCGCGGTTCCCTGAAGAAAAAGATCGATCAGTGGAAAAAAGGGTTCAATGAACTGGATAATGTTTCGGTGATTGCACGAAAGGACGGCACGCTGTGCAATGTCTCCTGCGAGATCAAACAACCACCAATTATCGATATCCTGGAACAACTCAATACATTTTTCAAAGGGAATCTGTTTCTAAATCTCATGGATCCCAATGAGATTGCATTGGTCAACCTGGCCAAAACCAGCTATGATTTTCGCGACGCGAACGTAATCACGGTGATTATCGAAATCGAAACGGAATTCAGCCGACTGATTTTCATGCGTGGCGAAGATCTACTAACCGTTTCCCCCATCATTCCGGAGAATTTCAACCCCGACATTTTTGATATTATCTACAGCAAAATCATTTATGAGTTGGATAACCTCAATCTGACCGAAATCAATAATATTTTGTTGGCGGGAAAAGCGAGCACTAATGCTGCGAAAAGCTTTTTCGAGAAAAAATTTAAAACTGTTCGCGTCGGGTTCGTCGTCTCCCAGCCGCTAGCCGAAAATCTCTCCACTCAGTTTGCTCGCGAAGACCTGTCCGAGTACGCCATCCCCATATCATTGGCCTGGAAGGCGGTCGCGCAAAAGGATAGCCCCTTTATTCCGACCAATTTGCTGCCCGCGCAAATTATCGATCGCCAGAAAATGTTAACCCTGGATTCCGCCGGCTATCTGATCCTGGTGTTATTGGGCCTCTCAGCATTCATTTTGACCTGGAAGATCACCGCCAAAAACATCGAGGTGCATCAATTGCGCAATACCAACAGATCACTGACCGAACGAATTGCCAGCAGCGAAGGGACAGTCAAACGGGTGCAGGACCTGGAAGAGCAAATCAACAAGCTAACCAAACGCATCATTCTCTCTGATAGTTTGAGTTATGGATCGGATCGATTGTTGACCTTTCTGGAGTTGTTGAACCAAACGGTATTGAGCACCAAATCGGTCTGGATCGACGAAATCCAGAGCACCACCAATGGCATTAACCTCAAAGGAGTAGCGCTCAAGCGAAAATCGGTGCCGGAGCTATCAGAAGCGTTGGGCGTAGCGCGCATCCGCAAGCTCACCCGTTTCGAAATTGGCGGCACCAAAGCCTTTGCTTTCGAGATGGAAGTGGATTGGAAAAATCAGCCATTTCGACCCAATTCCATTCAGCCATCTACACCCGGAATGTTGCCGCCAGTGCCACCCAACGAGGTCAAACCGAATCTGGTGACCAATACGATCACCGATGGCAATCGTACCATCACTGCCACCCAGGAAGTCGTTGGCGAGGGAAGTGGGATGCCGACGAATTATCCTGCCCAGTCGATGACCACAATCCGTTCTGAGAAATCGCGTCTTATCGAACAGGAAACCGCTAAGCTATTGGCCGAAATCGAACGGATGAAAAGCGAACAGGCCACTCAATCCGAGCCTCGCCATCGCCCTGAGAGCAATGCCGGTGTTGCATCAGAGGCTGTTGCCGATGGCGCAATGAGAGGTTACCCTGCACAGCCTTCGAGCTCACCTGAACCAACCGTCGCTGCAGTAGGCCAATTCACCATCAAAATCAGTGCGCATGCCAATAAGCTCACCGCAGCTAAAGAAGTTCAGAAGTTGCATCGCCTGGGCATCGAAACTTATATTACCCGATTCGCCAACTCCAGTCCTGAAATTCCTTATTGGGTTTGCTGTGGTCGTTTTTCGAGTTATGCCGAAGCCCAACAAGAATTGCAGCGGCTGCAAAAAGTCGTTCCTGGCAGTCATTCCATCATCGAATCGAATACTGGCTTACCATTGGATGCCACGTCATCCGCTTCCCGAGCCGAAAGAATCGAACGCGCCATCGAAAACCATGACTACCAGAACATAAAACAGGCCAATCAAATTTTGGCACCAGCCGAGGCGGGTCCTGCTGATGCGAGCATCAGCCATCCAGCCCCGAACAGCGACACAGCCACTGCTATGGGACGCGAATGGTATACCATCGGCATCAATGCTCATGCCACCCGGTTGACCGCACAGAAGGAAGTGGAATCTCTTCGTTCAAAAGGTCATGACGCGTTTATGGCCCAACCTCCAGATGCCAGCTCGGATGTGCCGTACTGGGTGTGTCTGGGCAGATACCATTCCCAACAAACAGCCATTGCCCGGTTAAACCTATTACGAAAATCACGACCGGGAAATTATAAAATCATTGCCATGCACAACGACTAACAGAGGCTCAAACGAGATCTGGAATTTAAAAAAGTCGATTTTTGAACAGATAGGCAAGCCGATTCATCAAATTGAGATTGAAAACATGTATGCCAAAAGAAATAGGATCACCATCGGAGTGCTCTGGCTGCTGTTAATGGCCATCGGCGGCTATTGGTACTCGCGTGAAATTAAACTGATCAAGGACCTGAAAGCGAAAAACATCGAGTTGTCCAAGCAATTGGATGGTTCCATGGAAATTGTACAGGCACTGAACGCAGTGGAAACGCAGTACCAAACGCTCAAAATGAAATGGGAACAGTCGCCCAAAAAAATCATCATGGCCGATGAACCGACCTTTTCACTCAATTACATCAATTGGTTGGTGAACAATTTCAATATTCCATTGGACTTCGATTTCGAGCTCAGTCATGTTTCGGAGGACGGAGACATCACCAATTTCGCCTTTCTGTTCACCGGCGAAGGGAGTTATTACGACCTCTATCGCTTCATCTGGCTGTTGAGCGAAAATCCGCTCCTCTATCAGGTGGAGACGTTCAACATTCGGCTGGCAGACAATTCCTCATCGCTGCTTGAATTTGTCCTGCGTATTAAAGGCTTCGCACTGAAGCAAGAACTGGATTCCGGCTATCAGTTCAGTTTCGATAATGTCAAGCCGTATGTCGAGCGAGTATCCTTTCATGATGCCTTCAAGCCACTGACCGGTTCGCAGCGGCCCCGACCAGTAGCCGATATGTTCAAGCGAGAGGCGGCCAGTGTTGCGCCACAGATCGAAGAGAAAGGCCTGTTGAACATTATGCAGTGCGAACTGCAGGCATTGACCCATGACCGCATTTATATCAGAGACAACCAGGGGAAATTGGTTACCTTAAGAATCGGGGATCGAGTGCGGTCTGGCAGCCTAACCAGTATCAATCGCAAAAAGAGTGAGGCAGAATTTACGATTACATCAGACGGGGGGACCAAAACAGTCATTTTAGGATTGGGTTATCGAAAATAGGATGGGTGTGTGTATGAACGACAATAGCAATTGGCCCCAACAAGCATCACTTGGGCGCAGTTGGTGTTTCGCATTGTTGCTGTTCTGGCTGCTGCCGATAGTGGCTCTGGCGCAGGAAGATGAAACTCCACGGGATTATGATCCCGAAGAATTTATCTCATTGAGTAAAGATTTGACCATCGACGCTGCGCTGGAGATCATCAACCAACTGAGCACCAAATATGAAGGCCGCATGATCCTCGATCCTAAGGATCGCAAAAATAAAATCGGCGTGGATGTGGATCACATGCATTGGAAACGAGCGCTGGAATATATCCTGAAATCCAACCTGCTCAAATATATCGCACATCCCCGGCATTATGAAATCACCGAAATGGTGGAACCAAAAGAAAAAGCGGTGGCCGAGGGCCAGCTTTCATTTGGTTCTCGGGAAGTGGAGATCAAAGCCATTTTTTTCGAAGCCGATCAGCAGACGCTGGCCGAAATGGGCATCGACTGGAGCACATTAAGAAACGGCACGGTTCAGGTACGGGCGGATCTGACGGGTAGCAGCAACATGGCCGACCAGATTTTTGCCATTACCGGTGGTTACCAGAACCAAACCTGGCGCGTCTTTGCGTTGATCAAAGCATTTCAATCGCTCAATAAGGGGCAAGTCATTGCCACCCCTCAGGTGCGGATTCTGGAAGGTGAGGAAGGGAAAATCAAAGTGGGC
>JAPDQM010000022.1:0-45781 GCA_034505795.1 Candidatus Zhuqueibacterota bacterium
GTCCTTATTCCGCATCCAAGGCGGGCGCGGATCGGCTGGCCTATTCATATTTTGTGACTTATCAATTGCCGGTGATTGTTACCCGCTGTTCCAATAATTTTGGACCATATCAATATCCGGAAAAGCTAATTCCGTTGTTCGTGACCAATGCCATCGAGAACAAACCATTGCCCCTGTATGGCGATGGCAAAAATGTGCGGGATTGGATTTTTGTCCGGGATCACTGTGAGGCCATCGATTTTGTGTTACATTACGGCCGTGAGGGTGAGGTCTATAATATCGGCGGGGGCAATGAACGAAATAATCTCGAAATTACCCATTTTATTCTGCAAAAACTGGGCAAGGCGACGGATTTGATCAAATACGTGACGGACCGGCCAGGCCACGATCGGCGTTATGCGGTGGATTGTTCGAAACTGAAGGCATTGGGTTGGCGGCCGGCATTCTCGTTTGAACAGGCAATGGGGCAGACGATCGACTGGTACTCGCAAAATCGTTGGTGGTGGGAAAAAATCAAAAGCGGGCAGTATCTGGAGTATTACAAGCGGCAGTATCGGTTGTAGCAGAGTGAGCTGTTCGCA
Organism: Candidatus Zhuqueibacterota bacterium; assembly: GCA_034505795.1. Lineage (GTDB taxonomy): Bacteria > Zhuqueibacterota > Zhuqueibacteria > Thermofontimicrobiales > Thermofontimicrobiaceae > Thermofontimicrobium_A. The sequence continues at coordinate 582 of JAPDQM010000022.1, forward strand.
CGAGCGCGAAAGGGGATGGCGGCATGAGGATCAGTGGAATGGTGGAATAGGGGGATAGAGGAATAGGGGGATAAAGGAATAGGGGAATAGAGGAATAGGGGAATAGAGGAATAGAGGAATTTAAGGAAGAATTTTTTGGTTGAGAAAATTTATTGGGGGTTGGCAAGGTCATCGAATTTAATTATCAAACGGGAAACGGGTGATCAAATTTTGACTAATCAAATGTTATTAAATAGAAATTAGGAGAGACTATGGGTTTAGCAGAAAAAATCAAAGACAAAAGTGCAACAATAGGCATTATCGGTCTGGGCTATGTTGGCTTGCCACTGGCGGTGGAATATGCTGACAAGGGATTCAAGGTGCTGGGCGTGGATCTGGACCAGCGAAAAATCGACAAGATCAAACGGGGTGAAAACTACATCGATGATGTGGAAACTGACAAGTTTGTGAGAGCGGTTCAAAATAAAAAATTCACGGCTGCGGCGGATTACCAAGCGGTTTCCAAGATGGATGTCATTTATATCTGCGTGCCGACGCCGTTTACGCTGCATAAAGATCCGGATAATAGTTATATCTGGGATTCGGCAAAAGAGATCGCCAAGGGGCTTCGGAAGGATCAATTGATTATTTTGAAAAGCACTACCTATCCGGAAACGACGGAGAAAGAAGTGCTGCCAATTTTAGAGAAGACTGGGTTAAAGGTGGGAGTCGATTTTTGTCTGGCGTTTTCGCCGGAACGCATCGATCCCGGCAATAAGAAATTTACCACCGAAAATACCCCCATCGTGGTCGGCGGAATTACTCCCCGCTGTACGGAAATGGCCAAGCTGGCCATTGAGCAGGTGGTAAACCATGTCCATACGGTATCCAGCCCCCGCGTGGCGGAGATGGAAAAATTGCTGGAGAATATTTTCCGCAGTGTCAATATTGCCCTGGTCAACGAAATGGCCCGGCTGTGCGATCGGATGGGAGGCATAGACATCTGGGAGGTGATCGACGCTGCTGCGACCAAACCGTTCGGTTTCATGCCTTTCTATCCGGGGCCAGGCATCGGTGGCCACTGCATTCTGGTGGATCCATACTATCTGGCCTGGAAGGCGCGAGCATACGATTTCCACACCCGGTTCATTGAACTGGCGGCAGAATCAAACGAGGAAATGCCATTTTATGTGATCGGCAATATCCGCCGGGCGTTGGGCAACGTGGATTCATCGCTGCGCAAGGGCAAGGTGTTGATGCTGGGCATAGCCTTCAAGAAAAATGTCGATGATACCAGAAATTCTCCGGCCATCAAGATCATGGAATTGTTGCTGCAGCGCGGGGTGAAATCGCTCTGTTACAGCGATCCGTACGTCCCCAAAATTAAGGTAGCTGGTACGATCTATGAGTCGCAGCCACTGACCAAAGAGCTGCTGGAGTCCCAGGATGTCGTGGTGATCACGGCAGATCATGATGCGTTCGATGCTGAATTCATCGTCAAACACTCCAAGGCGGTGGTGGATACCCGCAACCTGACAAAGCATATCAAAAATGATTTGCATAAGATTGTGAAGTTGGGCTCGGGACGCGGGTTTTACACCGATATTTATGGCAAAGAGTAACGGTTATCATCACCACAGGAATGGCACGCGGGTGACACGGATTGGCTCTACCGATTTTGCCTAAATCAGTGTTCATCCGCGTCGTTCATAATAGCGGTCTCTTAACAACGAATCAGCGAACAGACATCATGGGGATGCGGCAGTTAAAAGTGAAAGTGATGAATGTCGTAGGCGCGCGGCCGAATTTTATGAAAATCGCCCCCATCCATCGGCTGATGCTCCAGTCGCAGCGACTCGAGCCGCTGCTGGTGCATACTGGGCAGCACTACGATAAGGTCATGTCGAAAGTTTTTTTTGAGGAACTCGAAATCCCGCCGCCGGATATTGACCTGGGCGTTGGTTCGGGGACGCATGCCCAGCAGACCGCGGCAGTGATGGTTCAGTTGGAAAAAATGATGCAAGAGCGCCGGCCCGGCCTGGTGCTGGTGGTCGGCGATGTGAACTCCACCATGGCTGCGGCATTGGTGGCGTCGAAATTGGGCATTCCGCTGGCACATGTGGAAGCTGGCCTGCGCAGCTTCGATCGTTCCATGCCGGAGGAGATCAATCGCCTGGTAACCGATGCGCTGGCGGATTTTTTATTTGTGACCGAAGAAAGTGGACGGATCAATTTGCTCAATGAGGGAGTTGCCAGCGACAGAATTCATTTCGTGGGCAACGTGATGATCGATTCGCTGCTGCATTATTTGCCCAAGGCGAAACAATCGGGTATTCTGGCGCAGCTTGGATTGTCACCCCAAAGCTATGCTTTGCTGACACTGCACCGGCCCAGCAATGTTGACAATGGCGACATTTTTGGCGAGATTCTGGCTGCGTTGGAGAAAATTGCTCAGAGAATTCCCATTGTGTTTCCCATTCATCCTCGCTCCCGCAAGATGCTGGCGCAGTTTGAATTTGGTCCGAGAGTGAAGCAGATGCGCCATCTGATATTAATCGATCCGGTGGGCTATTTGGATTTTTTGAACCTGATGCAGCACGCGCGGCTGGTGTTGACCGATTCCGGTGGCATTCAGGAGGAAACGACGGTGCTCGGCATTCCCTGTCTCACGTTGCGCCAGAATACCGAGCGCCCGGTGACAGTGACGCTGGGCACCAATGTGCTGGTGGGTATGGATGCCTCCCGAATCGTTTACGAGAGCTTCAACATTCTTGAGGGGCACTGCAAAAAAGGGCAAATCCCACCGCTATGGGATGGTCAGGCGGCGCAGCGAATTGTCTCCATTTTAGAACAGGCGTTGCCATAATTGAGGCCAGCACTCGGAACGGAGCAGGGCAGGGAATAGTTGAACTAATGTTGCCGGCAATCAAAAAGTGACCAATTCTCATGCAATACATTGCTTCGATGCAATAAAACACGATCGAGCCAATTTATGTTGATTGCAATTTTCATTTTTTTTATCGGCCTTATTATCTATGTTTATGTGGGCTACCCGGCGCTCATTTTTCTGCTGGCCTTTCTTCGCAAGCAAAAAGTTCAGAAAAACGATGCCTACGAACCCACAGTGAGCTTGATCGTTGCGGCGTACAACGAAGAACAGACTATCGAGGCCAAGCTGAGGAACTGCCTGGAATTGGATTATCCTCGCGATAAGTTGGAAATGATGGTCTTTTCAGATGCTTCAACCGATCGCACCGATGAAATTGTCAAACGTTTTGAAGGCCAGGGCATCCTGTTGCTGCAACTGCCCGAGCGGAGAGGCAAGACGGCCGGTCAGAATCTGGCGGTAAGCCAGGCAAAGGGCGAGATCATCGTCTTTTCTGACGCCAACGCCTATTGGCGGCCGGATGCGGTGCGTAAGATCGTTCGTAATTTTCACGATCCCACAGTGGGCTGTGTTTGCGGCGAGTTGATTTACTTCAGCAAAGATAAGACGCTGATCGGCGATGCTGAAGGCGTCTATTGGAGCTATGAAAAATTGATCAAGCGGGCAGAAGATCGGGCGGCTTCAATTCTGGGTGCCAACGGCTCGATCTATGCGTTACGGAAAGCGCTCTATGTGCCATTGCCTGAAGATATTATCAGCGATTTTATTGAGCCTCTCAAAATTGTCGAGCAGGGATACCGGACCGTTTACGAACCCGCGGCCATCTCGTTTGAGCAGTCAACCAGTAATTTTGCGGAAGAATATCAGCGAAAGAAGCGGATCATCAATCGCAGTTTCTTTGCGCTATGGTACTACCGTTCGCTATTGAATCCGATCAAACACCCAACATTAAGCTGGCAATTGGTGTCGCACAAGATTCTGCGCTGGTTGATTCCGTTTTATTTGCCGATCATTTTTATAGTTAATTTGTTGCTGCTAAAATCGACATTTTTTCAAATCACACTGGCGCTGCAGGTTCTTTTTTATTTGACAGCATGGTTGGGCTTTTGGTTAGAGAAGTTACGCTGGCATCACGTATTGTTTTACGCGCCATTTTATTATTGCCTGGTGAATCTGGCGTCACTGGAAGCGATCATCGGTTATTTTGTAAAGCGCCAGAAGTTCGTCATCTGGAATCCGATCCGGACGAAACAGACAAACGATGCCCAAAACAATTGAAAAAATATTTTTGGTGAGCAGCGATTTCATCGCGATCCATCTCACTTATTTTCTCTGGGGGATATTACGAAATAGTTTGGGGTATTATACCGAGCAGGGCTTTTTATTCAACTGCTTGATCTCATTTTTAATTTTTTTGTTCTGGTTTTTCCTGTTCTTTTTCTTCGGTCTTTACAAATCGTGGTATGCCCAATCCCGATTTGACGAATTGGTGACGGTGATAAAGACCACCGGCCTGGGGGTTTTTTTGATATTTATTTTGACGATGGACCTGCGCATGGATCTGCAATCCGCGCCGTCGGTCAGTCGTATGATGATCATCTCCTACTGGCTGATGCTGATAATTTCCGTTGCCGGCGGGCGAATTCTATTGCGGACGATTCAGCGGCGCTTGCTGGAATCGGGCTATGGTCGCCGACGCACATTGATTGTGGGATGGAACAGCAAAGCACATGAGATTTATGATAAAATCAAAGCCTATCCGGCGTTGGGCTATGATGTGGTCGGTTTTATCGCTCCTTCCCCACAAAATTTAAATGAAAGCTATCGTGAGGCCAGGGTCTTGGGCATCTACAAAGACATTCCCCATGTGGTCAAAAAGGAACAGATCGAGGAAATTATCATTGCTGGCAAAAAGGGAACGTCCAAAGAGGTGCTGGCCATCATCTCCCGCTGCGATGCATTGCCGGTGAATTTGAAAATTGTGCCCGATCTCTACGACATTGTCATGGGCTATGGTCGCACCAATCAATTGTACGGGTTCCCGTTAATTGAAATCATGCCGCAAATGATGCCGGCGTGGGAGTGGCGCATCAAGCGACTGATGGATATTGTGGTTTCGTTGATTGTGCTGATTGGATTTTTGCCGCTGTGGATCATTGTGGCGCTATTGATCAAATTGGAGTCGCCGGGGCCGGTGTTATTCCGGCAGAAACGGGTGGGCAAAAATGGCCGGATATTTATCGTTTACAAATTTCGCTCCATGGTACAGGATGCGGAAAAGAAGACCGGGCCGGTTTGGGCGCATGAACGCGATCCGCGGGTGACATTCATTGGACGAATTATTCGCAAATTGCGCATCGACGAGATCCCGCAGTTCTATAATGTGCTCATCAACGACATGAGCCTGGTTGGCCCACGGCCCGAACGACCCTACTTTGTCGATAAGCTCAAGCGAGAAATACCCTTGTACACCCGGCGCTTGCGGATGAAACCGGGCATCACCGGCTGGGCACAGGTCAAAGCAGGTTATGATGTGACCGTGGATAGCGTTCGCAAGAAACTGGAGTACGATCTATTCTATATTGAAAACGTATCTCTGCGGATGGATTTGAAAATCTTGTTGAACACATTTTATGTGATGCTACGAGGGAAAGGAAGATGATGTTTGAATTATGAATTATGAATTGGACGATGATTATTGTCAGCGAGCTGAGCAATTGAAAGTTGCCCGGAGTTGAGTTCTAAACATGTTAATTATAGTGAGGCCATCGTATGCTGGACATCAAATTTATTCGAAATAACGTCGATCGGGTTAAAAAAGCCATTGAATTGAAGAACGATCACGCCGACATTGATCGCTTGCTGGACCTGGACGCTGAAAAGCGCAAGATCATGACCGAGGTCGAAGAACTGAAACATCAGCGTAACAAAGTTTCCGAAGATATTGGTCGGATGAAGCAACAGCATCAGGATGCCACGCCATTCATCCAGGAGATGAAGAAAGTTGCCGATCGCATCAAGCAACTGGATGACCAGGTCAAATCGCTGGACCAGGAGATGTATCAAATTTTGATCCGCATCCCTAACGTTCCTCATGAATCAGTCCCCATTGGGAAAGATGCCTCGGCCAATGTCGAGGTGAAGCGTTGGGGGCAATTGCCGCCGAAAGACTATAAGCCAAAGCCGCACTGGGAGGTTGGGGAGAAATTGGGCATCATCGATTTTGCCGGCGGTTCTCGGGTGTCCGGTTCATTTTTTATCAATTATAAAGGATTGGGAGCGAGACTACAGCGGGCATTGATCGCGTTTATGCTCGATCTGCACATCAAAAAGCATGGCTACACCGAAGTTTATCCGCCATTCATCGTCAATCGGGAGAGCATGTTTGGCACGGGCCAATTGCCCAAACTGGAAGATGATATGTATGTCACGTCCGTGGATGATTTCTTTTTGATTCCCACGGCTGAAGTGCCGGTGACCAATTTGCTGCGCGACCAGATGCTGAAAGCCGAGGATCTGCCGATTTATTATACAGCCTACACCCCCTGTTTTCGCCGAGAAGCCGGGACATACGGCAAGGACACGAGAGGTCTGGTTCGAGTGCATCAATTCGATAAAGTCGAGATGGTGAAATTCGTGAAGCCAGAAACTTCGTATGATGAGTTGGAAAAGTTGCTGCAAAATGCTGAAGAAGTGCTGCAGTTGTTGGAATTGCCCTATCGGGTGCTGGCACTTTCTACCGGCGATCTGAGCTTTGCGGCGGCCAAATGCTACGACATCGAAGTCTGGGCGGATGGTTTGGGTAAATGGCTGGAGGTCTCTTCGTGTAGCAATTTTGAAGATTTTCAAGCCCGGCGAGCCAATATCCGGTTCAAACGAGATGCCGCGTCCAAACCGGAGTATGTCCATACCCTGAACGGTTCGGGATTGGCGCTGCCGCGCACGGTCATTGCCATTCTGGAAAATTACCAGACCGATGAGGGGTCGGTTATGGTGCCCAACGTGTTGCGAGAGTTTATGGGGACGGATATCATCAAATAAATCCGATTGCTCAGAACAACACACCTCATTTTTTAAGTGATTCATATTTCGTTCGAGCTGCGGGGATGTCTTATGATTTTTAAAACAGTGAATCCTTTGCACCGCTAGAAGATCAAATATTCGATGAGTCACGACGAAAGCCATCTTAGCTTTAACATGCATCAGATTTAAAATGGGAAATGGATCATTGCTGAGGTTTTGATGCCAACGATTCTAAAGACGACATTGTTATTAACATTATCGAATGTGTTCATGACATTTGCATGGTATTCGCATTTACGAAATTTTCATGATAAACGATGGTTCGTGGCAGCGCTGGCCAGTTGGGGCATTGCGCTGTTTGAATATTTAATCCAGGTGCCTGCCAACCGGATTGGTTATACTGAGTTGAGCTTGCCCAAGTTGAAAATATTGCAGGAAGTGATTGCGCTAACGGTTTTCGTGCCCTTTGTCACTTATTACATGCGTCAACCGCTGAAGCAAGACTACATTTATGCGGGATTGTGCATCCTGGGCGCGGTTTATTTTATTTTCAGATCATAACCTGGTAGCACCAGAGATGAGCAGGCCACGGCGGGCCTATGACACGAGTGGTGCTAATCTGCTCAGAAATTCAATTCCTTGCCTGTCCGCGGATATTTGTGTCAACCATCTTATACGCGTTGGATGAAATCTCTGGCGGTTTTCTACGAAGCTATTTTTTTATAGAACCGAATCATTGAGGATTCACTGGAGGAGGAAATCTAAATCATGAATCGAAAATTAATCCTTGGCGGATTGATCATCCTCATCGTAGTTGCCTATCTCTTCTGGTCGGGCATGAAGGATTCATCCGTTTATTTTTTGACGGTAGATGAATTCTTCGCGCAAATCAATCAGTTGGAGGGCAAAGGGACTCGCATCAATGGCGAAATCGTGCCCGGTTCGATCAAGTGGGATGCGCAAAATCTGCTGCTCACCTTTCAATTGACCGATGGCAAAAATGTCCTGAATGTGCGACACAATGGGGTGGCTCCGGATACATTTCAAGAAGGCTTATCGGTTGTGGTCGAGGGAAAATATGAAAACGGCACGTTTAACGCCACCCAGATCATGACCAAGTGCCCTTCGAAGTATGAGGCGAAAAGGGAATAATCTTAAATTTTCAAATCCCCAAAAGCAATTTCCAAATAAATTTCAATGTTCAAAATCTAAAACTCTGACCATTTTCAGTCGGTTCTTATCTTTTTGATTAAAATTGGGCGAAATTTAGGCTGGTAAATTGTGTTTTACTCGTTTGACAATTGCTACAGCGGACAGGTATTCGAAATTGGTCATTGGAGTTTGAATTGTATTAGGAGATTGGATAATGGGATTTAAAATTTTTTAAAACGCAATCAAGGAGACTACTCTTGTCACTCGGATACTATCTCTTGCTATTAGCTTTTATTGCCTCGGCCTACACGATCTGGGCTGGGGCGTCGGGCATCAGGTTAAATCGCAAATCGCTGGTTAAACATGCCGAGCTCGCTGTCTATGGACAATTCGTGCTGGTAACCCTGACCATCATCCTCCTTGTCGATGCCCTTCTTACTCGAGATTTTTCGATTCGGTATGTGGCGGAATATTCAGACCGGCAGTTGCCGCTGCTTTATACGCTGTCCGCTTTATATGCAGGACAGGCAGGCTCGCTGCTGTTATGGACCTGGCTGCTGAGTATCTTTAATGCCCTGTATGTGTTGCTGAATCGTAAGAAAGAAGACGAATTCAAGACCTATGTGCTGCTGGTCATCAATGGGGTCACCTTCTTCTTTCTGATCCTGGTGAATTACGCCACCAATCCTTTTGAAAAAATTTCGCCCGTGCCCCCCGATGGCATGGGATTGAACCCGCTGCTCCAAAATCCCGAAATGATTTTTCATCCGCCGTCATTATTTTTGGGCTTTGTCGGTTTTACCATTCCCTTTGCTTATGCTATGGCGGCATTGATGAAGGGCGACATCTCGAACGATTGGCTGGATCGTAGCCGCAACTGGACCCTGTTCGCCTGGATCGCTTTGACTATTGGCAATCTGTTGGGCGCACAATGGGCGTATGTCGAGCTCGGCTGGGGCGGCTACTGGGCCTGGGATCCGGTGGAAAATGCTTCGCTCTTGCCCTGGCTGACTGGAACGGCGTTCGTCCATTCCATCATGGCGCAAAAATACCGGCACCTGATGAAAGCCTGGAATATCATTCTGGCGATCCTGACGTTTTTGTTGACCATTTTGGGAACGTTCATCACCCGCAGCGGCATCATCTCATCGGTGCATGCCTTTGGCAAATCCAATTTAGGCACGCTGTTTTTGATTTTTATGATCCTGGTGCTGACGGTTTCCGTGGTACTAATTGTTTTAAGATCAAGAAAGATGCAATCGGAGCACCAAATAGACGCTTATTTGAGTCGGGATTTCAGCTTCTTGTTGGTCAATCTTATTTTTACAGTGTTGCTAGTAATGGTTCTCGTCGGTACGCTTTATCCAGCCATTACTGAGCTATTTATTGGCAAACAAATTACGCTGGGCGAGCCATATTTCAATAAAATCTCTGTCCCCATTGGCATTTTCCTGTTATTGTTGCTGGCCATCTGTCCGGTGTTCTCATGGCGGGAAACCTCGGGCCAGACGATTATCAAACGATCTGGGTATCCCGTTGCGTTATCCATTTTATTTGTGATTCTGTTGTTGGTATTTGGCGTGAATCATATCAGATCGTTATTGACTCTGGGCATCGGTTTTCTGGGGGTAGCGATTATCATCGCCGAGATCATTGCCAGCATTCGGGAGCGAATGAAAGCCGAACAAAAAGGCTTCTTCCAATCCAGCCAACATGTTTTTAAGATAAATACACGTCGTTACGCCGCCTATTTAATCCATATCGGCGTCATTTTGATTTATCTGGCTATCGTCGGAACGACAGTTTATAAACATGAGAAACAGATTACGTTGCAGCAGGGCCAGGAAACGACCCTCGGGAATTATCGGTTGGTGTACAACAAGCTGGATGAAAAGCAAGAAGCCAATCGGGATGTTCTGGTGGCAGAGGTAGATGTTTTCACGGGACCAGATAAATTGACGACGCTTTATCCCCGGCGCAACTTCTATCATTCGGCCATGGGCCAAACTCAATACACCACCGAGGTGGCGGTGCGTTCCACGTTCAAAGAAGACCTTTACCTCATTTTAGCCAGTTACCAGGAGGATGGTTCGGCTACCTTTACATTTCTGGTCAATCCCTTGCAGATCTGGATGTGGATCGGTGGAGGCGTCATCACCTTGGGGATAATTATTATTCTGATTCATGCTTCGCAGCATAAAAAATCGTTGCCCCAATCAGTTGGAATAACTGATTCAAAAATGCATAAGCGAAGAGGCCAAAAGTAAATGGGTAGTTAGTACCCAAGCAGTTCATTTCTTGCTCAACGAACAAAAATATTTTGACCGCGAATTCCACGAATTATTCAAATTACGCGAATGAATAATTAGCGAAATTAGCGGTCCAGCTTTTGGGTTCTTTCTTGTCCAGGTTGGGTAATTAGTGTTTGAACGAAAACCAGTAAAATTTGTCATTCCGAGCGGAGCGAGGCGAGTCGACGTAGCGAATTGTTCCAATAAATTAGTGGGTTAACCAGATTCCTCTCCGCCTGCTGGCGGATCGGAATGACAAAAACAAGGTTTTCGCCTAAACACCAATTAGGTCATTAGCATCCGACAAGTTAAACTCTTGCCCAATGGGCAAAGATTTTTTGACTGTCCGCCAGTTGGCGGATTAGCGAAATCGGGTTAATTCGCGTAATTAGCGGTCGAACATTTGTTGAGATTCTGGTTTGTCCAGATTGAATCATTTCAAAATCAGAAAGAGAAAGATGAAAACATTTCTTACCTTCATGCCGCTGTTGTGCCTGTTGCATTTTTCCGCCCTGGCTCAAACTGGAAAAATTTCAGGCTATGTCAAAAATGGCTCGGCTGATAGCACAGTGATAGCTGGTGCCGAGGTCAATCTACTGGTCAATCGCGGCCATAGCGTGCTGGATGATTCATCCTACATTCAGCCGACCGATGCCAGGGGCTATTTTCAATTCAGTAATTTGAAAATCGACAGCACGCTGCTCTATTACCCTCGTGCGACTTTTAACGACATCGTCTATTATGGTCAGCCGGTCCGCTTGACCGAGCAGAACCTGGCAGCCCAGAGCGATGTCATGGTTTTTGATACCACTACCAGTGCCGAAAAAATTGTCATGCAACTCGAACACTTATTCATCGATGCGGAGCCGGGGCGATTGTTGTTCCGAGAAATATTTATCATGCAAAATACGGGCAACAAAACTTTTATCGGCACCCATTTTGATCATCCTAATGCCCATTTTGTGCTGCAATTTCCACTGCCCGACGGCTTTGAAGATGTGGAAATTTTAACACCAGAGGCTCGAAATGTGGTCAGAATCGATGGGCCGATGTTGTATCATACCGAGCTGATGTCTCCGGGCAGCCGTCAATTGTCGTTTCGCTTTGCTGTGCCTGTGAAAAAGAAACAATGGCAATTTTCTCGCCCAAGTTTGTATCCGGCAGGAGCGATCAATATTTTTGTTGGTAATCCTCAACTCACGATAGAAGGGCCTGGCATCTCGGCCATGGGTGAGTTCTCCATTCGTGGTACTGTCTATCAACGGTACTCTGCATTTCATTTGATGCCAGGGATGATGTTGAATTTCACCATAAAAAATGTCCCTGTGAAAACATTTTCGTTTTCGATCCAATGGCTGGTGCTGGCGGCGGTAGTCATTTTGTTGGCTGTTGGTTTTATTTACACCTTCAGAAAATCAAAATCATGATCAAAATTGTCGATCTCTCAAAATCGTTCGGATCGTTTTATGCGCTGCGGCAGGTGAATCTGGAAATTCACAACGGAGAATTCTGGATGATCGTCGGTCCCAATGGAGCGGGCAAGACCACGCTGCTCAAAATCATTGCGACACTGGCGCAGCCGACAAACGGCGTGGTTGAAATCAATGATGACATCCCCCCTGGCCCCCCTTCAAAGGGGGGAAGTGAGAGGACTGAAGCAAAGGGGGAAAGTGAGAGGATTGAAGCAACGGGGGGAGCTGAGAGGATTGAAGCGAAGGGTGGAAGCGGGAGATTGCAGGTCAGGCGGCAAATTGGGTTTATTGGACATCAGAGTTTCTTGTACAGCAATCTCACTGCTGAAGAAAATTTGAAATTCTATGCCCGAATGTATCAGCTTCCGAATGGTGAGCAGAGGATTCAAGATATTTTGCAGCAGGTGGGATTGATTGGGCGAAAAAATGACCTGGTGCGAACCTTTTCTCGTGGGATGCAGCAGCGGCTATCTATCGGTCGCGCTTTGCTTAGTGATCCAAAGATTATTTTGCTGGATGAACCGTTCAGCGGATTGGATCAGAACGCTATCGAGAATTTTGTGGCGCTATTTACCTCACTCATTTCGCCCGACCGCATCATCATCATGACCACGCATGATCTGCAACTGGGATTGCAACTGGCTAGCCATTTCGCAGTCATATCCCGAGGAAGAATTGTTCATCAGGGGAAAAATGCCAGATCGTTTGACCTCAGCCAATTCAAAGCATTATATAAACGGCTAACTGATGAAAGCACCTGAGAACGAACTTCATAATAATTCAAGAACTCTATAACCTAATAATCCAATTACTCACTTTTCTAATTACCCAATTACCTAATTACCTAATTTCCTAACTAATCGACTGAGGATAGCAATTTAAAAATGTCCCTTCAACCAATCCTAATAGTCGCCTGGAAAGACATCCTCTCAGAGTTTCGCAGCCGGGAAACCATCTCGTCGATGTTGATCTTTTGCCTGATTGTGGTGGTCATTTTCAATTTCATGTTTGAGCCGGGCAGCAATCTGGTCAAAGAGATGGTGCCTGGAATTCTGTGGGTGGCTATCACTTTTGCTGGGATGCTGGGTTTGAATCGGTCGTTCATCTATGAGGTCGATCAGGGCTGCCTCTTGGGATTGCTGCTTTGTCCGGTCGATCATTCGCTGTTGTACCTGGGCAAAATGATCGGTAATTTTTTCTTCATGGTAATTATGGAAATTATTATCCTCCCGCTGATGATCGTGTTTTTCAATCTGGATTTATTAAAAATATTGCCGCTTCTGCTTGTGATTATGCTATTGGGGACATTGGGCTTTGCGGCTGTGGGCACGCTGCTTTCGGCAATTTCCGTCAATACGCGAGCCAGGGAAATTCTGCTGCCGATCCTCCTTTTTCCGATTGCCATTCCCATTTTATTGGCTGCGGTCAAAGCCACTGCTGCATTGATCAACCAGGGCGTTTTCGCCGGTGCGCAATCCTGGATTAAAATTTTGGCCGGCTTCGATGTGATCTTTCTGGTGCTCTCGAGTCTGCTTTTTGAATATGTAGTGGAAGATTGACGAACAACTCACCGGTGCGCTGGTAGAGTCTTCTGGCAAAGGTGCGTTTGGTTTCATTGGCCCTGGGATTAATAGTTGAACGTTGGTTGTCGACTGGGGCGGCTTAAAAAATCAACTTGACAAACATCGAGTTTTTTACTATATTCCTACCTAACTCTTCAGCCCAAAAATGGCTACAATTCGCGCGAGAGAATCGAGATGAATTGAGCCAACGTTTTTTAGTGACAACTCCGATCAAGTGCCTGGAGGTTATACCATGGAAAAGATTCATAAAACATCACTGGGTATCAATACGGCAATTATCAATCTACTGCAAAAATATAATAAAAAGGTTCCCATCGATTTCGTCGCTCGCAGCATTGGGCGTCGGCCCCTGGAGATCCAGGCGTACGTGAAACGGCTCGAGCGTAAAGGGATCATCGAGCGCGATGGGGACGATATTTTCATTGTAGATCAGGAAGAACTTTAGCGGCAGGAATGGTATTCTTTCGGTTTCAGCATCTGATGAGATAACAATTGCGGAACGACAAAAGGCAGTCGGTTTAATCATGGCAAGTCACCGATTGTTTAACATGCCTGGCTTTTATTGAATGCGGAGTTGCGAACGGAAGTCACATGAATATACTACCAGCCATAATTTCGTTTGTTGTGGGAGCTGCGGTTTCACTGCTGGAACTAATCACTTCCAAATACCCCCGGACATTTTTTTTGCTCAAAAAATCTACTGCACTTTATGCTTATACCCTCATCTATGGCATACTTAGTTTCCTGGTCATGCTAATCGTCAAATCGCTCATTCATGCGAAGATTATCAGTCTTGAGGGAATTGGCATCTCTAATGAATGGATTCAAGCGCTGGTCGTCGGTGTGACCACCAAAGCCATTTTGCATATTCGACTATTCAACATTACCTTCGGACGGCAGTCGTTCCCGATCGGAATTGAAACGTTTGTTTATTTGTTCGAACCCTGGCTACTACGGACCATCGATCTGGATGAATTCAATGGCATCCGAAGCTATATTGCGGTATATCAGAAAAAATACAGTGATCTCACTGATATAAAAAATAGAATCAAAGACAATATCCCCCAGACGCTCACAGGCGTTGAACGAAAGGCGTTTATTACTGACCTGACTGAAAAAGACTCTGCGATGGAAGCGATGGAGCTATACCTGCAAACGTTTGGTAAGAGAAGTTTCGAGCGGGTATTTCCTCTTTGAAATGAACGGGTTGAACCAGCCTGCTGTACCCATTTCTCGGAATTGAATTTCGTAATTTCAGGCAACGGACAGAAAAAACTGTTTCCCGCACCAGGTTTTTTAGCAGAAATTGGATAGGTATTGAATCCATAGGATTAGTAGAAGGAACATGGATATGTCAACTTATAAAAAGATTTTCATCGGCGGCTTAGGCGCCCTGACGCCTATCATTCTCAATTTGTTGGTTATTGAGTTGGAAGTGCTGTTGCTGAAGCTTACCCTATTTGCGGTCATCGGCTATTTAATTCGGGTGATCGTGCTTTTCTATCTCGGCGGCCTGATGGCGTTTTTGCATAAGGATGAAAATAATCCGATCAAGATCTTCGAGCTGGGAATTGTTGCTCCGGCATTAATTACGGCCATGCTCAATGCCGGTCAGATCGATGTCCCCCGGATGAAGGGGCAGGCCGAAAATCGGCCGGTCAGTTTCAATTTGCTAATTCCAGCGGCTCAGGCGCAAACCGCGACTGCTCGAAATGACAGCGCCAACATCGCCGTCAAAACGTTTTCTATGCCTCAGGAGACGCCAATTCAGCAAATTTGGCGGGGATTGATTGGCTCCCGGCCGCGGCGGCTGTGGTTCGTTATTGTGGGATCCCATTTAAAATTGGAGGATGCCCAGAAACAAGCCGAGCAAATCCGCAACATGAACAAGGATTTCTCGCCGGAGGTCTACGCACCCTATCTCGATAGCAAATACTATTCGGTTGTCATCGGTGCCAATTTGACGCTGGTCGAAGCAAGACAATTGATGAAAAAAGCAGTCGATGCTGGCCTACCGACGGACGCATATTTATGGACCTTTCCAAGACAATGATGGATTGATACTCATTTATACCGATGAAGGAAGATTATGAAGCTGGAACTGACGAATTGGAAAAAGGACTGGACCCTCATGTCAGCTTTTTTTAGCGCTGAGGAAATTGAAAAAATAAAATCTGCACTTCAAAAAGTAAAAGTGAAAACTGTTGTTTATTGCTCACTGGAGAATCGTTTCGCCAAAGCCGGCGGTCTGGCCGCGGTGACCATGAAAATTTTGCCCTATCTGAAAGAAGCGAACCGATTGCCACAGGTGTTGTTGGTGTCGCCATTCTATCCCCATATCATGGATGAATCGAAGTTGCAATCGACTGGTCTCATTTTTGACGTTCCATTTGCGCAACGGCAGGTTAAAGTGGAACTGCTGGCATATACTTTTTCATATCAGGAACCAAAAGCCGGACAGGTAACAGAATACTATTTGAAGGCCAACGATTTCTTTGGCGCCCATAATCGTCTGAACGATCCCTATCTTTATTATGAACACGATCGCTTGAGAAATGATGAGGCCATTCGAGAAAATGCCCTGTTCTTCTGTCGGGCCGTGCCCTTGGCCATGCGGGCATTGGGAATTGACGAGCATCTGATTTTTCATGTTCAGGATTGGCAAACGGCGCTAATTGGCTTGACTGCCAAAGAGGCTATGATGGAGGGACACCTGAAGTCGTGCGGTGTGGTTCAAACATTACATAATGCCTTCGACGCCTTTATCCCCTGGCAATTGCTGGCGGAAATCATCACGCCTGGCCGAAGCCAGAAGTTTGCCAGCCAGTATCATGACGGGTTAACTGCTCTGCAGCTTGGCTTGCCACTGATGGATGGCCCCATCACCACGGTCAGTGAAAATTTTGCGCAAGAATTCACCACCGATATCATGCAGACTGCCCATTTCGCGCCGCATTTGCAGACCATTTTTAAACGGACCGGCGTTTATGGCATCAACAACGGTATGTTCGTGAATTTCCCTCCGGAATTTTCTGATCGCAAGAATCTTACGCTTCAGCAAATTCGAAAAATCAAAACGGAGAAAAGAACAGCGTTGCTGACAATCCTGGATGAATATCATCCTCCCGAACGGTTTGGCGAGCTCACTTATCGCGGCCAATCCATTACCCACCTGCCCGAGACGATCCCCATTTTCGTCATGAGCGGCCGACTGGATTATAATCAAAAGGGCTACGACATCTTTTTGCAAGCGATTGAGCGATTTGCCCAAGATGAATTGAAGGTGATTTTAACGCCGATGCCGATCAAAGCATCGGATCTGGACTACTTTCATGAGGTAGCTGAAAAATGTCGGGGCAATGTCACCGTCTTCCCCATCCGCATGGCCAAAGGGTTTCAGGAGCTCCAGATTGGCAGCACCTTTGGCGTGATGCCATCGCTGTATGAACCATTTGGCGCAGCAGTGGAGTATATGGTGAATGGCACGATCACCATCGCCCGCAAAACTGGCGGTTTGGCCGATCAGATCGACCATCGGCAAAATGGTCTGCTGTTTCGTGAACCACCTACGGAATACAATCTGACTAATATCAAACAGCTTACTGACGCTGCCGATAATGTGCATAAGCGAAAAGAAAATCGCTGGAATCAGAGCATGGTCGACGCCTTGCACGAAGTGATGCAGGAGGCGATTATCCTTTACCAGAACCACCGCAATGAATATTATCGTCAGATCATCATGGGCTTCAAAAAAGCCAAAAATTTTAATTGGTCGACCAGCGCACAGCAGTATTTCGAGGTTTATAAAAAGGTGAATCAGGGGTTTTGACCTCGATTAGGTGATTGTCCGTTGTTGCGGGATATCGGTGAGCGAAAAAAAGATTGGGAATCTTGGCTAATATATCGCTGACCCCAAATTATTTAAATGGGAAGGTCAGCCAGTTCTTCAAGAAGGGTGCTAACGGTCAAACCACGGCACTCGATCCATGGGAACTATCCAAAGATACCACAAATGCAATCCTAACAAAAATCGCTGAATGGGAGGCTAACCTAAGCGAACATCCAACCAATTAATCAGCGAATATCAAGGAGCGGAGGAAACATGTCACAACCTGAGTGGATTTTCATCATCAATCCAGTCGCCGGCAACGGATTGGCGGGGCAGTATGCGGCAACGGTAGAGGAACAGATACGCCAACACCAGTTGAATGCAGCGGTAAAGTTAACCGAACGCCGCGGCCACGCAACCGAAATCGCCCGCGAAAGTGCTCGAACTGGCTCTCATCATATCATTGGCGTTGGCGGCGATGGCACATTCAGCGAAATTGTCCAGGGATTGGTAGGCCAAGAGGATGTTACCTTTGGCGCGGTTCCGGCGGGCACGGGGAATGATTTTATCAACATCCTGGGTTTCTCGGATCGCTTTTCAGCGAGAGAGTGGGAAATTTTTTTTGAAGAAAACACGGTGCAGATGGATGTGGGCAAATGCAATGATCGTTATTTTATCAATGGCATGGGACTGGGATACGATGCGCAGGTCGCTTTTGAAAATTATGAGGCCGAGAATAGTCGGGCCGTTAAAGGAGGTAGTAAGGCGAAATATTGGAAGCATATTTTGAAAACGCTGGTGACCTATAAAGAAAGAGATATGCAGGTCACCTATCATGAGCAGACTCGTGCGACGAAAGCGTTTTTGAACACCATTGCTATCGGCAGAAGGTTAGCCGGCGGCTTTTATCTCACCCCCAGAGCCATTGCCAATGACGGCCTGTTAGATATCTGCATGATCAGTGAGCTCTCTTTGCCCATGCGAGTCAAGGAGCTATTGCGGGTGATGAAACAGGCCCACACCGAAGATGCGGTAGTCAATTATTTTACGGCAGATCGCATTGTTTTTGAATTCGGACAAGAGGTGCCGGCGCATCTGGATGGCGAAATGTATTTCGGCCGCCGTTTTGAGGTGGGAATCCTGCCGCAACACTTGAAAACAATTTTCAATCCTTACGGAAAGCATTTCTTCCATGACTAAGTCAGCCGATTCTGCGCTGGATTGTCTTTATATCTATATGCTGGAATGTGACAACGGCGCTTATTATACTGGCTACACCAAAGATCTGCAGCGGCGGTTCCAACAGCATTTATCGGGCACTGCCAATGCCAGATATACGCGCAGCTTTAAGCCTCTCCGGTTGGTTCAATGCTGGCAACTGTTTGCCAACGTTGGTATTGCGCTGCAAATCGAACGTTGGATCAAACGACAGGGAAGAAAAACGAAGGAGCGGCTGGTGCAGCAGCCGGAGGAATTGCCGGCCGCAATAGCTAAAAAACTGAAAATGGAGGTGAAATTGCAGCCGTGTTTGACTGCTTTTACTGACCGGTCGCTTTGAGCGACCGGTCAGTCAGTGGGCCGGCTGCGTTTACTGACCGGTCGCTCGCAGCGACCGGTCAGTTGAGGCAATGTTTTTAGTATTTCTTCAATTCGCCAATGGCCTCTTCCACTGCCTGCAAAACCATTCGATTTTTCACTGCCTGCATCATGTTGTTGTGATCAATGTACAAGGGACGATCCTCTTCCAGATGGGCCACGACTTTGCGCACAGCAGCATGGGCGGCGCGCGTGCCAACCCCAAACTGAAAATCGCGGAAATCCAGCGCCTGGGCTGCCGCAATGAGTTCAATGCCCAGGATGCCATAGGCGTTGTCCAGTATCTGCCGGGTTTTCAATGCAGTATTCATGCCCATGCTGACAAAATCCTCCTGATCCGCTGCGGCGGGAATCGATTGCATCGAGGCGGGCATGGAGAGAATGCGCTGCTCCACAATCATCATGTCGGCAGTGTACTGGCTGAGCATGTGGCCCGAAAACATCCCTGCGCCTTTCGTGAGAAAAGCCGGCAAGCCAACGCTTAAGGCCGGATGCAACAGGCGATTGAGCCGGCGTTCGGAGAGAACGCAGACCATAGTGATGCATGCGCCAAGCATATCCAGCGGCACACTAATCGGCGAACCCTGGAAATTAGCGCCGGTCAGCACAATCCGATCGGCTGGCAAAAAAATAGGATTATCACCAACTCCATTCAATTCAATTTCGAACTGGCTGCGCGTCCAGCGCAGTTGATCACGCGCCGCGCCAATCACCTGGGGCGTGGAGCGCATGCTATAGGCATCCTGCACTTTCACCTTTACCTTGCCAGAGAGCAAATCCGAGCCTTCCATGATTTTTCGTAAGTTTTCCGCCGAAGTCACTGCGCCGGAAAACCCACGCAGCCGATGCAAGCGGGGATCATAAGGCTTCATGTTAGCCATTAAGGCCTCCAGGGTCATGGCCGCGGCGATCTCAGCTTGCAGTAGAAAACGCTCGGCAGCATAGATTTGCAGGCAACCCATACCGGTGATCAAATTACTGCCGTTAATAGCCGCTAATCCGTCTCGCGCTTTCAATCCCGGGATCGGAATACCTGCTTTTTCCAATGCCCGTTGTCCTGGCAAGCGCTCCCCTTGATAAAATGCTTCGCCCTCGCCCATCAACAGCAATGCGATCTGGCTCATCGGCGAAAGGTCGCCGCAGGCGCCCACGCTGCCTTTTTGACAGACCACCGGAGTGACGCCTTTGTTTAGCATCTCAATATAAGTCAAAGTAATTTCTGGTCGACAACCGGAATATCCATTGGCATGGACGTTCACCCGGCTTAGCATTGCGGCGCGCACTTCTTCGATCGGCACCGGCTCGCCAATGCCAGCGGAATGATTGTAGATCAGGTATTTTTGAAATTCCTTGATCTGAGCGTCATTCAAAATGACATTACAAAGTTCACCAATGCCTGTATTTACGCCATACATAATTTCATTTTCAGCGATCTTTTGTTCAATAAATGCCCGACACGTTCGAATCCGCTCCAGTGCCTCGGGGTGCAGCGCCACTTTTTCCTGCTGATGAGCGACGCGATACACATCGTCGATCGTCAGATTCTTGCCCGTAATAACAACCGCCATTTCGCCTCCAAATTTTAATGTGACGAATAAATATTGCAACATTCAATTTAATTGAAAATCAATTTACATATTTTCGATTGCATTGTCAATGCTTTTTTGGGCGCGAATAACAGCAGGCAATTTTTTTAGTCTTGGGCCAACCTGTTGCTGCATGTTATCTCAAAGCGTCTGCTTGATAGTAGTACAAAAAAATAACTTGCGTTATGCATGAATAATATTTATATTTGGCAGTCCTGAATTGAACTGGCAGTAAGAATCAGATGAAGGATAATTTTTTAAACGTACAAATTGGGAAGTGTCACTGGCATCATCGGATAACTTGAACAGGAATTGCAAACGTATATTTTAAGACACGGGAGAACGGCGCATGGAGTTGATCAAACCCAGCATCCCTAAGGGCACCCGGGATTTTTTGCCCGAGCAGATGCTGCGACGACAGATGGTAATGACGACGATTAAAACGATTTTTGAAAAATACGGCTATGAACCCCTGGAAACGCCTTCCTTTGAAAAGCTGGAAATACTTACTGGCAAGTACGGTGAAGAAGGTGAACAGTTGATTTTTAAAATTCTAAAGCGCGGTACGGGGATCGAAAAAGTGGGGCGGGAAATAAAGGAATTTACTATATCCCAGATTACGGACCTAGTAGAAGAAGCGCTGCGTTACGATCTGACGGTTCCGCTATGCCGGGTGGTGGCAATGTATCAGAACGAAATTCCGGTGCCATTCAAACGATACCAGATGCAGCCGGTGTGGCGCGCCGATCGTCCACAAAAAGGTCGCTACCGAGAATTTTATCAATGCGATGCTGACACCGTAGGTAGCGCCTCCATGCTGGCCGATGCTGAGACCATTGCCCTGATCAACGAGATTCTGTCCACGCTGGGTTTTAAAAAATTCAAAATCCGAATCAATAACCGAAAAATTCTTTCTGGCATTGTGGAATATTCTGGGGTAGCAGTGGATCGGGGTAATGAGGTTTGTATTGCCATTGACAAGCTGGAAAAAATCGGCATCGACGGCGTCAAACAGGAATTGGAAGAACGAGAAATTACGGCCTCTGCAATTCAAAAGATACTTCCGATTTTAGAGATCAGCGGTGATCCGAAGACCGTGCTAACCGATGTTGCTGCTCTGCTCGTTGATTCTAGAATTGGTAGTGAAGGAGTAGCAGAGATTCAGGCGTTGCTCTCTTTCATTGAAAACCTGGGCGTGCCTCCGACAAATTATGCGATTGATCTGTATCTAGCACGGGGATTGAGTTACTACACCGGACCAATTTACGAGTCAGTGGTTGAAGAACCGAAGATTGGCTCGCTCACCGGCGGCGGTCGCTATGATGAACTGGTGGGCATGTTTCTGGGCCAGAATATTCCAGCGACTGGCACCACCATTGGCATCGAACGCATTATCGATGTCATGTCGGAATTGAATATGTTGCCCGAGATCAAGACGAAAACTCAGGTATTGGTCACGATTTTTGATGAGTCGACCCGACAGGCGAGTCTTGCCACCGCCAAAAATTTGCGGGCCGCGGGCATCAATACCGAGGTCTTTTTCGACGCAGGTGGTCTGAAACGGCAGTTCAAATATGCCGATAAAAAGGGAATCCCGTTTGTGGTGATTTTGGGGCCCGATGAGATCGCCAATCAAAAAATCACGCTCAAGAATCTGACCACGGCAGAGCAGGCGAGTCTGTCGCTGGAACAAGTAATTTCACGATTACAAAATACCTCGGTTTGAAATGTAAACTATTTATGGCGAGGCTGGTTACCCTGGTTGAGGCAGATGCGCCGAGAGTAGCAAGAGGCGTTAGTAGAGGAATTCAAAAGATGATTAATCATTTTCCTTGATTCCAATTGCAGCTATGCTGTTGGAGCAGCACCCAAGACTGGTGTAATTTCGCTTGGCATAGGACAATTTGTTTTTAAAGTAACCTAACAGTATTCCCAATGACATCTAATTTTTTGGACCAATTCCATCCCGCCATTCAGCACTGGTTCGCCGAGAGCTTTGATCGTCCCACCCCGCCGCAGATCCAGGGCTGGCCACCGATATCACGAGGTGAAAATACGCTCATCTTGGCTCCCACCGGCTCCGGCAAAACCCTGACCGCGTTTTTAGTCTGCATCGATGAACTGCTCAAAATGCCCCTCCAAGACCAGCCTCTCAACGGAGTTCACACGCTCTACATTTCGCCGCTAAAGGCATTGAATTATGACATCGAGCGCAATCTGGAAGCTCCGTTAATGGGCATTCGGCAAAAGGCCGCCGAATTGCATGTCAATTTGCCAGAGATAAGAGTTGGCGTCCGCACCGGCGATACGCCGCAAAGAGAACGGGAACGAATGCTGCGCCAGCCGCCACACATCTTGATCACCACGCCAGAGTCGCTACATTTGTTGTTGACGTCGCTGCGAGCACAATGGATCTTGAAAACAGTCAGGTATGTCATCATTGACGAAATCCACGCGCTATCGGAAAACAAACGGGGCACCTTTTTGAGCATCCTGCTGGAGCGGTTGCAGCATATCGTTGACAGGCCATTTATCCGCATCGGCCTATCGGCAACGCAACAACCGCTGGCAGAGATCGCTCGTTTCCTGGCTGGATGCAACCTGGTCCAAAATGACGGCCGGATCGATTTTGTTCCGCGACCGGTAACCATTGTCGATACCGGTATTCGCAAGCAATTGGATCTGCAAATTGTTTCTCCGGTGAATGATTTTCGTGACTTACCGGAAAATACGGTCTGGCCCGACATCTATCAGAAGTTGCTGGAACTAATACGACAACATCGTTCTACTTTGATATTTGCCAATAATCGAGCTGCAGCAGAGCGGATTACGGCTGAAATCAATGAACTGGCCGGATTTGAATTGGTTCGAGCACATCACGGCAGCGTTTCCAAAGAAATGCGGCGGCAGATCGAACAGCAACTGAAGCAAGGACAATTGACGGCATTGGTGGCCACGGCCACGTTGGAACTGGGTATTGACATGGGAGCCATCGATCTCGTCTGTCAGGTAGAATCGCCGAAAGATATTGCCCGGGGTCTGCAACGGGTGGGTCGGGCCGGGCATCTCTACCAACTGGCCAGCAAGGGGCGGCTAATTCCCAAAACCCGAGCCGATCTCACGGAGTTAGCCGTGATCACCCAGGCCATGTTTCGGGGGGAAGTCTCGCCCATCAAAATTCCCCGCAATTGCCTCGATATTCTGGCACAACAGATTGTGGCCATGGTATCGATGCAGCCATGGCCAGTCGCTGACCTTTATCATCTGGTACGACACGCCTATCCCTACCAACATTTGCCCCAAGCCCATTTTTGGGGTGTGGTCGAAATGATTGCTGGTCGCTACCCATCGGCCGCGTTTCGAGACCTGCGTCCCCGCATCTCCCTGGATCGAGTGAACAATGTGTTGCATCCATTGCCAAATAGCCAACGGCTGGCCATCATGGGCGGCGGCGCTATTCCGGATACTGGCCAATATGGCTGTTATCTGGAGGATGGTGTTACCAAATTGGGAGAGCTGGAGGAAGAATTCGTCTTTGAGCGGAGAATAGGCGAGGTATTCGTTCTCGGGACCAATTGCTGGCGCATCAAAGATATCACTCACGATCGGGTGATCGTTGCTCCTGCGCCACCAGAAGCAGCGAGAATGCCATTCTGGAAGGGCGAATTTTTTAATCGTCATGTTCATCTGGGACAGCTATACGGCAACTTCTGTCGCGAACTGGCGCAGCGTTTGTCGGATCCGACCTGCGTGGAATGGCTGGAGCATTGTTTTTCCATGGATCGCTCTGCGGCGGAAAATTTATATCGCTATTTCGTTGAGCAACTGGAAGTAGCCGGCGTCATCCCTGATTCACAAACCATCTTGATCGAGAGTTTTCACGATGAACTGGGCGATCCGCGCGTGGTCATTCTGTCACCGTACGGCGGGCGGCTACACCTGCCCTGGAAACTGGCGCTTTTAGCTCAGTTCAAACGCCAATTAAGCATCGAGCCGGAGTCGCTGCACGCAGATGGCGGCATCGTCTTCCGTTATCCCATCGAAAATATCGACAGCGTGATCGGTATTATCCGCAGCGTCACGTCAGCAAATGTTGAGGATCTCTTGCTGTCAGAATTGGCCAATTCAGCATTTTTTGGCATTCGATTTCGGCACAATGCCAATCGTGCCATGCTTATTCCTCGTCCGCAACCGGGCAAGCGATCTCCTTTGTGGCTACAGCGGATGCGTTCTCGTGATTTACTAGAAATTGCCCGGCAGTATCCCTCCTTTCCCATCGTGATTGAAACGTATCGGGAATGTTTGCAGGATTATCTGGCGGTTGAGGAGTTGAAACAACTGCTGGAGCGGATCGAAAGCGGTGATGTCAAATTGGTTGTTCGCAAAGCCAGCCAGCCCTCGCCATTCTCTTCGGCCATGATGTTCGAATTTATGGCCGGGTATATGTACAATTATGACGAGCCTAAACCATCAGCCACACAAGTTGATGTAGTCGATAAGAATATGGTGCAGGAATTGATCCATTCCGGGACCGTGTCGGAGTTGCTGGATGATAACGCTGCGCAACAGATCGAGCTAATGTTGCAAGGATTGGCCGATGGGCACCAGGCACGAACCGCAACGGAACTGGTGGAACTGCTGCTGCGAATTGGTGATCTGACAGAGCAGGAAATTGGCGCAAGGGTTAGCGGCGACCATAAGCGTCTGCTGCAAACATTGAGCGAGGAGCATCGGGCATTACAGGTGTTTATTCCTGGAATTGAGCCATCCTGGCGCTGGATTGCGGCGGAAGATTTCCCGCTATATCGAGCGGCCTTTGCTCGGAGCGATGCAGATGATAGTTCGGCTATAAGTTATCAGAGAATTATGATCACCGCGGCGGATCAAGACGAATTGCGTTCCGTGATGGACTATTTACCTCGGGAAATTCTTGATCAGGATTATCCGCAAGTGGATGCCCAGAAAAAAATATTGGAGCGCTATTTATTTCATCATGCAGTTTCGGACCTGCGGCAAATCGTCCTCCGCTATCCTTTTGATGAAGCGTTTATCCAGCAGGTGTTGAAGGAATTGGAGACGAAGGGTAGTTTCGTCGAATTACCTGCCGCGATCCCGGGTGCGGCCAAGCGCTGGGCCATGACGGAAATCGTCCAACGGATGCGGCGACTTACGTTGCGTCGCCAACGTGCGCAGATTCAGCCCTGCGATGCTACGCAATTTGTAAATTTTTTACTGCAATGGCAGCATCGAAGTACTGGCGCTCGCTTGCAGGGCAGTGAAGGATTGAGTGCACTCATGGAAAAAATGCAAGGCCTCTCGCTGCCGGCCGATCTCTGGGAAAGTGAAATTTTAGCTCGTCGTATCGAAAGCTATCATCCTGCCTGGCTGGATGAGTTGTGTCGGCAGGGCGAGATCCTCTGGTATGGTTCAAACGCAGGTCACGCAACTTTGGGGAAATTAGCCTTCGCCTTCCGAGAGGATGCGAGCTATTTCCGTTCGTTAATGGCGGATGCGATGCTGATCAATAAAGAGGAATCTAAACTGACAGCGGGAGCAAATTCTGAGGAAAAACCGATATTACAGAGCCAGTCAGAGGAAATTTTAGATTTAATGCGCAAGGCATTAGCCAAAATCGGGGCTTGCTTTGTCAGCGATCTGGCGCTGGAAACGGGTTTGCCGCCATCGACCTGTGCGGGGGCGCTGTGGGAATTGATCTGGCGAGGTGAGGTGACCAACGATACCTTTGCTGTGATTCGAGCCGGCAGACCACCGCTTCCATTGCAGCAACCAATGGCCATCCGATCGGCCCGGGATCTTCATCAACGCTATGGACGTACTTATCGTCATAGGTCGGTTCCCGGCGCCGGCCGCTGGTCATTGTTGCCACCGCTGCTTTCGCTGGATGAATTGTTCAGATCCGACGTCATTGAAATGCTAAGCCGGCAGTTGTTGCTACGATATGGTATGCTGTGTCGCGAGATTTATGAACTGGAGCGATGGCCAATTCCCTGGAAAATGATGGTTGAGACAATGGGTCGATTGGAATGGCGAGGAGAGGTTCGAAGAGGGTATTTTGTCAAAGGTTTTTCTGGGATGCAGTTTGCCTTGCCTGAGGCGGCAGATCGGTTGCTCAGCTATCATCTGAAGCAGCCGGGATATGCCTCTGCTGGCGACCAGTTGATTTTAATCAACACCTGTGATCCAGCTAACCTGTATGGAGCTGCTTCACCACTGCCCTTGCTTTTGCCATCACATCCGGACTGGCGGTTACTCCGCCATCCTAATAATTATCTGGTAGTGAAAAATGGTCGCCCACTGCTGGCGATTGAAGGTCAGGGGGCACGGCTCCAGCCGCTGTACGATTTACAATTGGCTGAACTGGA
The DNA here is from genome assembly GCA_034505795.1 of Candidatus Zhuqueibacterota bacterium. Lineage (GTDB taxonomy): Bacteria > Zhuqueibacterota > Zhuqueibacteria > Thermofontimicrobiales > Thermofontimicrobiaceae > Thermofontimicrobium_A. Next base: position 27,363 of record JAPDQM010000022.1, read on the forward strand.
AGCTGCTCTGGCTGTTTTGCCACAATTACTGGATGATCCTGTGGGCGCCAGGAGAATTCGCTCGATTCGAGTGGAATCGTGGGATCAACAGCCCATTCGAAATTCGGCAATTCGCGAGCAATTGCAGGCGCTGGGTTTTCGGGACGAATTCAAGACCATGGTGTTGGAGAAAAATTTTGAATCGTCAATTGAGCATGGATGAGTTGGAAAAATGATTTGACTTTTGGTCGAAATTTGTTATATTTGAGCCTTGTTTTGAGTTGAAATTCTAATCAATCTTTCGATAAATATGAAAACCGTGAAGTCATCGGGAAATTAGCTCCTATGAGACCAGCAAGATATGAAATTCCAATCAAAAGAACTTTAAAAGACGTTTGGCACCGCATGTTTGATAGCTGAGTTCAATGGGAATCACATTAGTAAAGTGCTCGAAAAGAATAATTCAAAATGACACGAATTTACTGGAGGCTTTATGAGTCGCAAAAAAGTTATCATTATGGGTGCCGCAGGGCGTGATTTTCATAATTTCAATTTGAGATTTAGAGATAATGAAGAGTTCGAGGTGGTAGCGTTTACGGCTACCCAGATTCCAGATATTGAAGGCCGAACTTATCCGGCGGAGTTAGCCGGACGCTTATATCCGCGTGGAATTCCCATTCATCCCGAAGAGGAGTTGATGAATTTAATCAAAAAGCACCATGTGGATCATGTGGTTTTTGCTTATAGCGATGTGCCGCATGAATATGTGATGCATAAGGCGGCGCTTGTCAATGCAGCAGGGGCGGATTTCTGGTTGCTCGGTACCGCCACGACCAGCTTGAAAAGCAAGGTGCCGGTGATTGCGATCTGCGCGATTCGAACTGGCTGTGGCAAAAGTCAAACCACCCGCCGGGTGAGCGACATCTTGAAAAGCTATGGCAAAAAATTGGTGGCCATTCGACATCCGATGCCGTATGGCGATCTCGCGGCGCAGCGAGTACAGCGGTTTGCAGGCTACGAAGATTTGCAGAAACACAAATGTACCATCGAAGAACGAGAGGAATATGAACCGCATCTGGATCGGGGAACGATCGTCTATGCTGGGGTGGATTATGGTGCCATTCTGGAGCAGGCAGAGCAAGAGGCAGATATCATCCTCTGGGACGGTGGGAACAACGACACGCCTTTCTATCAGCCGGATTTGCATATTGTGGTGACCGATCCGCTGCGAGCCGGCCATGAGACGACTTACTACCCTGGCGAGACCAATCTGCGCATGGCTGATGTGGTGATCATCAACAAGATTGATACGGCCAATTTCGAGGATATCGAATTTGTGCGAGAGAATATTCGCTCGGTCAATCTTGACACGATCATCATTGATGCCGCGTCGCCGCTATCGGTTGAGAAGCCGGAACTCATTCGGGGCAAACGAGCGCTGGTAGTAGAAGATGGGCCGACGCTTACCCACGGTGAAATGACCTTTGGCGCTGGTGTGGTCGCGGCTGAAAAATTCGGGGCGGCTGAAATTGTGGATCCCCGGCCCTGGGTGGTCGGTCGTATTGCCGAAACATTCCAAAAATATCCCGATATCGGGACGCTATTGCCAGCCATGGGCTACGGCGAAGAACAGGTGAAAGACCTGGAAACGACGATCAACAAAACCGACTGCGATGTCGTTATCATTGGTACCCCCATCGATCTGCGCAAGATCATCAAGATCAAAAAGCCGGCGGTGCGGGTGATTTACGAATTGCAGGAGATCGGGAGACCGAATCTCGAAGATGTGCTGGCGCGGTTTAAGTAAGTGAGATTTTCAGACCCAAGGCGATTTCTATGCCTTGGGTCTAGTCACATACAAGCCGATGAATGATTTTAGAACATAGGATTGGAAATTTATGAAGGAAAAACCACGTACCGCCGTCATTGCCCTCGGCGGCAATGCTATCACTCGAGAATTTGAGGAGGGCAATATCCATCAACAATTTGCCAACACCCGGCGCAGCTTGGTGGGGCCAGCGGAGTTGATCAGTCGGGGCTATCATCTGGCGATTACGCATGGCAACGGGCCGCAGGTGGGCAATGCCCTGATTCGTGTTGAGGAGTCACGGCATCTGGTGCCGCCTATTCCTTTGGGTGTAATTGTGGCTGATCTGGAAGGGGGCATGGGGTATATGATCGCCCAGTCGCTCCAAAATAAATTGCACCTGCGTGGCATAAAGCGAGAGGTGGTGACGGTTGTGGCGCAGGTGATTGTTGATCGAAATGATCAATCGATTTTGAATCCAACGAAATTTGTGGGTCCATTTTATCATGAGCATGAAATCGAGGCGTTGGCGCGCACACGAAATTGGGTGATCAAATACGACGAAGGCCGCGGCTGGCGTCGTGTTGTTCCTTCACCGATTCCGCTGGGCATTGTGGAAAAGGATGTGATTAAGAAATTGGTCGATCAGGGCGTGGTGGTGATAACGGTAGGCGGCGGAGGCGCGCCGGTTTATGTCGAAGATGATGGCACGTACGAAGGCGTTGATGGTGTGGTTGATAAGGATCTTAGCGCGGCGATCCTGGCGCGAGACATCGGGGCGCAGGAACTCTACATTTTGACCGCTGTCGACAGGGTCGCTTTGAATTACCGCAAGCCGAATCAGGTGGACCTGGATGAACTAACTATTGAACAAGCCAAACGCTATTTGACCGAGGGTCAGTTTCCTAAAGGTAGTATGGGACCGAAAATTGAGGCGGCGATCCAGTTTATTGAAAATGGGGGTGAAGTTTGCATCATCACCTCCACCGAGCGGATGATCGATGCCATACATGGAATGACCGGCACTCGTATTGTCAAAGGCTGATTCGACATTGAATTGAATTTTGCGAAAATTGTTGCTTGGTGAAAAATCCCTTCCATGGTTTTGAAATCACGGAAGGGATTTGTAGCTTTTGTCCAAATCAATATTCCACACCCACTGTGGCACGAAATTGGCGGCCGGGCATTGGCTGGTCGCCAAATGTAATAAATTGCTTATCGAATAAATTGATAGCATTGAATTGCAGTTGCCAGTCCAATCCTTTGATGCGCACCTTGGTGGCTAGATTGAGGTCGACGATATTGGATCGCGGCAGAAGCTGGGTATTATTTTCGTCTTTGAACGACCGATCCAGGTAGCGATAAACCAATCCAATCTTAAACGGTTTGGGCTGGGCCGTTAGCTCCAGATCCAATTTATTTTTGGGTCGATACTCAAGCTGGTTTTTATAGAGGCCGGATTGAGGGTTATTATACCTGGCATCCAATAAAGTATAGGCGCCTCGAACGCTCAGAAAGTGATCAAAAGCAGACAGGTAGAGTTGCGTTTCTATGCCTCTCGTTACGGAGCGATCGATGTTTTGGGGCATCCAGAACCATGGCTGGACCTCTTTCCAGAGATTCAGATTTTTGATATTGCTTAGGAAATAGGTCAGCTCGATCCCGGTCTGCCAGTTTCCCTCCTGATAGTCCACCGAAGTCCCCACATCAAAGCTAATCCCCGTTTCAGGCTTTAACTTTGGATTGCCCGCTGACCACTGATCCGCTGGCCAGAATAGATCATTGAAGGTTGGCGCGCGAAACGATGTGCCGATATTGCCTTTGAGCGAAGTTGTAAGGGTGCTGCGGTGGGACAACTTGATGCCCAATTTAGGGCTACCGTGTCCGCCAAAATTGGTATAGTGATCCAGGCGGAAGGCCGGCAATAAAATTAAATCATTGAAATAGGGTAGAAATGGTATAGCCGTTTTGATCTGGCCTAATAGGTATACTCCATGGGTATTTCTGGAAGCCGCAGCCAATCGACTGCTGTTGAGCTGATCCCGCCGGAAATCATATCCCAGCAGAACTATGAGATTGTCCTGAATGAAATACTGATTGCGGAGCTGGAAGCCAAACGCCTGATTCTTATGGCGGGTGTCCTCGAGAAGCCATGGATCACTATCGACATAGCGTTGTCGGGAGTAGTCATAGTAGAGGTCAGCATCGAACTGCCACCACTGGAGCGGGCGGTTGTTGTAGCTGAGATGAAAGAGCTGCTGCTTGTCATGCAGTTTGGCTGTGGTGGAGGGAAAGGTTACCGACCCCGGCACGCCGCGATCAAACTGGTTTAATAGCGCTAAGAATTGCCAGTGTTCCGTAGCTGAGCGGTCGAGTTGCAATTTGGCCATTGCTTGATTCCGGGTTAATTGATTATTTTGCCGAACCTGAGCAATGCCCGCATGATTTTTATAGCGAAAGTCGCCGTCGCTTTCTACCCGCTGAAAAGCTGCAAAATATGAGATGGGACCAATTTTTTGGGAGGCATGAAGCGAATGAAATTGAGCATTCCAGGAGCCTATGCCGGAACGAGCACCCACGTTCAATTTCCCATCTGAATCAGCGGCCCGAGAAATAAAATTGATAACGCCGCCTACGGCGTAGCTGCCGTAAAGAGCAGAATGCCCGCCTTTGACAATTTCGATTTTGTCCAGAAAATCAATGGGAATGCTATTGTAATCGAAACTGGCATTCTGCGCATTCAGCAATGGCTGGCCATCCAGCAGTACCAATACCTGGCTATCTGATGAGCCACGCAGGGAAACAGTTTGCAGCGAATTCAAATCGGCAGTGCCTTTCATGGTTACACTGGCGCTACTGGCCAGCAGATCGCCGGCAGTGCGCGCGATAGGGGCAACCTGCAGTGCTGCGGCAATGACCGCGGTGGCAAAGGGCACATCTGCGATCCTGGTTTCGTAACGGGTGGCCGTCACTGAAATTTGCTCCAGAGCAATCGGCTCCGGGGAGAGCGAAAAATGGATGGTTATGGTAGCGCCAGCGCTGACCACCACTTCCTGCCGGGGCGATGACGCAAATCCGATTCTCGATGCGATAACGAAGTGTTTCCCGCTTGGGACCCCTGGAATGACAAAGGCGCCCTGGCTATCAGAAGCAGCCCCAAAGCGAGTACCTACAACGATTATGTTCACCGCTTCCAGCGGCCTTCCATCGGTCACTGATGTCACTGTCCCCGTGATGGTCCCAGTAGTTTGTGACCAGGCCAATGGATAAGCTTGACAAATCAGAATAGCAACTACCCACAGGATTTTGTTGAACATTGCTCCTCCTTCGGTTAATGAAAGTAAATGATGATTGATGAATAGGGTCAAGTCTGCTGCGAGGTTTGAATTTCAGGCATTGGGCCAATGAGGGCGACGGCACACTACGTTAAATCTTAGAAGCAGCTTAGATGGAATTGGAATGGGGGAGAAAATAAAAAACCCCAACCTTGAACGACAGTTGGGGCGCGATTTGCTGCTATCTATTAGCCAAGCCTCACCCTCGAAGGCTGATCTGAAACTCGAGCAAGACTCCGTGACTGGTGGTATCAAACAAATATGATGCTTTTAAAAATAATACTATTGCCACATCTTGAGGAGTCTCGAACGGCAGGTTTCCTGGCTTCGGGCATCTGATCTACTGGTCACGCCTTCCCATTGGCGTAAAACCAACAGTGGCTAACTGGTTTTAAAAATCAGTTGTGACTTTCGTAGCCCGTTACAGTAGCGGGGCTGCAACGGCATTACACCGTTTTCCCTATTATCCCACTTGGGCACCGTTCATGAACATCTGCAAAGAACGAATATTCAACCCAGATAAGTCATTGTGTCCACCCGTCTATCGAAAATGGTTGTGAGAAAAACGAATTCAGCCATTCGACCGAGACGCGACGAACAGGGCAATACCATTCAAACAAATTAAATGGCTCCTGGTTGGTTCCCCAATAAATGCGGGCGTACTAAATAATATAAAACGTTAAGCAATTAATGTCAAGAGTTTTTTTCGATACCCACAAATTTGTAAAAAGCACTCGATGCAAAGGATGATCGATATGGCAAAAGACCGGGAGCCGAAAATCCTGGCACACCGCTCCAATCAGATAAATTTGTAATATGCTGAATGGTCTTCTCAGATATTTTTTCAATTTTTATGATAATGCTACTGATGAACAATTCGGGATTACCGATGGCATTGATGGAGGAATGGCGTCAGAAATCAAAGGTATTGAACGTTTGCGAGTTGAAGCCGGCGCATGAGTCGCTGCTGAGATCGCATCTGGCGGGATTTGTTGGTAACAATTTTGGTCATTTCTGCTGCTAAAAATTCCCACCTACTTCCCCTTTTTGTAATTCAAATTTCAAACTTGTGAGCCAAAGCAAAGGAGATAACATCTCCCGGTACAATTTGTTTTGGGCTACTTAAAATAATTCATGGCTAATAGTGTAAGCAAAATCAATTAATAATCAGACATGCAAAAAGTAACAATCAAGTAAAATTAAATGTTAAATCGCTTCTGGTATTCTTATTGCATGAGTGAGGGAAGTGATCAGTAATTAGTAACCAGTAATCAGTAATCAGTAATCAGTAATCAGTAATCAGTAATCAGTCACCAGTGAATATTGATCAGTTGGCAGGCAGGGCATTAGAGCAACTGACCAAAATATGAAAGAACGAGCTATGGTAGCACAAGCACGAATATGGTTTCGGCGTATCAGGGGGATGTTCACTTGGATCCTTATCGTAGGTGCGCTGTTGTCGCTGTCCGAGGTCTATGGGCAGGGCTTCAATATCAACAACGCGGCCGATGTTTCGCATCCATGGATTTCGGAGATGAATCCGGCAGTCATCTCTACCCAGTTTTCGCGGGTAGCTCTGGGTTTAAAGGTGTTTCATTTTGGCTTTATTCCGAATCAAAATTTTGCCATCCAGGAAAGCCATATCAACGCCAGTTTTCCGTTTCTGCTGCCGTATGAAATTGGGCTTGGTGGTGATTTGCGCTATTTCTCGGCGGGTATCTATTCGGAGTTCAGTGGTGCGGTGATGGTGAGCCGCAAAATATGGGAGCAACTTTCACTCGGTATGAAGATCGGCTTTGGACGTTTTGGATTTGCCAGAGAAGATTTTCATCTGGTAGATGCCAACGATCCTTTGCTAAGTGGTAATCTGGCGCGAACGACATTGAATCTGGGCGTCGGCGCTTTTTGGAATTCGGGTCCCTGGTCCTTTGGATTGGGCGTAGATCACCTGAATCGACCGAATTTGGGGCGCCAGACGCAGGCGATTTTACCTCAGGAAATTTCATTTGCGGCAAGTTACACCTTTCGCAATCTTATTCCGAGTTTGATGCTCCATCATGATGGCAACTATGTGCGGTATGGACTGGCGCTGGCGGTGCGTCACGAGCGGATGGGGCTGTTCCGCTGTTCGTTTGAGAATACCCTGCCTCTCAAATTGGAGCTACAAGTCAATCTGTCACGAGATAATCAATTGCATTACGGGTTGGATCTGCCGACGGGTGAATTGACCTCGGTGTCCATGGGCTCGCACGAAATGGTGTACGCGCGCATCCTGGGTCGGGGACCGGATATTGGGCAGCCGGAAATTCAACTTTCGACGGATACGTTGCACATCATCCAGGAGCGAGTGGTTCGCAGCATGCCACGAGAGCTATCCATTTATGAAGTGGAGAAGTTAGCGGAACTGTCGCCGGAATATCTTCAACCAAAGGGAAGATTTGGCAATGCCTTGATAGTGCCCACTGGCGTTTTGAGTCAATATGAAACCCAAAACTTAAGGTTGCAGCGCTATGCGAAGTTGGGGCGGGAGATCAAGCGTCGGCTGCAACAGATGCCATCGGCAAATCTGATTTTGCAAGCAGATGAACGTACCCTTCCTGATGCCAGAATTTTGCGCCAGTTTTTGATTCAGAAAGGAATCGTTGCGGCAAATCAGATTGATGTGATCAAATTGAATGGTGCTGTGCGGCCCAAACTGGAAGGCTTTGAGCCAGGAGAAGAAACGCAATCGCAGGTGGCGCCAAAACTTTCGGTGGAAAAGCTGACGTTCGGATTGCAGGTGCCAGGTAAGATACGGCGCGTGAAGGATTGGGAACTGGTGATTTTGAACAATAAAAAGGAAGTGGTAAAGAGCATGCACGGTAATGATGAATTACCGGAATTGGTGGATTGGGACTGGCGAGACAAGTGGGGCGAATTGCTGGACAGCGGCCAATACACATGCTCGTTGACCATCAATACGCTTAATGGGCAACAGAAAAACACCGTTTCTCAGCCGCTGCAGGTGACGCGCTTAAATCGAACGGTATACCTTCGATTCAGTCAGGAACCGTCGCTGCAGGCAAGTAAGCTGGATCGTTAACTGATAGCGTATCTACGGAAGTCCAATTTAAGAGCCCAATGGGTAATTTCAAGTAAACAGCTTATGTTATCACAAGATAAGATTCAAAAAATGGGAGATTGAACGTGAATCAAAAACGAATGTATCGTCGGGCAATGTATGCCTGGAAAGTTACAGGGGGCGTGTTGGTGTTAGGTTTCTTGATTCTGGTTGGGAGTGTGTCAGCCGCGCTAGCCGTAGGTGGGACAAATCAACCGGCTGGTTATGCGCAGAACACACTCAATGCCTCGCCGCAACGGGTGCAACTCACCGCCTGGGAGATAGTCCAGATGAATGATTGGCTATTGTGGCCGTTTGTGATTTTGACCACAGCGGGGATCATGCTCATCGTCTATCGGGGGCTGGTTGAGCATCGCGACCGGATGCGATCCCAGCCGATTCTGCAGACAAAGATCCGCTCGAATGGCATCCGAAATCTGGTTCAGATGCTGCGAACGGGTACGCCAAGTCGGGCCTCTCGATTGTTATATCAATTGATCTTAACATTTGATAAGACCAATCGGGCTGAGCCGTTGGGGGATGATATCAATCAATACCTGTCGGCTGAGAAGGAGAATTTTGAAGCGTTTAATCGGCTGAATGGTTTTTTGTCAGAGGCTGCGGGGGCGCTGGGATTGTTGGGTACAGTGTGGGGCATCTTCGTCACCTTCTGGTCCGGGAAAATGGATGGTCCCACCATTCTCCAGGGCATGAGCATTGCGTTGGTGACCACAATTACCGGCTTGATCATCAGTCTGGTGCTGAATATGGGCGGAACCTATATTTACACATTGTTCAACCGGCAACTCTGTCAGTTGAGCAACAAAGCCGAGGAGTTGCGGCAGGCATTATTGTATTTGGAGAAGAAGGCGAATGGAAGCCTTCCACCGGAACGTGAAGAACCCAAAGAAAAACCGGTGATGGCGCCAGCCTATCCAGTTGAAAAAGAAACTCGGGCTAAAAAACCTCTGGAAATTGCATTTGCTGAAATTTAACCACGGACGATCAAAATGAACAGCTCAAGCATGAACCAGCATGGGGGCTATTTCAGGGGGAATAGCGTAGGCAGTTGGCTCAGCCCTACGGACAAATGTTGCACCTTGATGATTGTCACCTGCGCAATACTGGCACTGATTTCTATGCCCGTAGGCGCATCGGATCTGGCGCCGACCTTGGATAGTCTGCATCTGGTCTATAACCAGGTGGATGCGGCACAATTTCCACGGATTGTTTCGCTGGTGACCGTCACAAATGCCAGAGGCCTTATCATTGGCAAGTTAGACGAGAATAATTTTGAAGTCCAGGAAGATGCCGTGCGCGAGCTGCCCATTTTGGTTGAGGAGTTGCCCGCAGGAGAGGCTGGTATTCATGTGGTGCTGACAATTGATTGCAGCCAGAGTATGTCGGGGCAGCCTATTGCTGATGCCAAGGAGGCGGCAACCACCTTTGTAGGGCTAATGCAGAAGCTGGACTATTCGGCCATTGTGAGCTTCAATCATAATCCCTATACCGAACACCCGTTTAGCAGCAATATCGATTCGCTGAAGGAGGCGATTGCTCAAATTTATGCAACCGGATATACAGCCGTTTACGATGCCATCATCCATTCCGTCGAATTGATGACCGATGAGATGAAAAATAGGGCTATCATCTTGTTAACCGATGGGGCTGATAACCGCAGCGGCAACAGTTATCAGGAGGCATTGAATGCCTGTCTCGCCCACGAAATTCGAGCGTTTACGATTGGGCTCGGATTGACCAGAAACAGCGATGAGGAGAATATTCTCAAAAATCTGGCCAGCGAAACGGGCGGACTCTATTTTTATAGTCCGAATTCGAGCCAACTGGAGGAGATTTATCGGGCGATTTCACAACTATTGCACCATCGCTATCGAATTTCCTACACCACACATAATCCAGCCAAGGATAGTACCTTGCGGCATGTGCGCATCGAGGTGCTGGTGAATGGCAATGCGAGCTCTGATACATCGAGCTATCGTGCACCATACGAACCAACGCCCGTTCCACCGCTGCCGCCCGTAGTGCCGCCGGTGAATCCGCCGATTGAGCCACCGGTTATTCCGGCACCGGAGCCAGTGTTTGAGGTGCTGCCGAATCCATTTACGCCCAATGGCGATGGTCTTAATGACCAGGTGGAATTTCGATATGGGGATAACCTACCGACAGACTGGTCGATCCTGGTGCTGGATCGTTCAGGCCGAGTCATCCGGCAACTGGCAAATGGCGAACGGTTCTGGAACGGGAAAGATGCCAGTGGCGCCGCAGCGCTGCCTGGTTGCTATTTGTTTGTAGTGACCAGCGGCAAGCAACTGCTTCACCGCGGATTGATCCAATTAATCCGATAATTTAGGCAAAGTGTGAGAAGATGATGATGAAAATTAGACACAAGGATGATTTTGACGAAAACCACTATTCGATGCCACCGAAATGCTGGATGATAAAAAAGGCAGCAATGATGTTGCTTGCGCTGATCCGAATCTGGTTCGTGCCATTCGCCTTCGGCCAGAGCAATGCAATGGCTGTGGCTCAGACGACTATGCTGGATAGTTTGAACTTGCTTTATAACGATATCAATGCATCTCAATTTCCCCGTATTGTATCTCTGGTGACGGTGACGAATGAAATTGGCTTTGTCGTCGGCAAGTTGGATGAAAATAATTTTAAGGTTTATGAGGATAATGTGCGCGAACTGCCAATTCTGGTCGAAGAGTTGCCCGTGGCGGATTTTGGTATCAGTGTGGTGCTGGCTATTGATCGCAGCGGAAGTATGCGCGGACAACCGGTGGCTGATGCTAAAAATGCTGCCAGTATCTTTGTAACGTTGATGCAACCCCAGGACCAATCGGCGGTTGTCAGCTTTAATCATGAGCCGCATACCGATTATCCGTTTACCAATCAGGTGGACTCACTGAAAGCGGCGATTGCAACCATCGAGGCGAATGGTGGGACTGCGGTTTACGATGCCTTGATGCACTCGACCTATCTGTTCACCAGCTACTTGAAAAATCGGGCGATTATTTTGCTAACCGATGGGGCGGACAAAGACAGCCGCTATACCTATCAGGAGGCGCTGACCGCCCTGATTTCCCATGAAATTCGGGTGTTTTCCATCGGGCTGGGATTGAACCGCAATTCCCCGGAGGAAAATATCTTGAAGGATGTGGCAAACAAAACAGGAGGACTCTATTTTTACAGCCCCTCTTCAAAAGAATTGGAGGAAATTTATAAGGCGATTTCCAAATTGCTACATCATCGGTATCGCGTTACCTATACGACGCATAATCCCGCCAAAGATGGGACGTTGCGGCATGTGCAGATCCAGGTATCGGTGAATAGCAACAGCAGTGCGGATACAGCCAGTTATCGGGCACCGTATGAGGCGCCGCCAGTTGATACCACAAAACCCAAGCCGCCTGTGGTGCCACCGCCGCCAGAGCCAGTGTTCGAAGCGGTGCCCAATCCGTTCACTCCTAATGATGATGGTTTCAACGACTGGACAGAATTCCGACAGGGCGATAGCATACCGCTGGAGTGGGTAATCACGATCCTGGATCGTGCAGGACGACCGGTGCGCACGCTAAAAAATGGCGATCGCTTTTGGAACGGCAAGGATGAAAGCGGGCAGGCGATGTTGCCGGGGTGTTATCTCTATCTGGTGGCGAATGGCGGAAGAATCATCCACCGGGGATTGATCCAGTTGATCCGATAATAAACGGCATGCCGGCGCAGAAACCAACTGCAGCGGTCTCGCCGATCCCATTAAAACCATGAAGACGCTGGGTATAAACATCACCAACCATATCAGATAAATAGAAATGAATTTAAGAGGTGGCAGGGTAGCAAAGGGATCAGGCGTTATTTCTGGTGAGACTCTGTGTCTGCATGCTCTTAAAATATCGACAAAAATTTGAGTTCAGGATAATTTTTTCTTTTGATTAAAATAGTCGGATTGTCAAACAGCAATCTTTTTATGACGAGCGCTCGAAAATAACCGGGACGTGTCATTTGTTTAGAAATTCGATGGCGAAACCGGTGCATAAAAATGAATGATACGCCTATTGCCAGTTGAAATCTGACGCCAGGGGGATTAACTCACAGCCACAAAATAAAAATTAGAAGGAGAAGGTACATGTTCAAGCAATGCAGGCGAAAACCGGGAAGTCAGGTATCCGGTTGGAGAAGGGGGATTATGTCGATGATGTTGTTCATTCTGTTCCAGTCTTCGGTTATCTGGGCCGATGGGAACGAAGAGCTGGGAATTACCCTGCCAGAGTTTAAAGGCAAGTACGATCTGGGTTGGGTTACGTTGGGTGCATTTGGTTTGCGGGGCGATGCTACAGCCCTCATGAAGATTCCAGAAAATGCGGAAATTGTGGCAGCGTACGTTTATATGAGCGGCTATTCGAATCTGACCCCCAATCAGCTTGGCGACATTATGGTAACGCTCAGCAATGGGGATACCACGATCACCCGGGCGGCCAAATGCATCGGCTATTCAAAAGATAGTCAGAAGCAGTGCTTTACCTATCGGGCGGATGCTACCGGTCTCGTGTCGATGGGCGAGCATCGCTATCATGTGCAAGGCTTTACCTTGCCAGCGCAACCGACCAGCGGTGGCATCTATGGCGGTGGGCTGGTGGCTATCTATAGTTTGCCCAATTTGCCTGAAACGAAGATTTTGATTGCTGATGGGCTGGATTTCTTTGACGCCAAGGCTGGTTTTCCCGGCACCAAAACCGTGGTCTTCCCGGTGGAGGGAAATCGCTTTGAACGTTCGGGCAATGTTAAAATTTTTTCAGGCATGAATGCAACGCCGGCGGCATCGGCTATCTGGTACAGCTCAGGCAATAGCTCGGCTCAGGCGGATAATTTGATTGACGCATCAGGTGCAGTGGATTATAACAATTCCTCCAGCAGCGATCCGGCAGTGGATACCGATCCATTGGTCAAAACCTTTGGCAACCGCGCCAAATGGGCAATGGTGGAGTTCAACGTTCCCATTGGCTCGGAACAATCCTGGGTTTCGTTTCAGTTGGAATCGCAGGCAGACAAGCCCAATGTGCCGCCATATAGCGGCGTGTTGAATATGATTGCATTTACTTTGCCCGATGAAGAAGTGGGTGCTGGCAGCATCGGTGATCGGGTGTTTTACGATAAAAACTCCAATGGCACTCGCGATCAAATGGAAGCCGGAATTCCGGGCGTGCTGGTGTCGCTGTACCAGGATGATGGTAACAATGTATTGGATCCACAAGCAGATACATTCATTGATAGTGTTCGCACGAATCGCCTGGGTTTTTATCTATTCCAATTTTTGAAAAAGGGAACATACTTTGTGGATATCGATCACCCCTATCTGAACGACACATCCATTGTCCTGACGGCGAAGTCGGACCCGACTGGCCCGATTCAGGTGGATGGCGCAGCGCTGCTGGATATTGATTTTGGGGTGAACTTCAATGGACAGCGACCACAGCGGCAGGTTCAGCTCAATAATTTTAGTTCCTGGACCGATTCCAGTGGCGTCTGGCTCAATTGGTCGGCGGTAGTTGGAACCGAAAATATGGGATTCGATGTATTTCGTAGCATGTCCCCTAATGGCGGTTTTTCGCTGATCAATGAAAACATCATTCCGGTCTCAAATACACCGGGCAATGTTCACAATTACAGCTTCTTTGATCCAAACGTTGACCCTGGCCAAACCTACTATTATCAATTGGGCGATGTGGACTTGTCAGGGAATGTGGCTACATACGGCCCCATCGCAGTGACCGCTGGTGTAACGGGTGTCGCTGAAAAACCGGGTGTAGCTGGCTCCCGGATGGACTATATGCTGGGGCAGGCCTATCCCAATCCTTTCAATGGCCGTACCAATATCCAATTCACCATGGCTCGTTCAGGCTGGGTGCGGCTAGAAGTATACAATCTCCAGGGACAACGAATTCGAACGTTGATGTCGGAAGTCAAGTCGGCGGGAAATCACGTTGCGACCTGGGATGGCAGAGATGACCTGGGCCAATCTGTAGGCAGCGGCCTTTATTTCTATAAGATGTCTGCGCCACAGTTCCAGACCAGCAAGCGAATTATTTATCTCAAATAGTGGCATCTAACCATCCTCCCGAAGGCCGTAGAATTTAATTCATTGGCATGACAAAACGACCTCCAAGTTACGCCTTCGGGAGGATGAAATCAAACTGAGGAGTGGCTGCATTGAATGGCACGAAACTAATGCTGCGATTGATCGATGTTGTGTTTAACTTGCTGTTTGCTTTTATTGCTATTTCCCAAATAGGTTTTAATATGGCGATTGAATTGCCCAAGAGCACCGAAGCAGCCGCGGAAGCGCCTGAATCGGCTAACATTGTGATCATTGGCGTGACCCAAACTGGTACTTACCCGGTGGAGCGTGGTGATCAGGAGTTCAAGAGCATTCAGGAGGTGCAGCGTTATTTGATTCAAAAGCAACAGGAAACACGACGTCAGGGCGCGCAATTGGGTGTGCGCATACGGGCGGATTGGAATTCGCCGGTGGAATATGGCATGGCGCTGGCGCGATTGTGCCGCGACCTGGGAATTCCGAAAGGATTGGATGTGGTTCGCCTGGATGCCAAGTAGGAGAAGACGAGATGAATGGCAAATTGATGATCCGATTGATTGATGTGGCGTTGAATATTTTGCTTTGCTTCATTGCCATCAGTCGGCTGCGAACGGAATATGTGGATTTGCCCTCGACGGGCAAAAGTCAGATCCAGGCGGCTGTCCCGCATGAGGCAAAAGTGCAGGTTTATGGCAACAAATTTAACTTTCATGATAATGGTCGCGATTGGAACTGCCGCTCGTTGGCTGAACTCGAAAAGGTTTTGATCAGTCAAAACGCTCGCTATGCCACACGCGGCATGCGCATGATTGTAACCATTGAGTCACACAAATCAAGTATCATGCAAAATTTGGTGGATGTGCTGGATGTTTGTCAACGGAATCAAATCGAGAAGAATTTGAACTATGAAAATTTTTATTAACTATCTCAAGCAAAAGAACAAATTACTGGATCTGTCAATCTCCATTACGCTGGTTATCCTTTGTGCGATTTTCATTGTCCTGCAGATTTTGTCGTTCAGCAGCTTAACCAATCTGTCTGAGCAACCAGCCGAGCAGATGGAAGTTCGTGAATTGATCAAATTGCAATTCACGCCGCCCAAAATTCAACCGCAGGTGATGCGGGAACAGAAAACATTGGAGATGTCCAAACAGCCAAGCAGGGACAAGCCGGCGCCGCAGCCGACCGCCGCCTCATTCAATATTGTATCGATGGTGGAGGGCTTGAACATGAAGAAACTGGTTTCTCATGAAGCGATGGCGGCTAAGCGCGGCAGCTCTCTGGCGAACAATCCCAACGTCGCGGGTGTTTCGACCGAAGTCAGCCGAGCGGAACGAACGCTGGATAATTTTGATTTGAGTGGTGTGATGGAGGACCATAATGCTTCGTTTGCTCCCGGACGTCGTTCCTCGCCCGGAGGCGCTAATGGACCACGGGTCGGCATTGGTGGCACCAGCCATCTGGGAACGGGCACAGGCGATGGGGGTGATGGCTTGGCATTATCAGGACGGGGAACTGCGCGCGCCGCACGTGGTTTTGGCAACGGCAGCGGCGGCGGCGCAACGATTTCTTTGCCCTCGGGTAATGGAGGCGGCTCTGCTGCGCTGGATATTCATGCCCTGATCAAATGGATGAAAGCGCATCCGGGCACAATTCCTAAACTCGTGGCTTATGATATGGGGCATCGTGCAGACGACCTTTCCTCGGCAGTATCTTTCACCAGCAATGGCCGAAATTACACCCTTTTTCTCTCTTGCAATGAGGTGGAATTGTTGTTGCGCATTTGTCTGGTAGATGGAAACGATTTCACTCTGCTTAAAGACAATGGCATTCAGGAGAGTAGCAACTTTTTGACTGTTGGCGATGTGGTGCGGGACGCACAGAAGATTCAGTCCCTTATCAGTTCGCGCAAAGCACCGGGCGATCGGGCTGCGGTGTTCTATCAAATTTTCTGGTCGTGGTGGCTGCGACAGCCAGAAAGCCGGGGGTAAAATCTTTACGAATACCTCACAGGCTTTATTTTGGAAAACTTGTTGAGGATGGAATGATGTTAGGCATCTTCCAAAAAATGAATAAAAGCAGTGGCAAACCATGCGCATGCGCTGGAACTGTGGTGAGCGCTGCGGTCGCTGGGGAAGTCCCTTTTTTGCGGCAACTCTCGGCTATTTGAAAAATTTCGAGCTGAGCTCGCTGGACCACCTGGCCCTCTGGGCAGCTTGGCGTTAGAGCGGCCCAACTTGATGTCAATGACCAACATGGGGATTATGTTCAGGTATTTTTTAGATTGCACCATAATCATAAGATCTATAACTTGGAGGATAGTTGAAACTGTGAAAACGATTGTCAGATGTGGAATGCGGATGGGGGCAGTGGTATTGCTGATCGGTTTGATTGGTTGTGCCTCTTCCGGCAGAAAAGCTGGAGGAAAATTAGTCGTCCCGCCGGGGCTGGATAGCACGACGGTGGTGCGCTCGGCTGAGGTAGCGAATAGCAACTTTGTCTCGAAACAGCGCGAGCAAAAAGCGGCTCAAATGGTGAAAATGGGTAAGACTGAGCTCAACAAGGTGGATGAATTTTGGAAATATCTCGAACAAAGCGTGAAGAAGAACACCCTTTCCGCTGACGAGAAGGAACAGTTCGAGCGGGAATATGATCTGGGCGTGCAATTGCTGAATCGATTCAAGACGCTTTCGGATGACGGCAGCAATGAAAAAAAAGCCCAGGAGGCGCAAGGCTATTGCTTGCAGGCCCAGCAGCATTTAGAAAACGCGGTGCAAATCAATCCCTTCGATAAGAATGCTCGGGCAATTCTGGCGGTGTGTTATTATAATCTTCAGCATCGATTTGGGCTGGAGAAGCAGTATGAAAAAGCGATCGAAATTCTGGAGCGGCTCACTCGGATCGAAAAAGGAGAACCTGAGCTGTTTCGGCTGTTAGCCGAAAATTATCTGGCGCAAAAGGACTACGCCAATGCTCTGCTCAATTTTCAAAAAGCGCAGATGGTATTGATAAAAACCAGCTTCGATACGCCCCCTGATAGCTCGATGATGTTTTATTATCTGTATGCCCAGGGCGATGCTTATGCCCGCTTATTCGATGCCGAGCGCTCCCTGAAAGCATTTCAGGTGGCGGAAAAATTTGCTCGAACGCCCCAGGAAAAAGCCGATTTGAAGAATTATATCAAATGGATCAACTGGGATGGGGGCAATCTCCGCGCTTCCGAAGCCTGGGATAAAATTTTAAATTTGGAGGCTGCCAAAGAATATGAAAAGATGGCTCGTGCCAGTGAGCAGTTGCTGCCCACGTTGAAGACCCTCAAGGCCCGGTTGATGGTGGCCCATAAACTGGCAGTGGTAGAATTTGAAATTTTGGGCAAGAAAGCGCCGGCGGTAGAGCGGATGCGCGTTATCTATGAGGCCATCAATAATGGTGAAGTGAGCGCTAAAGATGAAGAGATCCAGCCGTTTTTCAACAGCTATGGTGCCATGTTGTATCGACTGGGCATTGAAGCTCGCGATAAAGAGGAAAAGAAGCTGGCCCTGGCCTATTTTACCAAGGCGACTTCATTCGAATGGGATCAAATCGCGAAAGCATATATCGAGCTGGTGACATTGCTCTGGAACGATCCAGAGCAGGCGATTATTTATGGCAAGAAGGCATTGGCCAAAAACGCGGGCCTATCGCCGACAGAGACAACTGAGCTGCTGTCGCTGATGGTTCGTGCTCATAAAAGCGCCGGCAACTATGATGAAGCCCGTGATTATTTTAATAAGTGGAAACAGCTTTCGGCGAAATCGGCTGATAAAGAAAAACAGCACGATGCGCCGTCAAACAACATGAAATGAGGAGTGGGTTATGACCAGCAAGCGACAGATGATCGTTCAGGAAATTATTTTCCTGATGTCGATAGTGATGTGCCTCCGCACCGACCTCGGCTGGACACAACAGCGGAGCGTAATAGTGGATCAAGCCATTGTGCAAACCACGACGGTCACCAGCAAGAAATTGATTGACTTTTTTGTGGAAGATTTTATGATTCCTGAAAAAGATGTAAAGAAAATGGTGATTTATGATCTGGCC
>JAPDQM010000023.1:0-45493 GCA_034505795.1 Candidatus Zhuqueibacterota bacterium
TCCCGCAGCTATTTTTTCAGCGTACGCCGCTGAAATCTTAATCCAGCCGCGAGCATGTTCAAATTTGTTGTTATAGACCACCAGCGCTCGTTCATTCTGATAGCGATTGGAATAGGCAAAGACGTTTTCGTTCACATAGCCTTCCGGGGTAAAAAAGTCGTACAACAAAAAATTTTGAACATCGGCGAACAGATAACGCCTTTTCATCAATGGAAAAATTTCTTTTTCATGGCGCTGGATCAAATTCCAATCTGGCTGTTCATCCCAATAGGCACGGCGATATTCCATGCCATATTTTTCGGTGAAACCCTCGATCTGACCGTGGCCGAACATGGGTAATCCCGGCATGGTGACCATCATCGTGCAGACGCCAAAATATTTGTCGTCCTTACCAAACTGCTCCACCGCAGTTTTCTCATCGGGATTATTCATGAAGTTCACATAGCGCTTCAGAATTTCGGGATTGAATTCGATGGTATTTTTGATGACACTGCGATATTTTTGATTGTCTTCGTTTTTTAGCATGTTCATGAATGCACTGTTGTAAACGCGGTGCATGCCCAGCGTCCGCACGAAATAGCCCTCCATAAGCCAGAACGCTTCGGCCAGCAATAGCGTATCCGGCACTTCCTGGGCCACTCGATCCACTACTTCCCGCCAGAACTCAATAGGCATCAGTTCGTCAATTTGGGCTCGGGTCATTCCGTGTCCAGCGCGAGATGGAATATCCCCGCCGGTTCCGGGTTCTGGAAACCAAAGTCGCTGGTAATGGCGCTTGGTGAGGGTCATGGCGGCATCGAAACGAATGATAGGAAACCGTCGGGCAACGTTCAAAATCGTCTGGATCACCGCCTCCCGCACTTCGGGCTTGAGATAATTCAATTGTGCGGTGTCATTCCAGGGCATGCTGGTGCCATCGTTGCCATGATAGATGTAGCGGGTGTCGCCGGTCCAGAAATCGATCCGTTTGAATACAACGGCAGCGTCGGTGCGCGAAAAATAATGATCCTCGATGAATATGCCGACGCGTTGATCCTCGGAAAGATTGGGCCCATAAAACGTATAGGCGGGAAATGGACTGTGATCCAGTGAGATAAACCAATCGGGATGTTCGATCACCCAGCGAGAGGTGATTCCGGTGTGGTTGGGCACCATGTCGCTGGCTAGCCGAATGCCCCGGCGCCAGCAGCGTTCGCGGAGATTCTGGAAGGCCTCCTCGCCGCCCAATTCATTGGCAATCACATAATCGTGCAGGGAATAAGCCGAAGCTTCAGCTTCAGGATTGCCGCAGAGCTGTTTGATTCGTTTCGAGGCGTGGCTACGCTCCCAGACACCGATCAGCCAGAGGCCGGTGAATCCCCAGCGCGCCAGTTGGTCCAGTTCGGCATCCGGAATCTGATCCAGGCGATAGATGGGCAATTGATATTTTTTCGATAATTGATCCAGCCAGACCAGGGTGCTCTTGGCAATCAGCACCAGCCGCGGCATCCATTCGCGGTCCGCGCTGAACCGCTCTGGCTCTTCTTCGAAACCGCGAAATTCATAGACATAGCTTGGACCGGGGCCAAAACCAAACCAGAGTTTTTCTTCTTCTTTGATGAAATCCATGCTGCTCAGTAGGCGATAGAGATATTTGCCCAGCAACATGCCCCATTTTTCGAGGATGTACTGCAACTGCCCGGTCAGCGAATAGGGAACCGCGATGGCCGGGCTGCGCAGCATGTCGATGAGATTCTGGTTGTCAGGACCGAAGAATGGCTGAGTGTCGAAGAATGCTTTCAATTCGTTAATGATCTTATTATATGAAGTATGGTAAACCAATTTTTCATCATCAAATAATTCCTGAAACGGAGAAAAGGCAGGATTCTGGTTGCTGAGCCAGAGCAGAATCAGCTCTTCCAGCACGATCTCGAGATTGGGCGTACCTGCAGTCGTACCCGCTAAGTAGTCATCCAGATCTGACTGACGCTGGTAGACTGCAACCGGCGGAAATTCTTCAGCAAATCGGCGTAGGGTCCTGGTCACCTCATCGTCATCCAGCCGTTCCTTAAGCCAGGCCAGCGCTTGCTGCATCACGTCGCCTTTTTTCTCCTGGCGATAGAGCTCCACCACGTAGTGCAATATTTCATCGATCAATCCCATGGCGTTGATCTGGCCTGCACGCACGGTTTGTTCTGGGAAATTGACCAGATCGCGCTTGTCGTTCATTTTCTGGGCGAAACGCCGGGCTGCATGAAAATTGGCAAAAATCACATTGCCGGAGATGGTAAAGATCGATTCATCGAATTGGTAACGATCTCGGGCGGCGCGTGAGATATGAAATTCTTTTGGTGCTAAAGCACACCGGCAGTGTCTATAGTTTTTGCTTTCTAATTTCGATAAAACCAATTCAAACTTCATAGCCATTATCCCCATGCGTGATTCAAATTCAACTGGTTCAATGTTCAATTATGTGCTAAAGTTACATCTTTCCTTGATCAATGTCAATATTAAAATTTGGTCACGAATGGAAATTTTTTTGTCCGGAAGAAGCCTTTCGCTGTCAGATCAGCATAGAAATCAATCGGTACGATTGACAGTCGGACGAAATCAATATTTCTGATGAAACGGATCCTGCCGGGAATGATTAGGCGCAAAAATGCTACTGGCGATTGCGCTAAGAATTGGCAAAGATCTTTTCGGGCATGGTTCTGCTTTGGCAATGACTGAGTCGGGGGCCTTGATTTTTTCCAATAAAATCCGAAACATTTTGGGAGTTGGAATGGTCTTAGGAATAGGCAGTTGGATGAGATTCTTAGAAAGTGACAGAAGCAGCAATCGTATTGAATTTCCGGAGGAGTAGCTCAAATGAAACAAATGCGGTGGCTAGTGGTTTGTTATTACCTGATCCTACTGTTGGGGAGTAGCGGTAGTACGGTGCAAGGGCAATCCCTGGCGCAGCATCCAGCCATTGCTGGCAAAATTCAATTGCTGGAACATTGGCTGCAAGCCCAACTGGACTACTATCATCTGCCCGGCATGTCTGTGGGCATTGTCTATGATCAGAAATTGCTATGGGCCAGAGGCTTCGGTTTATCGGATGTTGAACGAAAAATCCATGCTTCGCCTTCGACCATCTATCGCATTGCTTCGATTACCAAGCTTTTTACTTGCACCGCCATCATGCAATTGCGCGATCAGGGGTGTTTGCAATTGGACGACCCGATCGAGAAATATTTGCCCTGGTTCCGCATTCAGTACAAATTCCCTGATGCGCCGCCCATTACCATCCGCCAACTGATGACGCATACTTCTGGCTTGCCACGAGAAGCTGCTTTTCCCTATTGGACCGATCACCAATTCCCGAGTCGGGAGCAGATGATCGAAAAACTCCCGCAGCAAGAGACGATCTATCCTGCCGCCACAAAATGGAAATATTCCAATCTGGGCATGGCGCTGCTGGGCGAAATTGTAGTGGCCGTATCAGGCGAGGATTATGAAACCTATATTCAAAAGCATATTCTATCACCGCTCCAGATGCAGAGCACCAGTGTGAATCTAACGGCTGAACATCACAAGCGGCTGGCCATCGGCTATGGTCGCCTGCTGCCCAATGGCAAGCGAAAGACAATGCCCCTTACCGACGCGAAAGGCTTGACCCCGGCTGCGAATATGTCTTCGACTGTCGAAGATCTCGCTCGATTCATCATGTTCCAATTTCGAGAAGACCATGGCGACGCAGCGCCGATTTTGAAAAGAAGCACGGTGCTCGAGATGCAACGGGTGCACTGGCTGCAGCCTAACTGGCAGAGCGGCTGGGGATTGGGCTTTAGCATTTCACATCGTGGCGACAAAACGTTTATCGGCCACGGCGGTTGGGTGGCTGGTTACCGCACTCAAATTCTGCTCTGTCCTGCAGATAAAATAGGGATTATTGTTATGTGCAATGCCGAGGATGCCTCGCCCGCTTTCTTTGCCAATCGCATCTTCGACGTGATCGCGCCAGCCATTGCTGATGCCACCGAAAAGCCCAAACCAGCGGCAGAGATTCAGCCTGGCTGGGAAAAATATCTTGGCAGGTACACCGATCCCACCGATTGGCAATATGAGGTGATGATAGTGAATCAGCAGTTGGTGCTGTACGGCTACGATTATCCGCCAGAAGAGAATCCTACGGAAAATGTCATCGAATTGACACCAGTTGGGGAACATACCTTTCGCCTGACCGGCGACAATGGTGATGGCGAATTGCTGATTTTTGAATTAGCGGCCGATGGCAGCGTAGCTCGTATCAAGAAGGGCGAAAATTATCTCTATCCAGTCAAATAAAGGAATAATGGTTCTCCGCTGGTTAATTGGCGAAGGCAGATACGGAGAAAATTGTGGAACCAGGCTGGCGCGGCTGAAGCCGATTTTTAATCGTTTTTGAGCCAGTCAGGATTTAGGAAAGTTATTGAGGCGATGATGATTCGAGTGGAAAAAGCAACCGAGATGGATATTCAATGGATATCGCAAGCGCAGATAGCGATGGCATTGGAGACCGAAAATCTAAGATTGGAGCCGGAAGTTGTGTCTGCGGGTGTGAAATTTATGTTCGATCATCCCGACCGAGGGTTTTACCTGGTAGCCCGAGGCCCTGAAGCGACACCGGTCGGCTGTCTGCTGATTTTGAAAGAGTGGAGCGACTGGCGCAATGGTGATGTCTGGTGGATTCATAGCGTGTATGTGCTGCCAGGTTACCGGGGCCAGGGTATCTTTAAACAAATGTTTAACCTTATCGAAGCCCTGGCACGCAGCTTGGGCGTCAGGGGATTACGGCTGTATGTGGACAAAGCAAATGTCAGTGCTCAACGGGTATACCAACAATTGGGCATGAATTGCGATCATTATCTGCTGTATGAAAAGATGATCCAATAGCCATGTTTTTTTTGACTTGCATGGGAGGGCAGAATCATGAATCGTGCCATTGTCATGGGTTTTATGCTATGGAATTTTTGTCTGACGGCCGCAGTTGTCGCACAGGAAACATCTCTGGCGATCTTGAAAGCCACTCTCCCTGGCTTCAAAAGTGACGCCAGGGCAATCAGCCAGGAGCAACTCCAACGACTCTATGACAGACGCCTGTTACCGCACGAATTGTTTGAGTTCAATCACCAAACAGAGCTGGATACGATCCAAAATATCGGTTTCGGCAATAGGGATTGGGGAGTGGCAACGTATGACAGCCTGCTATGCTGCTTCGATCCTCCAGCTCCATGCTATATCAAAGCGGTTGGCATCCAGGTGCAAAGATGGGGCAACACCAAATTTTGTGATGGATTTATAATCCGACTGGCAAAACCCAATTATCCCTGGGATTTTTCTGATGCCGATTGGCAGGGCGATAGTCTTTTTTTAGGCGTCTGGAAAAATCAGGCCTGGCAGGGCCACAATTTTGAACCTCCGCTGGGGCGACAGATGTGGGGTGATTTTCCAGTCACGGCGGTCGAAAATACCGTGTGTTGGGCCGAAATGATCTGGCTGGGGGAAGAACCTGATACTGGTGGAGAGCCATTTCAAGTGGTCATCGTGCCCTACGGCGAATTCGGAAGCAATATGGCCACGCTGACCACCAGGCTCGAGCCGAGTGATCCTCGCGACAAAGTAAAACTGGCGCATTATCGAGAGGGTGCTGGCTGGTTCGTTTACAACAGTGCTCTGAACTGGTATGTCGTGGTCGAGTATTATGGCAACAAGCCGCCACGAATCACCTTCGATCGCGCCGGCTCGACCATGGAGTTGGGGCCGCGAGTGGTGACCTGTGCGATTGTCGACGAAGACGCGACGGATGCCAGCAAGGCTGGCGTCAGGGATGCTTTTTTGCATTTCAGCATCAACAGGTCGGCCTACGACAGCGTGGCCATGGAACTGAAAAGCGGAACGATTGAAAATGGGATTTGGGCCGCTGAGATTCCTGGGGAGCATAAGGCGGGCGATGTGGTTGATTACTATTTTTCAGCTTCCGACCGGGGAAGTCCTGCTCGCTATGTCGTGACCTATCCGGTCACCTATCGGATCTTTGAAAAAAAGCAGGAACTGCTGCTCATTGTTTCAGGAGAGGATTTAAAATCATTCTTTCCGATGCTTGAAAATAAATATGATTACTGGGACCTGGGGCTAGACGGCCCAATTTTTGATCAATTGGTGCAGCAATATCATCATATAATTCAGTGCGGAGAGTTGTATCGCATTCTTGAAAGCGACGACGTGATCGGCCGTTGGATCGGCACTGGCACAACAAATGAACCAAAGAATTATTTTCTTTCCTCTGATACCTGGGCTAATGCTATGGCAGCGAGGGGAACGACATTTGGCCCCAGCGACTGGCACAACGCTTATCTGGGGATCGAGTCACTGGGACCGCTGGATTTTTCTCACGATCCGTGGTCGGCATTGCCGTTGAATCCCGTAGCCGACGATCTGGTGAGCGGCAAAATTGCATCCTTTTGTGGCGATAGTTTGCAATTGTATCTCCAATCAGGCGATGCAGATGCATTTACGCCGACCGATGATGCTGCAGTGTGTTTCAGGGACTCGGCGAGAGGGTTAGTCCTGGGGTGCCATAAGGAGGGAGAGGCGTTTAAAACTGTATTTTTAGCATTCGACTATCGTTTTTTATTTACCAAGCCTCAGTTCTGGCTCAGTTACCATTACGATAACCTGCTGGGCCGGGTGCTGGAATGGTTCGGAACGCCAATTAGTCTGGTGCGAGCGAAAACCGTCGATCGAGCATCCTCCTTTCGACTGCATCAGAATTATCCGAATCCGTTCAATACGCAGACGGTGATCGAATATGGCATTCTAACGCCAGCCCATGTTCAATTAACGATTTTCAACCTGGCGGGAGGGAGGGTGGCCACCCTGATCGATGGGCATCAAGCTGCGGGCGATTTCAGGATGGTCTGGAATGCGCATGGGTTTCCGACCGGCATTTACTTTTGCAAGCTGGAGGTGGATGGTTATCAACAAACACAGAAGATGATTTTGATTAAATAATGCCTAATGGATGAGAGATAGGGGGATGGCTTTGCTGCTATGAATTATTTCAAAAAAAAATCCTGGGGTTCAATTGCCTATGGGGAATCGAACTTGAATTGGCCTTTTCAGCGATTGGCAAGTGACAGCCGGCTGTAATCTAAAATTTACTGAAAAACCCTTGAGGAGATATGCATGGAAAACGCGCTAAAAAGAGTTGGCTTTGTGGTGTTAACACTGGCATTGACCGCCGGCATCTATTGGTTGGTTTTTGTGGATAAAGCCATCCGGCAGGATGCGCTGGAATATTCATTGAATTTGCTGGGCAAAAAGCTGCTGGCCATGGTGCCCGATACCGCCGACCGGAAGCCGGTGCAAATGATGTACGATCAATTTGTCGCGCAGGCAAAACAGCAGGAGATTCCTCCGGAGCGGATCGAACGGGTAGCTGCCAATATCATGAATTTGTCCAATTCGGAAACGGCCATTACGCCACAGCAGGCTGAAGCCATTCTGCGCTGGTCATTGGCTGAATCGTTAAAGGTGGTGCGTTCGGGCGAATCTACGGTGGTTATTGCCATTCCAAATGCTGCTCCCGAGGCAATCATTGTGCCTCCGCCACCGCCTCTTCCAAAAGCAAAGCCAGAAGACCTGAAAAAGGCCGGTGAACGTATCAAAGCCATGTATGCCTTTAACATTGCTGTGCAGAAGGCTATCGAAGAAAGGCAGCAACAATCAGGCGGCCCCCAACCAAAAATCGTGTATCATGTGGATGATGGGTTGAAAATCGTCGTCGATCCAAAAATAAAATACCAACTTGCCAGTCCTAAACATAAGCAGTTGTATGTCACGATGCAGCGGATGGAGAAGGAGAAACAACTGATCTGGCAGGAAAATTGGCAGCAGGAGATTGAAGAACAAAAAGAACGACTGCAGCAGCAACTTGAAAAACTGAAGGAATTGCAAAAGTTGCAGCAACTGGAACAGCTCCAACAACTGGAATCGTTGAGGTCACTGGAGTCGCTCCAGAACCTCAAAATCCTGTCATCTCTGCCAGCGATTGTAATCGACTCCATTCAAGCTGGAATTAGGGCCAATCGGGAAAGGCTGCCAAAGGATAGCACCGCCAGAGAGAAATAGGTCTGTTCAGCGGCCGGCTTGTTCTGAGTTGGGTTACTTGTCTAGGCTGTTGGAACGCGACCTACGCAGATCGGCTGGGACATGCATTCTGGTATTGCAGATAAATGGTGTAGCTTTGGGATTTTTACATTTGAGATGCAATGAAACAGGCCATCGCATCGCAGGCAGCATTCTTTTGCTTGCATTAATGGCCAGAGGAGATTCGATGCCATGGTTTGTTTGGAAGAGGCGCAGGGTAAAACGCCGCACTTGATTCCAGGGGCGCGCTGCCTATGGCTGGGGGAAAATTCATTATGGGTTCAGAAGCCGTTGAAACGGCTTGGGTCATGTTTCGTCCGGCCAGCCAACACCATGATGAATCATGGTGTTTGTCGTGGCGAGTGTTAGTCCGATTGAACCGATCCCTGCATAGAAGCAGAAGCCGTTGAAACGGCTTGGGACATGTTTCGTGGATGCAGCCAACACCGTGATGAATCACGGTGTTAATTCGTGGATGCAGCCAAGACCATGATGAATCATGGTGTTTGTCGTGGCGAGTGTTAGCCCGATTGAACTGATCACAGCATAGGAGCAGAAGCCGTTGAAACGGCTTGGGACATGTTTCGTGGATGCAGCCAACACCGTGATGAATCACGGTGTTAATTTCGTGGGCGCAGCCAAGACCATGATGAATCATGGTGTTTGTCGTAGCGAGTGTTAGTCCGATTGAACCGATCCCTGCATAGGAGCAGAAGCCGTTGAAACGGCTTGGGACATGTTTCGTCCGGCCAGCCAAAACCATGATGAATCATGGTGTTAATTTTATTCCATTCACCCGGAGATCAGCTTTTAAAATATCTTATTCTTCAATTGCTTCTTTAGCATCTCTCGAGCTCGGAAAATACGA
Source organism: Candidatus Zhuqueibacterota bacterium (assembly GCA_034505795.1). Lineage (GTDB taxonomy): Bacteria > Zhuqueibacterota > Zhuqueibacteria > Thermofontimicrobiales > Thermofontimicrobiaceae > Thermofontimicrobium_A. The sequence continues at coordinate 9,020 of JAPDQM010000023.1, forward strand.
GCTTTCACTGTTCCCAGGGGGATCTGCAAAATTTGACTGATTTCTTCGTATGACTTATCTTCATTGTGACGGAGCACGATGGAGATGCGATATTTTTCCGGTAGCTTTTCGATTGCTTCCTCAATGAGCTTATTTTTTTCTTTTGATAGCAACGTGTTGTCGGGCTGATAGGTAGCGTCGGGCAACTCCCGTTTTACCTCGCCATCACTGAAATCAATCGGCTTATCCAATGAGAAGGTTCGCAAGCGTTTTTTACGCAGGTGATCGATGCAATTGTTAATGGCAATCTTATATAACCAGGTGGAAAACGCAAATTCATCATTAAACGTGGCTAACGCGGCAAAGGCTTTAATGAACGCCTCCTGTACCAGATCTTCTGTTTCCATCTTATCTCGAACCATGCGGTAGAGCAAATGATATAGCGGGGCGCGGTATCGTTTGAGAATTTCACGATAGCCCGATTGGTCGCCGCAGAGGGCTCGCTTGATAAGTTCAATATCCGGGATTTCGTCCGCCATGTCTTAATGATTGTGTGAACGATGGTATTTATTTGGTGCAGAAATTACATGAAAAAAAATAAACAAGCAAGGAGAAAATGGTTGAATCTAAAAAAAATTAATTTTAATTTATGGATCATGATGGGGAACGCAGTTAACAGAGGATGATCGAATATGAAAATGGTAGTCACGGCGAAGGAAATGGCCCAATTGGATCGTGCCGCCATCGAAGGGATGAAAATCCCCGGCGTAGTGCTGATGGAAAATGCGGGCGCTGGCGTGGTTCGGCATATCGAGCAGTTTCTGGGTGGATTGGCGCAACGAAAAATTATCATTTTCTGTGGAAAGGGCAACAATGGTGGCGATGGCTTCGTGATTGCCCGGCACGCATCCAATCGGGGCGCACAGGTGGCCGTTTTTCTGGCTGGCAAAAAGGAAGCGGTGAAAGGTGATGCCCTGATCAATTTGAACATATTGGACAACATGGGCATTCCCGTGACCGAAATTGGTACGCTGGAGCAGATCGCTTTGCCTCCTCACATCGACCTGATTGTAGATGCCTTGCTGGGCACGGGTACGGTTGGTCCCGTAACTGGCTTCCTCGCAGATCTGATTGGCTTCATCAATCGGCTCGGGGCTCCAGTGGTGGCAGTGGATTTGCCATCGGGAATGGAAACCGATACCGGTGCAGTTCACGGCGCCTGCATTCGTGCCGACTTGACTGTAACCATGGCGCAGCTTAAAGCCGGTTTGTTGTTCGCTCCGGCCCGGGAATTCGCCGGCAGAATCGAAGTGGTCGATATCAGCATTCCGCCGCAGGTCAATGAGAAATGGACCGGCCAGCGATTTTTGCCGGAAGCATCTGATATCCGAGACCGTTTGCCCCAGCGCTCACGGGATGCGCATAAAACCAGTTGCGGCAAGGTCGCGGTTTTTGCTGGCTCAGTGGGTATGACCGGCGCCGCGACGTTGACCTCGCTGGCGACACTACAAATTGGCGCCGGTTTAACCAAATTGGGCATCCCTGCCAGTCTCAATCCAATTCTGGAGCAAAAAGCGACTGAGGTGATGACGGTTCCGCTCAGAGAGACCGCTGCTGGTTCGATTCATTCCGCTGCCAGCGAGCAAATTAAGGATCTTTTGCAGTGGGCCGATGTCCTGGCGGTTGGGCCTGGTCTGTCCACTCAGCCGGAGACAGTGGCATTCGTCAAATGGCTGCTGAGCCATGTGACCAGCCCGATGGTGCTGGATGCGGATGGGCTGAATGCCATTGCTGGTCAGACGGAGATGATTCAAAATTATCCGGCTGAGATGGTGCTAACGCCCCATCCGGGCGAGCTGGCTCGCTTGATCGGCAGTTCCATCTCTGAAATTCAGCGGCAACGCTTAACTCTGCTTCCGGAATTGGCGCAGCGATGGGGCAAAGTCATTGTCCTGAAGGGCGGCCCCACTCTGATTGCGGCACCTAATGGTGATCTGTTCATCAACGCCACCGGCAACCCGGGCATGGCCACCGGAGGCTCTGGGGATGTGCTGACCGGCGTTATTGCTGGGTTGCTGGCACAAAAATTGTCTGCTGTGGATGCGGCGCTGGTAGGGGTGTATTTGCATGGTCTGGCGGGCGATCTGGCCGCGGCTGACTTGACGGAAATGGGACTGATCGCCAGCGATATTTCTCGCTACCTGCCCGCAGCAATCAAACAAATTCTCATCAGCGGAGTTGAACATTAACGATTTTGCATATAAAATTCTAATTCAGCATGACGCAAATAGTTGCCAATGGGGCTAATCGCTGTTTAGCGAATGTTCTGGAATTGCGGACATCGGCTCTTCAAATTTAACGAGCGGAAGCATTGGCAATTCGACAACGTTGGCTTGACTGGCATAAGTTTGTTGCATGAGGCTTTTTGAATTGAATAGCATTTCGATTATGACACCACACAACCTGGGGTAGACAACGATGGAAAAATCCAAGCATTTTTTGTGGTATCAACTGCCGGCCATCGCCTGGGCCGCAGCGATTTTTATTCAGTCATCCATGGCGGATATCTCTGTTCCTGAACTGGGTTTTGATTGGCAAGACAAGGTTTATCATGCCATTGAATATGGGATTCTGGGCTTCCTACTATATCGGGCATTGTTCTTTCAGAAGATTCAGCTTTTAAAAACGCACGCCAGCGGTTTCACCTGGCTGCTGGGCAGTCTGTATGCCATTTCGGATGAAATTCATCAGTATTTCGTGCCGGGACGGTCGGCGGATGTTGGCGATGCGCTGGCTGACGTGGCGGGCATTACGCTCATCCTGCTGCTGCTCTACCTGGGCCGGCTGTTCAAAATCAGGCAACCAAAAGCTAATAAGTTGGCGAAATTTCAATGGGAACAGACGCCTTAAAAATGATTTCGGGCTGATGTTGTGGTTGGATTAAAAGGAAAGCGCCCTGGGCTGGGTAGATTTATGAGTGGTTTCCGCCTCACGAGGAACGGGCTGAACACCTGGCTTTTGGATCGTCGCTTTTAACATCACCGAAACCACCAGGATGGCCAGCAGCAGCATCACTCCTGGCAACACCAGCCGGCGGACTTTTGCCGGTACTCGAAACGGTGGTTGCCAGAAAAAAATGATCGCTGCCAGGAGCAGCATGATCATGGTCGACATGTGAATGATTCCCATACCAAAATTTGCGCAGCAGCCAGTTCGTTCGACAATCCGAATCGGGCACTACCAGGCGTTTTGAACATGTTATCTATCAGGTTAATTATGCGAATTGATCCTTCCCCTGGATCAGCCGATAGGGGAGAGGGCATACTGGCCGAGAATTACCGTCGTTCTGACTATTAGACAGGTGCAACTGTCAAAAGGTTTTCCCTTTGAGTATTTTTTCGAAAAATTAGTAGAGAGGATCGTCTGTGAAACGACAATTTTTTCTGGCGCTTTTGGTGCTGGGTTCGATCGTTTGCTGGGCTGGCGATGCCAGCAGCGGTTGGCCCTGGTACTCGTTCCCTCGTTTGATTGCAGGGGGTTCGATTGGCTTGTTTCGGGCATCGTTGGAGAATTTCCCTGACCTTTACGATAGCCGTTGGGGTGGCCTTTATGCCGGTCAGGCCAATGTTCGGGTTTATAAATCCAACTTTCTTTCCGTTCAATATGGTCAGTTCCGAAAAACGGCGACGGTTGATTTGAGTGGCTTAAAGCAGCAGGCGGAGTGGGATGAACGGCTGCTGAATGTCGGCATCCGCTGGTATGCCGAGCCTTACCGACAATGGCGTTTGTATTCGGGCTTTGGATTCAACTTCGTCCAGGTCCATGAAAAGGCCCATCTGTCGCTGCTGAAGCCCACGGCTGCCACGGATGTAACGAGCTCTGGCCGCGGTTTTTATTTGGAAATTGGGACGGATATGGTGTTGTTGCCCAATTTTGGTTTGAATCTGGAATTGGAGGTGAGTTCCGCCAGCAAGGGCGGCGCGCCCGGTTTTATGGGCTCAAGCCTCGGCGGTTACCTGCTTGGCGCGGGTCTGAATTTTTATTTGTGATGATTTGTGCTACTTAGTGTCTGAACGAAAACTATCAAATTTAAAGTAGAAGTGTCATTCCTCTCCGCCAACTGGCGGATCGAAATGACATAAAAAAGTGTTTTCGTTCAAGCACTACTTAGTCAGCTTAAACTGAATTGTGTCATTCCGAACGAATCCGTCTGCCAGTTGACGGACGTATCGAAATGGCAGGTATTTGTCGATGAATTTCAATAATCTGACCAAGTAGAATTTGAATGCAGCCATTTTCAAAATATTTCGGCTGGGCAACCACCGGCAGACAGGCGGGCCAATGGATTCCAAAATTTTGATTGGCCACTAAAGCAGGAGATCACAAAGTCGCCCAAAGGGGTCAATTAAAAATGAGTAATGCGTGTAAGTTAATGGTGTAATTGTGACCTGCCACACTGGCGGCAAAAACAGTTGAGCAATTCAGGTGAGGCAAATTCATGTCATTGAAATTTAAATTAGCAGCGGAATTAGCTGCGGTTTTAGCGGCTCATTCATTTATTGAATTGTGGTAAGGATGACAGAACAAACACTCCTCAAAAAAATTGGTCGCATCGCGGATGAGCATGGCTGGACCGTGTACGCGGTCGGCGGCTACGTTCGCGATCATTTGTTAAAGAAACAGGTCAAAGATATCGATTTCGTGGTGATTGGTGAGGGACCCCAGTTTGCCCGCCTGGTGGCCAGCCAGTTGAAAACCCGGCAGATCGTCGTCTTCGAGAAATTCGGCACGGCTATGATCAATTTCCAGGATTATCGGTTGGAGTTTGTCACCGCGCGCACCGAGAGCTATCTGGAAACCTCCCGCAAACCCATTGTCGCGCAGGCCGACCTGGATGGCGATTTGCGACGCCGGGACTTCACTATCAATGCTCTGGCGTTGGGGCTGAACCGCAACAATTTCGGAAGGCTCTACGATCCCCTGGGTGGGCGCCAGGACTTGCAGAATAAAATCATTCGCACGCCGCTGGATCCGGTGGTCACGTTTAAGGATGATCCGCTGCGCATCATGCGCGCCGTTCGATTTGCCACGCAATTAAATTTTGACATTGAAAAGCGTACCTTCGAGGCGTTGAAGGAGATGCGGCAGCGACTGAGCATCATTTCCCAGGAGCGCATTACCGATGAATTGATCAAAATTCTGCTGGCCCCACGTCCCTCGCGAGGCTTTCAGTTGCTGGATCAGGCGGAGATTCTGGACATCATTTTCCCCGAGCTGGTGGCGATGAAGGGAGTGGAACAGCGTGGCGGTTATCATCACAAAGATGTATTTCAGCACACGCTGATGGTGGTGGACAATGTGGCCAAAGTGAGCGCTAAGCTGGAACTACGATTTGCAGCCCTGGTGCACGATATTGGCAAGCCGGCGACCAAGCGCTTTGTGGAGGGCACTGGCTGGACGTTTCATGGCCACGATGAGATCGGTGCGCGCATGTTGCCCGCGGTCTGTCAACGGCTGCGTCTGCCGAATCATCTCATGGAGTATGCCCAGAAGTTAACCCGGCTACATCTTCGTCCAATCAACTTATCCGAAGAAGGGGTGACGGATTCGCCCATGCGCCGGCTACTGGCGCAGGCTGGGGAGCATTTGGAGGATTTATTGACGTTATGCCGGGCCGACATTACCTCTGGCAATCCCCAGCGGGTGAAGCAGCATCTGGCCAATTTTGATCATGTGGTGGAGCGCCTCAATGAAGTCGAAGCCAAGGACCAGATGCGGGCCTTCCAATCGCCGGTGCGTGGGGATGAAATCATGGCCGTCTGTGGTATTCCCCCCGGACCGCTGGTCGGCAAATTGAAATCCATGATCGAAGAGGCCATTCTCGACGCCAAGATTCCCAATGAGCATGATGCGGCGTTGCAGTATTTGTTGCAGATTAAAGATGAAGTAATTCGAGAGGGAGTTAATGCGTAAGCATTTTAAATGCACTAATCAGTAAACAGTGATCAGTGATCAGTGATCAGTCATCAGTCTTCAGTCGGCAGTCATCAGTGATCAGTCATCAGTCTTCAGTCGGCAGTCATCAGTGATCAGTCATCAGTCTTCAGTTCGCAGTCAACAGCCAATCAGCATCGGATTGGGAATAGAAAAAGTTATTTAATGGAAAGCGGAAGATGGTTTTTTAGATATTGGCATGAGATCATTTTTCCCTGCATTTTTAAACTGTCAGTTTCAATTTACAGGAATAAATTGGTTGTACTTGGTCAGATTAAAAGATGATGAGTCATTCCAAACGTATCTGCCAGTTGGCAATTGGCGTCAACCTAACAACCCCGAAGGGGTGATATGTTTGTAGATAGCAAAAACACAACCCATTTTGAACCCCGTTAGGGGTGAAATGTGATACAGAAAATGATAAGTTAATAATCTTAAGTCATTTTCGCAACGAATTTGGTTTGGGATTTTAGGATCAATTCAGCAGCGTTTCCACGCCCTCCCACTTTTTCTCAACAATCAGCTATTTTTAAATCCATTTCCTTGACATTCATAATCAAAATTTGTATATTTGTCAAAGTTCATTCCATTTACAAGGGTTGACGGCCATGGTTTCTCGATCACAAAAAATCCGATTGGGCGTTTTTTTAGCGCTTTCATTTTTGATCCTGCTCCTCGGCATTGGCATTATCACCGGTAATCGCCTTCTCAAAAGGACCGTCACATACTACATTCGTTATAAGGATGTATCGCTGACCGGCCTTGAAGTCGGTTCTGCGGTTCGCTATCGCGGCATCCGCATCGGCACCATCGAAGACATTTACATCGACGAAAAAGATATCACTTCCCTAATCGTGCGGATTACGGTAGAACCAAAAGTACCGATTAAGGAGGACACTGAGGCGATCATGGTTTATATCGGCATTACCGGCCTCAAGATGATCGAATTGCAGGGCGGCACCAACGAATCGAAGCGATTGCCACCCAATTCGTTCATTCGAGCAGGACAGTCGCTGGTCGATACCATCACCGGCAAGGCCGAAGTGCTGACGCAGAAACTGGAGATTATCCTGAACAATCTGGCCAACATGACCGAGGCCGGCCGCCAGGAGCAGCTTTTCCGATTTATTGACAATACCAGCCAGACCCTGGCCAGCTTTCGGACGCTATTGGATGCCAATCAACAAAACCTGAAAGCGACCATTCAAAATGTCGAGCGCTTCACCAGTCATCTGGATACGTTCATGATTACTTCCAATCTGGCGCTACGAGACATTCGCCGCATCACGCAATCGCCGCAACTGATGAAAACAGTGGACAATGTCGAAAAAATCTCCACCGAATTGCGGCAGGCGCAATTGGCGGAACTGATCGCCAAACTATCGGCAGCCATCGAACAGACCAATCAGACTTTTACTCACCTCGACATGACGATCATCAAAAGTCGGCATGATATTTTGAGCTCAACAGAGCTCCTCCGGGAAAGCCTGGAGTATTTCAATGAATTCACCCGCTTGATCAGCGAAAATCCTTCGTTGCTGCTGCGAAGTTCACAACAGGAAGAAATACGGGAGCGATAAACGCCATGCACTCGTTCACAGGTCATCGCCTTCAGCTAACGTTGGTAGCCCTATTGTGGGGGCTACTTTTAGTGGGATGTGCCACAAAATCCATTCACCCGAAATACTATATTCTGGACTATCGACCGGTGCTGCGCGATAGCACCTTGCTTATCAGCGGACCGCTCCCATATAAAGTGCTGGTTCAAACCATGAAAATTCCCCGTACCTTCGATCGGGTCAATATTGTCGTTCGCTATTCGGTCCATCGGCTGGATTATTACCGGTACAATTTATGGGCGATTCGGCCCCAGATCACCATCTCGGATTTGATTGCCGATCACATTGCCCGCTACGGCATTTTCAAAAAATGCCAGCGTGAATTTTTGGAAGAAAAGCCGGATTATGAAATTATTGGTTACGTCGATGCGATCGAGAAATTCGATCACGAATCCTATACCGCTGCCCACCTGGCAATGAAGCTATACCTCCGCTCGTTCGATGGCTATGAAAATTTGCTCAGCCATGAGTTCGATCGTCTGGAAGAGATGCCGGTTTTCCAGATGGAGTTGTTTGCCCAGAAATTGAGTGATATTTTGAAAGAAGAAACCGATATTTTTATCAACAAAATAATTACTTATTTTAAACAGCAGGGGAAAAGAGGGTGAAGCGAAAGCGATTGCTGCTCATTACAGGCCTTCGCGCCGCTACCGCCTATGCCGTTTGATTGGTGTATCACGAAGGACAAGTCGCAACGAAAGGGTGCTATGAGCAACATAAATCCACGCCTTTGTTTGATGGCTCTGATCTGGCTGACCACGAACCTTGCCGCTCAGAACCAGAAGCAGTACAATTGGATTGCCCCGGCGCCAAAGGTGCAACTGGCGCTGGAAGCCATGGACGACATCAAGGGATTGGGGCGCTTGTTCCTGCCGGCCATGACCAATCAGGAATTTGAACCGGTCTACACAGTTTCGCTGGGCGACTCGGTCATCAAAGTTCAAAAAATGGGCCGCAGCGTTTGGTTGCGCCCAGGGCGCTATACCGTTACCTTCGGGTCGGGTAATCTGGACCAGATGATGAAAAAAGTCATCGACATCGAAGCCGAAGAAACCCGAATCATCGAACCCGATTGGTCCGGTCTAACGATTCGGATTATTGATGAGGCGCGCGAGTGGCTAAAAGAACCCTACGAATTGTTTCGCTTACCGGAACGCGAGTCCTACGGCATTGGCTATGGGGCGGATGAACAATTGGGCGAAAACCTGCAAACCTGGATTCTGAAGCCGGGCCTATATAAAGTGATCAAATTGGGCGAGCATGTCAATACGTTTATTAATTTTGCCACCATACGCTTGCTGCCGGGCGAGCTGACTCAATATACCATTGTAATCGATAGTGACACCAAAAATTTCATGGGCGCGGGTGTTCTGGAACTGGGCACTGAGACGCGCAAAATCAAGAATTGGTCCCTGTTTAGTGCGCTGTACGGCAGCTTTACGCTGAACCGTTCCAACGATGTCACCTCCGAAGAGCAACAGACCAGTATGGCTTTTGTCGCCCAGCTTGATTATAGCATCAAGTATAGCACCCAAAAACACTATTTTCTGGCCCGGGGATTGATGGAAGAAGGGTGGAATATGCAGCGACGCCAGAGCAGTTTTCGAAGCTACCTGGATAATATTCGGCTCAAAAATATTTATATTTACTATTTTCTCCCTGGCCTGGGGCTTTATGGTCGCCTGTTTCTGGAGACCAATCTCTTACGAACGACCTATTATTATGACCAGCCGAAAACGGTCTTTCAATACGATGAACAGGGGCAATTGGAACAGGTCCGCCCACAGGTGGACAAAATTGTCGTTGCCCCCAATTTTTCGCCACTGGAGTTGAAAGAGGGATTGGGTTTAAATTTGCTTCTTGTCCGTTCGCAGCGTGCCAATCTGAATCTCCGTGGGGGCATGGGCTTTCGACAAAATATTAACTGGAATTTGTATGCACGCAGCACATCGGACGATACTACGTTCTACAAAAAATCCTCAGCCTATTTGCGGGGCCCCGAAGCCGCGCTGATCGCCAATTATCGGCTGCGGCGCAACGTGATGGTCACTTCCGAATTGGATATGCTGGTGCCATCGGGCAACCATAATCAGTTGGTTTATGAGTGGGAGAACAATCTCAACTTCAGGCTATCCAAGAATATTTCGATTGATTATACGCTGCGCGTCAAGCGCGATCCATCCATTGTTTCTTACGTTCAGTATGAACAAATCTTGTTGCTGAGGTATTCCTACATACTCTTTTAAAATATGGTTCAAATTGCAGTTGTTGAAAATACGATCCTTTTATCTGGTGAACTCAAGGTGGATTCGGTGCCGGAGGCTCTGAATCAATGCCAGCAGATACTGTCGCAAGGCAAACATCGGCTCTGGCGTTTTGATCTGGCCAATCTGGTGGCGATTGATAGCGCGGGAGTAGCCTTTCTGGATGAGCTGAAGTCGATCCAGGAAAACCAGGGACGAATTATCGAGCTTGATCATGTGCCCCCATCGATTCAGTCGGCGCTGATGGCCTTTTCCCTACCATCCATCAGTCAACCGGCGTTGGGCGAGAAACCCGGTTTGTTCGAAACGTTGGGGGAACAAGCGCTTCGTTTTAAACATCATCTATTAGTCCTGTTGTTGCTGATCGCTGACATTTTCTATTGGAGTTTGATCGGTCTTTTCCAGCGCAAAGGTCAGCGTGAGGGCGCCTTTGTGCAACAGAGTCTGCTCATTGGCGTCAATGCCCTGCAAATAGTAGCCCTGTTATCCTTTTTAATCGGCCTCATCCTGGCACTGCAATCGGCTGCCCAATTGCGACAATTTGGCGCCAATATTTTTGTGGCGGATTTGATTGGCATCGCCATGCTAAAAGAGATGGGACCCATCATGACCGCCATAATTGTTGCTGGTCGCAGTGGTTCGGCCATTGCCGCAGAGCTGGCTACCATGGTGGTCACCGAAGAGATCGATGCCTTGAAAACGATGTCGTTGAACCCAATCCGGTATGTGATTGTCCCCAAATTCCATGGTATCACATTAACCATGCCGCTGTTGACCATTCTTTCTGATCTGATCGGCATTCTGGGGGGGCTGGTTGTCGCCATTGTCTATCTGCAACTCAGCGCCGCGGCGTTTATGAACGAATTGCTCACGGTATTGGTATTGAAGGACGTGCTAACGGGCTTATTGAAAAGCATCGTTTTTGCCTGGATTATTATCATTGTCGCCTGCTATCATGGCTTGAAAGTGTCCGGCGGCGCCGAAGGTGTCGGTAAAGCGACCACCGCGTCGGTCGTGGCATCGATTTTCTGGGTGATTGTTGCTGATTCCATACTGGGATTAATTTTTTATTTTGAATAAATGAGCGCACTCTAAAAACCGCTAATTCTGCTATCTGCCAAATGGCGGATCTGCTAATTTGAATTTCAAATCAATTAGCCGAAATTAGTCCGCGAGTTGGCGCGTGGTCAAGGGTTTTTTAAAGTGGATTTATAAATGATTTTGCGCTTAAAAAGCTCGAGCGTTTGTCCAGCGGTCAAAGAGCGGACGAATTGAGGCGGTTTGATATTTTTTAGAAAAATTGATGTTTGTGAGATTGGGATAGTGAGTGGCATGAGCGATTGCTTAAGTAAATAGATAGGGTAATAGTTTTAAAAAAAAATGAAACCGATTATCCAGGTTAAAAATTTGACCACGCAATTCGATCACAACGTGGTGCTGAAAGATGTTTCGGTGGATATCTATCCACATCAGATTACGGTGATTTTGGGGCGCAGCGGTTGCGGCAAGACAACATTCTTGAAAAATTTGATACGATTGATTCAGCCGACTGCCGGCAGCATTGAAATTATGGGGCAGGAAGTGACAGCCATGGAGGAAGTCGAATTCAATCGGATTCTCCGCCAGATCGGTGTGTTATTCCAAAACGGAGCGCTGCTAAATTCGCTGACCGTGGGCGAAAATGTCGCCATTCCGTTGGAACAGCACACCAACCTGCCGCGGGGCCTCATCCAGCGCCTGGTGCTGACCAAATTGCATCTGGTTGAACTCGATCATGCAATCCATCTTTTCCCATCGCAACTATCTGGTGGCATGCGCAAGCGTGCCGCGCTGGCGCGCGCGATCGCGCTGGATCCGCTGATTCTTTTCGGTGATGAACCGACGGCTGGTCTGGATCCGATCACTGCTGCAGGGTTAGATCAGCTTCTATTCAAATTGCGTGATCTGCTCAATATGACGCTGGTGATCGTGACGCATGAATTGGCCAGTATTCAGCGCATTGCCGATCGTATCATTTTCCTGGAGCAGGGACAGGTTCTTTTTCAGGGCACGATCCAGCAAGCGCTTGCTGCAAACATCCCTGCGATTCAGCACTTTTTTAATCCAACCTCACGCCACTAATTGGATGATTTCCGAGCTTCAGATGCTTCTGTAACTTCATTTTTGATGATCGCGCATCTATATATTTCCTTTTACAAAGTAACGCAGTAGCCGCAAGTAGGGGCTTTCTAAGCCAGATTCTGTCAACTTTTCATTTCAAATGGAATATTTTTTGCACTTGAGAACTGGGGAAAGTATTATTTGTGGCTCAATTTTAAAACGGCCCGCAACGCTCATTTACCGCTGCGCGAAGGCGTCTATCGGCAACTGCACAGGAATTGGCTGGATGAAGCCTGGCGAAGGCGGGTATTCTTGCCCTGAGGCAATTCGTGGTCATTCCATCGATATCGTAACGGATGATACCCAGTAGGGCACTTGGGGCTCGCTGTCCGAGGCGAAAGAATATTTTTTCAATAGTAAGATTGAGAGGAGCAACATAGCGGAGCAAATTGGGCCATGACTGTCTGAATTTTGGTCAAAATTCTATTTGGCGTTAGTCGGAAATCATGCGTTTAGGATGATTCTTTCTTCCGCGGTGGCGGTTTGGCATGACAAGTAGGTAACGCCAATTTTGTAATTACGAAAAAATTACATCAATGACTCTTTGGAAAAATTGCTTGATTTTTGTAGATTCTTTTTTTATTTTGTCTCGACCTTTTCAAAATAGGTGATAACCGATTTATTTCATTGAGCGCAATTAAGGTCGAAAATCCTCGTGGGGATTATGCTGCAATAAAAGAATGCTACCAGTTGGCAGATGATCAGTTCTGTTAGGCGGCAGCGGGTCAGTTGCGGCAGCAGCGGTTTTCAGAGCGCATAGATTCAAATTTTTTTGGTACATCACGAATACTATTGGGCAACTTTGGGGCATGCAACGGCAGGTGGATCATGAACTGGCATCGGATCTGTTTAAAGTCTTCTATTTTGATAATTTTTATTCTTTCCATTAGCCTATTATCGTTCACGGCTACCTTTCCGCAATCGGATAATACTGGCAAAATATCGGGCTGGGTTCGCAACCGATCCTTGCAACCGCTGGAAGGCGTCGAAGTACGCGCGGTTGCCTCAGTGGGGACCTACTTTTACCGAATAACCTATACCAATGCTGACGGCAGCTATGAACTGGGCGATTTACCGGTCGGCCAGTACTATTTGCGTATCCAGAATAAATTGGGGTATCTGAATTACTATTATCAAAACACCCTGGAAAAATCACAGGCAACGCTGCTCAAACTCAATGCCGGTCAGCATATTCGAAATATCAATTTTGAGCTGGATCAAGGAGGATTTATTCGCGGCCAGATTTTTGATGCTAAAGGCAAACCCCTCACCGCGACAACTTCGATTGGCTTTTTAGATGCTCAAAATTACAATTCCTGGGGTTTCATCAACAGCAATCCCGATGGCAGTTACATCAGCCCGGCATTACCGTCCGGATCACACATTGTCAAAGCCTCGGCGCTGCCGGCGGGATACATGATGACATATTACAACGGCGTCAGCACTCAAGACAGTGCGCAGGCCATTTCGGTTGTGGCTGGAGATACCGTCAAGCAGATCAATTTTTATTTGAGAACTGGCGGGGCCATCAGCGGATTTGTGCGAAGCGATACGCCAGATCAGAAACCCATTGCCAATGCCTGGATTGTGGTTACCAATTGGGAAAATGGCGAATGGAGTTCTGAATGCTGGAGTGGTAATAATGGCTATTATTGTGCGGCTGGATTGAGACCTGGTGCTTATCGGGTGAAGATCTTCAGTGTCGATCCTACGCAATATCACGCCGAATTCTACCGAGACTCGGCACTACCCGATGGTGCTACCAGGGTCTACGTGGTGAATCAGGATACAACCCGGAATATCAATTTTTTTCTCGATCCGGTCAAGCGGCTGACGCTGGCCAATGACTTTATTGAGTTCTGTGTGAGCGATCGATTTCCGGGCACTAATTTAACGCTGAAAATCAATGGCGGCTTGCCGCAAACGACGCTGGACGATAATAAACCGATTCTATTTGGACATCCATATCCCTATACTTCGTTTACGACCGTCTGGGTGGATGGTAAGAAGACCAATTTTGGTTCCAGTGAGGGAATTCTGCAGGAGGCCCCCTACATTTCTTCCGATTATAAAAGCATCAGCCGGAAGTGGGGGTTCGGTGGCATCCAGGTCAAACAGAAAATTTCGCTGATTGAAAGCGAGTGGTCCGAGAACAAATTTGAAGATACGGCCCAGATTCAATATATTGTTACCAATGCCGATCAGGTGCCACATCAGGTCGGATTACGGATTTTGTTGGATACGATGCTGGGCAATGAGGATGCGGCCCCCATACGAACTTCCAACTGCAGTTATGTAACGCGTGAAAGGGATTTTTATCCGCCGCAAATGCCAAATTGGTGGCTGGCGATTGAGGGGTACAATTATGTTACCAATTTCTCGGTGCAGGGGACGCTGCAGGGCTATGGCGCCACGACTCCTGACCGGTTTGCCATTGTCAATTGGAGTCGGATTTTTCAGACCCAATGGGAGTATACCATCGATCGCGATTTGATCATCACTAAAGATAGCGGCGTGGCATTATGGTGGAATCCGATCCTGCTGCAACCCGGTCAAACTCGAACCTATGTGACCTTTTTGGGTCTCGGCGCCATGCCTCCTGATACGGAACCGCCCTATATCCAGAATCAGCAACCGAAAAAAAATGCCACGGCTGTGGCACTAAATACGCCTATTCAATTTGAAGTACTCGATGATTATATGGGAGTGGACAGCGCCAGCATCGCCCTGCACATCAATGGTCATTCAGTGCAGCCAAAGATTGCTGGTTCGCTCAGCAAATATACTGTCAGCTACCAGCCAGTGAATGCTTTCCATTACAACGATACGATTTCGGTGGAAATTGATGCTTCGGATCTGGCAGTTCGCCCCAATCGGATGCCCACCGAACGGTATCAGTTCTATCTGGTCCGCGATACTCTGGCGCCGGAAATCAAAAACCTTTACCCATTGCCCAATGCCAGGCATGTGCCGCGGGATACCAGCATGTCATTCGTGCTGTATGATCGGCATTCCGGTCTCGACACGAATTCGATTGCGGTTTATGTGAATGATCAGCCAATCCAATTTAGCTTAGAACCGAAAATCAATGAGTATTGGATTCGCCACCGTTTTTTGCCCCCCTTTGGCGAACGGGATGAAGTTAGAGTTCGAATCGTCGCCAATGATCAAGTGCGGCCGCCAAACACGCTTGATAGCGCTTTCACCTTTGTAATCATGCCGGATACGCTGCCTCCGCGGATCGAATACTATTCGCCACAGCATCAATCGCGTGAAATCGTATTGGATAGCATGATTGTTATCCATCTGGTGGATGATTTTTCCGGTGTCAATCGGCAGTCGATTCGATTTTTAATTAATGGTCAACCTGTGGTTCCCAATATCAATGGGGATTCGAGCCGGTTCATCATTACCTATCTGCCAGAGCAAGGCTATCATTATAACCAGCAGATCAACGTGGGGATTGAAGCCAGCGACCAGGCCAAGCAGGCCAATCATATGCCTTTGTTTGAATTTTCATTCTGGACTGTCACCGATACGTTGCCGCCGGCAATTGTGGCGATGACGCCAGCGCCAGAAGATACAAATGTTAATCCATTGCCTCGATTTCTGATCGACATGACCGATGACAGGTCTGGCATCGACAGTTCCAGCATCAGACTATGGGTGAATAATCAGCGGGTGCCCTTTAAGCTGACTGGCAATCCTCTGGCCTATCGGATTGCCTATCAACCCGATCACTCATTCGCGTATCTCACCTGGATTCCAGTGAAGATCGAGGCATGCGATCGTAGCTATCCGCCCAATGATATGGTGCCGTTTGATGCGAAGGTTCGCGTTATGCGGGAAAAAGACCGAACTCCTCCTCGCACGGAGCAGCATCGCCCCAACAGATGGGCCACCGGAGTTGCGCTGAAAAGCGATATTTCATTTCATATCCTGGATGATCAGAGCGGTGTAGATAGCAGCAGCATTATTCTGAAGGTTAATCAGCAAGTGGTCTATCCAAAGATTGAGGGCCATCCCAACGAGTACACGGTAACCTTTCAGCCACCACGACCTTTCTGGTACGGTGAGACGGTGGCCATAGAAATTGAGGCCCAGGATCTGGCTCCTGATACCGTCAATGTGATGCCCACGGAGCGTTACACTTTTACCATTTTGCGGGATACTATTGCACCGGTCATCGACTGGCTGGCACCGGGGCAACCGGGCACTCATATTCCATTAGATGCTGAATTTCGGGCTCAAATCACAGATGAGCTGACGGGGATTGATCTGGAATCTTTGGTGTTTGCTTTCCGCGGCCAGGTGGAACGGCCGACGATTTCGGGCAATAGCGCCATCTGTCAACTCGATTTTAAACCAACAGTACCCATGAAATACAATGAACAGGTGGAGGTTTTGGTCAAGGTGAGAGATCGGGCTACGCCGCCCAATCGGAATGTCGATACCTTGTTTACATTTTTTACCACTGAGGATTATGAGCCGCCGTATGTGCTGTCTTGCTTTCCAGCGAACGAGGCGCGAGGGCTTGATTTCGATACCGAGATCGAAATTAGACTCAACGATGATGTTGCTGGCGTGGATGTTCGATCGATAGTCATGATGATTGACAATGTGGCAGTTGAACCTGAGATATCGGGAACGCCGCAATCGTACACCTTACGATACCGTCCTTCTGGCGGTTTTCGGCCAGGGCAGGAGGTGACTGTTCGCATTGCCGCAGCAGATCTGTCCAATCCAGCCAATCGCATGCAAGAATATCATTTTCGTTTTTTTATCCTGGTGATTTTACCGAATATTTCCATCCCATCATTTACCAGCGACCTACAGCAGTTGATGGTTCATCGCTCGGCGACCGTGTCGGCTCGAGTACGGGTAGATACTGCACCGGTGTTTGATCCCATTCAGGTGCAATTATGGGATAACCGTGTGCTCGTCATGGATACGACACTTATCATCCACAATAAAGATGAGGAACATCAAATCAAGCGATCGCTGATTTTTCACACCAAAGATCGGCACGAATTGATGCTGCGGGTGGATCCGAGAAACGTTATCAGTGAGTCCAGGGAGGATGACAATGTAGCGACCATACCCATCGATGTAGCGGAGGGGGCGTTGATCGTTCGTTCCAATCCGTTTACGCCCAATGGGGATGGGATCAATGATGTGGTGACGTTTAATTTCGAACAACTAAGTGTTGCTTCGCCATCATTAAAGTTGTTCGATGTTTCGGGCAGGTTGATTCTTACCATGCAGCAGTCGGAGGGCTATAGTTTTGTCTGGGATGGTAGAGATCGGTTTGGTAATCCGGCGCCGCCCGGAGCCTATTTGTATTTGTTACATGATCGTGATCAAATCATCGCCAATGGCTATGTGGTGCTGGCACGTTAGCGAACACATGGTTGCAATCATCAGACAGACTTTCACAACGAGAGAAACAGGAAGCAGAGCATGAAAGAGAAGATACGGTTGAAACAGCGGTACCTATTGATGTGGGTGATGGCGTGGTTGATCGGCAATGGGGCGGTAAGGGCTCAGAATATGCTGGGCGCCGATCCAGTGGATACCTACAGTTTACAAACGATTTTTGTGAACCCGGCAGTGGTGTCTTTTCAGCCTCGGCAAATTGCGGTGGGGATGCGGATCTATCAACTGGGATTTTTGAATGGGCCCGCCATGGATTTTCGCAACGGTTACTTCAGCTTTACCTGGCCGGAAATGATGCGAGGCGCATTTGACTTTGGGGTTACTGGTCAGAACTTTTCGACTTCCCTGTATGATCAGACGAATTTTTCGCTGCAATTCGCTCGACGTTCGTTGGAGCGAGTTTTTGTGGGCTTGAAGTACAATGTATTTTCCAAATCCTATCATGAGAAGAATTTTGATCTGGTCAATCCCAATGATCCGGTGTTTGCTGGGGGCACAGTCAAATTGGCTCACAGTCTGGGTCTGGGCGTGGTGGCTTTTCCCTGGTCACATCTGGCCGTTGGTTTTTCCTGCGATCACCTCAATCGGCCGAATGTGGCGCTGGGACGGGAGCAATATCGGTTGCCGATGACCTATGATTTTGGTGTTCGTTATTCCTATCGTTATTTTAGCAGTTCGATCTATTTCGATTACTTTTCAAATTACTGGCAGTTCAACTGGATGTTCGAAGCACGGCCAATGGCCAATACCACGTTCAAATTCGGCTATGTTCAGCGGGCGGCCAAATTTGAGGCGCAGTTTTATTTGTTCAATGGTTTTTCGGTCAATTACATTTTTGATTACCCACTGTATGAGATCAATGAACTCAGCGATGGCAGCCATCAAATCAGTTTCCTCACTGAGTTCAAGCATCCGGAGAAACTGCGGGAGCTACAAATTACCCGATTTGATAAGGGCAAAGTTCCGATGTTTGATCTGGTGGCGCAATTCGACGTGGATATTGCCACGGATCGCCTCGAAATCGTCTCCGAACGAACGCTGTATTCGAAAGATGATCGGATTCCAGAAACGGTATTACGAGATCTGGCACTTGTTGAGCCGATGAGCAACGACTCGTCCGATGGTCGACCCGAAGTTGCTCGGCGCTGGAATGGTTTCCCGGGCAAACGCCTCAATCGCATGTATAGTTATCCAAAATACTCTGCCAAATATGGTCAATACCTGGTGCAGGTGGCACAACGAATGGTCCAGCCGGATCAGTCCGCTGTCGATTTTATCACGAACTTTTATTCCCTGCCGCGAGCAATGACATTGCGAGATTCAATGCTGGCAGGCTTTCCGTCATTGCGCGATTGGATTCACATCAAGAGCGATAGCTCGGAGGTGGAGGCCTATCGTTTGCCTTCGTTGGTGAAGGATAATACGGTGACGATAAAATTGGAACCGTCCACGGTGAGCTTTAAAATATCTTCCCTGAAGATGAGGAAGTACCGAAATGAGTGGAAATTGATCATTTCCGATTACTCGGGCAAAGTGGTAAAAACTTTTCGGGGCAAAAATCCGGTTCCGGATGAAATTGTCTGGGATTGGCGGGATGATGATGGCAAGCTCATTCCGCCCGATGTTTACGGCTATCAGTTCCATTGGCAAAATGAACGTGGCAGCCCAGAGTGTTCCCCGCGCAAGACGTTCCTGGTCAAAAAAACCGCTCGTACCATTCATGTGGATTTTCGGTTTCAGCCTGATCAGCGGCTTGAACCCGGGTCGAGTGTAGGAATCAAGCTGTTGTATTAGTTTCCAATCCACTGAGTCCTGAGCCAAGCGGCCGAAGCAACTGCTGGGTCGGCAGGCTCGGCTTTTGATGAATTGGCATTCATTTGGGTAGATTAGCAAAATTTATTCGGTTGAAGAAATTGCCGATGACTATCGTCCACGAGTCGTTAATTTTGCCATCGGCCATCTCACAATTGGCAGGCAGGGAATCGGTTGTTAAGTCGGCCTCAGAAATACAATCGACGTACGATAGCAAACGCTTGATCAAGTCAGAGCAAATGCGAAATTGTTGTTAGCACGATTAATGATAGTAGGGAAATAAACGAAGGAGTCGCCCCATGGCATACAGAAAAATGATACTAAGCCTGATTATTTGCACCCTTTTCTACTTCAACTTTGGCGAGGCCTGGGCTATGCCGCAGCCCATTGCGGCTGATTCGGCTGCGGTCAAAGAGAATGTCCGGCTGATAGATCCGTCCACGATTGCAGACCTGACAAATTTGCGTTCCTTATGGGACCTGAATCGCCTGGGTGGCACGATTAGTTGGTTCATCATCCTGGTGGGTATTGTCGGCATGTTGACCGTGGTCTATAAAGTTTTCGATTTAGGGTTGGATCACAAACATTCCCGTGAACTGGAACGACTGAACATGAAGCGGGTGACGTTGATCGATATGATGCGCGTGATCAAAAACAATAAGCCGACCATGCTCAGCAGCCTGTTCAAATACATGCTCGATCTATATCAGACTCGTCGTTCGGCTGAAGGATTTAGCGATGAGATCATCGACTTTGTCGAAACGCAGCAGAATCGCTTCAGTGCCTTTCAATCCAGAATGGCCTTCTTTTCGGACACCGCGGGCGCACTCGGATTGCTGGGAACGGTATGGGGGATGTTTGTGACCTTTTTCGGCGGCGATTTAGAAAAGCATAAAATCCTCAGTGGCATGGGAGTGGCGTTGGTGACTACTCTGGAAGGTCTGGTAGTAAGTATCTTTATCAATTTTCTGACGACGCAGACTCACAGTCTTTTTCGACGCCGAATCGACAAGGTGACCGATCTGGGCAATGAGTTCCGGTTACGGTTGTACCAATTGGAGCAGACGTTAGACAATTCCTTCCCCGATGATGATGAAGATGCCGGGGCTGCGAAAAATGGTCCCAAGTACGATCTTTCGGAAGCGGTGATTGAGGCTGTCGATCGCCAATTGAAACAGGTGGATCCAATCTTGAGCCTGGAGAATGTTAGCGCCAGCGATCAGCGGCTAACCAATGGCAACTACAAGTTGGTGCCGATTTCGGGCGATAACCAGGCCGTTGAGGTCAATACGCGATTGGAAAAGCCGCTGGTGGTTCAAATCGCGTCCAGCAATGGTAATGGCTTGGCCAACAAGCCGATTCTCTTCGAAGTCGTGCAGGGAAATGGCAAATTGGCCAACGGTCGCAAGCAAGAAGAGGTTTTAACCGATGCCAGCGGTTTGGCACAGACCAATTTGATACTGGGTAGCGTGGCTGGGGAAAATCGAGTCCGAGCCCGGCTCAAGGATAGCGAAAACAACGAACTCTACTTTTGTGCCTGGGGCAAACCCACCTGTCCCGAACAGCTCATTTATGTAGCTGGCAATCATCAGAATGCCGCGGCCGGTCGTGAGCTCACTGAGCCGTTTGTGGTGAAAGTGGTAGATAAATTTGGCAATCCGGTACCAGATTGCCCGATAACTTACAAGGTCATCAAAGGCAAAGGATTTTTTCCTGAGAAGAAGAGCATTTTTATTACTAAAACCGATGATAAGGGCATCGCTGAAGCCTATTTTACGCTGGATAGCGAACCCGGCTTTAATTCGGTCCGGGCGAGTGCCAAGGGGATTAAAAAGGGCAAACTGGAATTTGAAGCGCTGGGTCAAGGTTAAAGCGAGTGCGGGCAGGTGAATTCAGTATTCGGCGACGGAAAACCGGCGCTGTAGCCGGTCGGCTGATGAGGGACGACCCCGCGATGCGATTCGCTGGCGTTGCTGCTATTCATGATCGAACGTTCAACCCAGGGGAAAATGTTTGGCGGTTGACCAATGAGGAAAATGGAGTATAAAGGATTTCGAATATTATGGGACAGAGCGGGCTTATCATTCGATTAATTGACATTGTGCTGATTTTGCTGTTTGGATTTATTTCCATTAGTGAAATCAGCAGCACCAGTGTCATCCAGTTGCCGCAAAGCAAGCAGATGTTGTATTCTTTTCCTGATCGAGAAAACCTTGTGATTATTGGGATCACCGCCGAGGGAAAATTCCTGGTGGAAAATGAATCAGAGATTATTTCTGATTTCAATAATCTGAAATATTACATTACAACTAAGCTCCAGGAGAATAGAAGCGAAAATATCGACACGCGCGTGCGCATTCGGTCGAACTGGAATACTCCCATCAAATATACACTGGCTGTGGCCAATTTTTGTGACTATTTGAAAATCCCAAAGGGGGTTGAAATTATTTTGAAGGGGGGCAAGTGAGCCGATTGGCAGTTGCACCTTCAAGTGGCGCAACATCATCAGCGATGTACGAGTCAGTAGCTGCGACCTCAAGTGGATAAAGAATTGATTGAATACGTTGGGATGGTTGATGAGGCAATGCCTTGCTGAGCGCTCCAGCATAATGCCAGGACGGGATGCGAGTTGAAGGTTTGTTAATCGTGATTCAATTGCTGCCAGGGAGATTGATAGTAAATTGTTGAACTGGGTTCGAAAGATTGGTGCCGCCCGAGCAATGACGGCTGGCGGGGCCAGAATAAACACAGAGGATGAACTGCATGTTCAGAACTGGAATCATTTTTCGTTTGATTGATGTGGCGTTGATAACCTTATTCGGTTTTATTGGTATTACAGACATCGATATCAAAAGCCAGATTAAATTGCCTTCTGCCCAGGAGAGCGGGCTGAGAAATAATCGGCAGGCGTTTGTCTATCTGATCATCAATAATGATCACCAATTTGAAGTCATCGACAGTCAGGATCAATCAAATACCTTTGAAAGCATCGAGAAGCTATCGCCATATTTGGTTACGCTTAATGAAAAGCATCGTCAGAATTCTGAAGAATTGGTATTGCTCATCGAGCCAGGTCTTGATTCGCCGATTCAATGGACCGTGGATGTGATGGATATTTGCGAACAACATGGCATCCAAAAGAATCTAACTTATCCGCAGGTAGACTTACCATAACCGAAGAGATCAGTATGGATTGGATATTGGAAAAATGGCATTCTGAAGAACTGGAGCAGCGAATTAAAAATTATCGCCGGATTTCCGAACTGCTGGTTATTTTATTTTTTATTTTGTTGTATCTATTTCTAAAAAACACCCGTGTGCCTCATTTAAATGTGCAGTTGGCTGAAACTTATAAGAAAATCGACTGGACGCGATATATTCCAGAGCAAGCTCGATTATTAAAAAAGCATCAGGTCCCAGCACCCGTGACCCATTCGAATAATGCGGCTTCAAATCAGGCTGCCGCCAATGACCGAATTGAGGTGGTGGATAGCGAACTGCTAAACAGCGACTTGAGCACAATTTTAAACCAGCAGCCCAACCGATCGCTGCAAAACATTCCCGAGCGCAAGCAGCCACGGGAACTGGCGTATCATGTCCCAACCAGCGCGCCAGACTTGCCAAATTTTGATGATGCACCCCGGGAATTTCTTCCGGATCATTCGCCCAATTTGCTGCCACGAACCTTTGTCGAACCGAAGAATGTTGGTCCAACGGTGGCGGTGAATGATGTTGCACCCAATCATGAGACCGCAGGCAAAAGCAAACGGTACCCAATGCGGACGCAACCCGGAATTGATCCGAACAAGGTGATCCCGCAATCTGGCGTCATTGAAATCCCATTGATCAGCAACGACAAGGCGCATGAGCGTCGCGATCTATCAGTGATTATAGACGAATTGATGTTGTGGATGCGGCGTCATCCTCATGATTTCAATGCGGTGACCAGAACTTTCATGATGTACGAAAAGGGCGATTTGACCTCCAGGGTTGTTTTTAAGAGCAAAAATCGGGTGTTTGAATTATATCTGCTGTATAAAGAGAAGAGCAAGGAGATTCGCATTTGCTTGATCGAAGGCGACCAATCGACGATGTTGATCGATAGTGGTTTTAAAAAGCAGAGCAATTATTTGCGGACAGGCTTTGTTGCTCGCCAGGCGGATGAAACGATCTTTTCATTCGGAACCACGCAGTATCCGGCATCTGAAAGGACCACCGCCGAGTTTTATCAGGTTTTCCTGTCATGGTGGGATCAGGCCAAATTAGAAAAACAGCGCGATTAGCGCGAGCTGCAATCGACAATAGATATTTTTGCCGCGCTGGTTTAGGTGCTTTCAATCCCGCAATCAATAGCTAAGTTAAAAATAGAAGACAGCAAAAAAATGCGTTGTGAAGGTGCGTGGCCTGGCGCTTTAGTGGGAATAAGAGCTGAACTAATTACCAATAGCAAAGCCATCGAGCAAAAAATCAATGAGTGGGAGTGTGGTTTATGAAGGCAGTGGTTGCGATTTTAATAATACTAACTTTTGCAATAGGTTTGGTCTGGGCGCAACAGGAGACCAGCGGCGTGGGGCGGGTATCGCAGACAGCCGTTCCCATCATGACCATTACCGATAGCAAACTGATCAGGTTGTTAATGGATGAATTTTTTATTCCCGAAACACTGGTCACCCGCATGGAAATTATCGATGTTGGTAAGAATGGGTTTGGTCCCAAAGACCTGGTAAAAACATATCCCTCGGATGAAATTTATTTTCTGGAATTCGTTTCGCAGCAAGCGCAACAGCTCATGAATGATTGGAAGTTTCAGGCCAATTTTCAGATCATTGCTCAGAACATGGATCCCAATGTGATTAACAACTACAGCGAGAATAAGCCGGCATATAATATATTCATTTCTTTGCTAAAAAGTCTTGGCCGCAACTATCAGGACTATCCCATGAAAATCAAGCTGGAACGGGATTCCTCCACGGTCAAGTTCGAGATGTGGGATTACAATGAACAACAATTGCGCTTTGATCCGCGGCCCATTGCTGGCACGTCCGATGGGCTGATCCGCGCGGCCAACTCATACATTGACAGCACCTACTATGATTGCATTTTTATTTACAAGACCATTGTGGACACGGTTTATATTTATCGGCCGGGGATGGAAGCTGTGGCCAAATAAGCTATCGCTGTTGATGACCTTATACGAATCATGGAAGTTCATTGGAAATCGCGACTGAACGCGCGCTATTCTTCACTCATCACTTTTTTTACTCAATCCTTATCCACCAGAAATGCATAGACGATCTGAAAGCGGCGGGCTGAGGAGGTGGATGGGATGCAGCAACTGTTCGGGGGGTATTCTGGGCGCGGAATAAAAATTTTTCATCTAACTCCTCGAATTGCTGTCGTTTTTGTCCAGGACGCTAACTTGACATAAATTTAATATTCAGCCGCACGGTTAACTCACAAAATAATCCAACCCGTAATCCAGCATATTTTCTCCAGTGTACGACAAAAAAAATGCTTGACATGGTTTTTAAATTTGATTATATTGGAAATATCTAAATTGAATTTTAATCGATGAAAGTCTGTTGAAATTGAGAGCCGACCTTATGACAAATCCGCTGGTATTGGTGGCCGATGGTGATGCCAAAAATTTGCAGATTTTGAAGGAGAACCTGGAGGCTTCCGGCTTTATGGTGATTACTGTGGCCAATGGCAATAAAGCCTGGGAAGAAATCCAGCGAACACCACCGAAACTCATTTTGACGGAAGTCAATCTCGAGGGATTAAATGGCTATCAATTGTTGGAGCGATTGCAGACCGATCCCAATACCGCTTCCATTCCGCTGATTTTCTTAACCAATCAGCGGGAAATCCAGCAGCGCGTTCGTGCCTTTGAAATTGGTGCCAAGGATTATTTGATTAAGCCGCTGCATGTGAAAGAGGTGATCGCGCATATCCGCATGGTTCTCCGGCGGCTGGAGCGCCGAAAGGTAGAGCAGTTCGATGCCTATGTCAAATTTTCGGGTCGCCTGGATCAACTCAGTGTCGCCGATTTGATTGAGAACTTTGGTGTCGAACGAAAAACCGGCATCCTCACCTTAAGTAATGGACGACGTACGGGACATGTTTATTTCCGCGATGGCGCAGTGGTAAATGCCAGTCTGGGAGATTTTAAGCAAGAAGCGGCGGTATATCAGATGTTCCCCTGGAATCGTGGCTATTTTAATATGGTCTTCCGTGATATCGATGTGAATGATGAAATATCCACCACGAATCTTGGGCTGCTATTGCAGGGATTGAAGCGGCTGGAAATTCGGGAGAAGCTGATTAGCCAACTATCTTCTCCGAGAACTGCGTTTGTGGTGACGCCGACATTCAAATTGCTTCTGGAAAAGAAAAAAGTATCTGGCGATGTATTGAGTTTTATCGATTTGCTGGACGGGAAGCGGGATGTGGAACAGATTATTGATGACAGCGGCCTGGATGATCTGATCACCTTAAAGCGAATTGTTCGGCTCTATCAACAGGGGTTTATCAAACCGACCATTCCTCCGGCCAAGAAGCCGGTCTTGCCCGAAAAAATCGAGCCAATCTCGGAACCGATTCGGGTTATACCGGCTGAATCGCCTCGAGAAGTTGCCCTGCCGGGTGAACCTATTTTCGCCGATGAGACGCTCAGCGAGGAGGAGATATTTGAAGTCGGGCCGCGGGACAAGCGTGATGAGTTGGAGAAAGAGATCAAGCCAATCTTTGAACGCATCGAAAAGGAAAAAAAGCAGCTCTTAATACCCACAGAGGAAAAAACAGACGAGCCATCCCCAGCTTCGCCGCTGGAAACAACTTCTGCGGAGGGGGAAGAATACGCTGAACAAGATGATACCAGTATCCCAATGGTTCCGCCAGAGGCAGACCTGGAGTTCGATGCCGATCAGACCTTCATAGATGAGGAACTAATCCGAGAACGTTTTGGGATACCCGCGATCGATCATAAGCAAACTGAAGCTGAACCTGAGCCTGAAGCGCCTGTCGACCTGCCAAAACAGCCAACGGAAGAAGCACCACCGGCCGCGCCGCCCAAGATTGTCGAACAGAAACCGAAAATCCCGGCTGGCGTTGAAAAACCAGACGTGCCAGTCATCAAAAAGCCCGATGTGAAAAAAGCGGTAACCGTGGAAGCCGGCATCAAAAATAAGATTCTGGTGATCAGCGTTGATGATGATTGCAAAGACGAACTGATGGACATCCTGACCAATGACAATTTCGAGTCCCGTGCGATTGCGGAACTGGGGGATTTGAAAATCCATTTTGGCCGGGTGCGAGCGGAAGGTTTTACTCAATACCAGCTCATTGCGGTGGCCGTAGATAAGCAATTTGTGCCTTTCATCGCTTCTTTGCGGCGACAGATTGTGGGTTGCCTGTTTGCGTTTGACTGCTCCCAGCCCGCCACCTGGGAATATACCGGCTATTTGATTCAATCGTTATGGTCCAAATTCGAAATTCCCTATCTGGTGGCGGTAATGAATTTTCATGAACAGAATTCCATTTCCCTGGATGTGATTCGCTATCAGTTGCAATTGGCTGAGACAGTGCCGCTGATTGCATGGGATCCCGTGGATCGGGCTACGATACGGGAATTGTTATCGCTGGTTACCAAGGTGCCGCTGCGAGACAAGCCGCGCAAAAATGCTGAGATGCTGGATTCATTGGTAGCCAAGGTTATGTCGTAAAATGAGCAGTTGATCGTTCACCGGAAACAACCATCGCTAACTATAAGTCCGGCCTGATCGCGAGCGGCGTGAGGTTGGCCGCTGGAATCTTCGAAATGACCGCAAGCGCGGTTGCGCCAGGTGAAAACACTGCCTTGAATTTGATTGAATGAAGCTGTACCTGCGATGCCAATTTGTCCACGAGCGAAGGCAAGGCTGATTATCTTTGATGGCATCGCTTCAATTGAGCTGTGGCTTATGGCTCAGTAAGTGATAAAGGAATCTGCAATGAAAAAGGTTGTGCTGATCGATAATGATACCAGCTATGTTTTGCCACTGAAGAGCGAATTTGAAAAAGCAGACTATGAGGTGATCTATTTTGATGATAGCCAGAAAGCCCGAGAGGCGCTGCAGCACCTCGTTCCCGATATCATTTTGTGTGAAGTTGAATTACCACAGATTAATGGTCATGCTCTCTTCAAAGAAGTCCGATCTCTGGCTGCCACGAAATCGGTGCCGTTCATTTTTTTGAGCGGTCAAAAACGGGTCGATGACCGTATCAAAAGCATGGAGTTGGGAGTTGATGATTACATTGTCAAACCCTGTTCCATCGAAGAGATCATGGCCCGGGTGAGAGCGCTGCTGCGCGAGATTAGCGAAACCAATGAGCATCAAAGTCAACCCGAAAAAGGCTTTTCTGGCAATTTGACCGAGATGAATCTGGTGGATCTGATCCAAACACTGGAACTGGGCAAGAAATCGGCCGTGCTAAAATTGAAACATAATACCTCGACCGGCCTGGTATTTCTGAAGCATGGGGAAGTTATTGACGCCACGCTGGATAATTTGCCGCCGGATCAGGCGCTGCTGCGAATGTTTACCTGGACAGTGGGGACATTTGTAGTCGAGATGAGTGCGATTGAGCGTGAGCGTACCATTAAGCAGTCGAATAAAGAGCTAATCACAGTCGGGTTGCGACGCATCAATGAATGGGAGCAAATCAAAGAAAATCTTCCATCATTGAATACCGTGGTGGTGAAGACCGAGCTGAACAATTATCAGGGGCTGAGCGAGGATGAGAAGCGTCTTCTGGCTACCGTGGATCAGAAGAGCATGATTT
Organism: Candidatus Zhuqueibacterota bacterium; assembly: GCA_034505795.1. GTDB lineage: Bacteria > Zhuqueibacterota > Zhuqueibacteria > Thermofontimicrobiales > Thermofontimicrobiaceae > Thermofontimicrobium_A. The sequence continues at coordinate 37,107 of JAPDQM010000023.1, forward strand.
ATGAGATGATCCAGAAAAGCCATACGGACGATATCAAAGCCCTGGAATTGATCAAAAGCTTGCTGAAGAAGGGATATTTGAAGGAGACGGACGAGAATTATCTGTCATACACTGACAATTATTTAGCCCAGCTCAAAGAACATGCATCGAAATCTCGATCGTCATCCGACCGGGTGGCAGCCATTATGGCGAATTTTTTCGACCGCAGCGACCAGCAGCAGCCGGGCGGAAACGAACAACCGAGAGTGGAACGGCGACAACTTCCTGATCGGCGTCGCTATCTGCGGCGGCGCTTTGATCGCATTCGGGAGACCGGCAATATCCATTTGACCAAAGCCGAACTGCTGATGATTCGAGAACGATTGATGTAGCCGTTGAGCGAGAGGGGCAACTGTGAATCTGAAAGTGGGCGACATGTGGAGGTGACAGCGGTGAGGATTGGGGAAGTTGCTATTATCAGCCATACGCTGACAGAGCCGGAAACTTTTATTCGATCTATTTGCGGAAAAATTGAAGTACAAAATCCCACGACCTGTTTTGGGCGGTTTGATGTGGATGACCAGTTGGGATTGCATCTGTATGGTGTCAGGATCGATCCCGAGAGCAAGTCGTTTTTTTGGGATATTGCTTCGCGCAAGATGCTGGGGTACATTTTTATCTTTAACTGGGATGACCGGACCATGCTGGAGTCGATCAAGCCGCTGGTCGATCATTTTGCTCAGCAATTTGAGATGCCGATCGTGGTTGTCGCTAACATTGCCGATCGCTCCGTCCCTCCGATTCCGGAGAAATTTTTTCAGCCCAATGGCATTGCGTTGGCCGCCAATGCCCGTTTCACTTTTGGGCAAATTTCCGCCCCTGCCGATGCGAAAAAGGTGCTGGTGCTATTGATCAACATGCTGCTGGAACGGCTGGATTAAACATTATGGGCGATGGAGGAATGTGACAGCGATGGTGCTGGAATCCGTGATAGACTTTGCAGTGAGTGAGCGCTTGGAACTCCTGTTTCATTTGTTTCATGGCAGCACGATCAGTGCGCTGATCGATCGGCTGGATAATCGCGCTGTCGCTGCGTTGCAAAAATTCATGTGGGAGAAAACCGTTGAATTTGGAATCATCTGCCGGGGCAAGCATTTCGATCGCAAGGAAGTCACCCGTAAGATGACGCCTACACCTAACTATCAGCGACAGCAAGAGTGTAGCCAGCGAGCGTATTATTGCAAAGGAACCTATTGCATCCAGATCAATCCAAGTTGTGCCCGCAAAAAGATCAAAGAGCACGTGGATGTGATGGCGGAGACCATTCGAGAATACATTCACCTGGCCCAACAAAACAGACCAATTTGATTTCATGGTGCAACGCTTTTTGATATGGCTGGTTTTGCTGCGACTATTGGCAATGTCTGCCAATGCTGCTGTAACCGCCACCACCTGGCGTCGACTCAACGACGCCAATTTCATGATCTATTTTCAAAACGATGATGCCCGGAATGCTCAGCGTGTTTTGGACCAACTGCAAGCAGCCTATCGCCGACTCTCTCACGAACTCGATGTCCAGATTAGCGACTCGATTTCCGTTTTTCTGACGCCTTCGCAGCAGATTTATGATCAATTCGCTGGCCAGCGAATTCCTCGCTGGAGTGATGGATTGGCTTCACCAGGGCGCAATACCATTATTTTGAAATCACCCCGCTGGATGCCACCAGAAACCGACCATGCGGCGATTGCCGTCCATGAATTAACGCATCTGTTGCTGCATCATGCCGCTAAGGGACAACCGATCCCTCGCTGGTTGAACGAAGGGCTCGCTATCTACTATTCCGGCGAAAAGGAGTTTACCGCCACCACGCTGGTTTCGAAAGCATTGGCTACCAACTCGCTGATACCGCTGGATGAAATCGACAAAGTTCTCGATTTTCATCGTAGCAAAGCCCAGTTGGCTTATCAACAAAGCCATCTGGCAGTGGAGTACTTGATTCGAAATTACGGTCACGATGCCGTAAAAAATATCATCCACAAAATTGGTGCCGGGCTGGACGCCGATCAAGCATTTTTGGATGTGTTGCAGGGGGACATCTGGGATTTTGAGGATGAATGGTTGGCAGATGTCAAACACAAATTTCGCTGGCATTTCCTGGTTGAAATCGATAGCTATCTGTGGTTGATAATTCTATTGCTGTTTGTCATTGGATTTATCATCATCCGTCGTCGCAATCGACGGTTGATGGAAAGCTGGCAGGAGGAGGAAGAACTCGCAGAACCATGGTCCAATACCGACTCGAATATGCCCTGACCAAGGTGGTTGCCTGGGTCGCCAAAATTTTGCCATTTCGATTGGCTATGGCGCTGGGTGACCGAATCGGCGATCTATTCTACTATGTGATCCGCATTCGGAAAAAGGTAGCGTTGGCGAACCTGAAACATGCATTGGGTAATGAAAAAAAAGATGGCGAACTTAAGGCAATTTTGCAGCGCAATTACCGCCATTTCGGCCGTATGCTGCTGGAATTTGCCCATTTGCCGCAAATGACCCGAGAAAGCATTGTGAATCAGATCCCAATTGAAAATCCGGCTCATTTGCAGGAACTGATGTTGCGTAATCGTGGGGTATTGATTCTCTCGGGTCACTTTGGGAACTGGGAATATCTGGCGGCCCGACTGGCGAATGTCGGCGCGGCGTTGCATTGTGTGTTCAAAGAACAAAAAAATAAGGCTGTTGACCGGCTAATCAAAGAGGTGCGTCTCAATCTGGGCATGGTGCCATTGAAAGTGAAGGGCGGGGCAGCCAAGGGTGTGCTCATGGCGCTGCGGCAGAAAGAGCTGGTGCTCATTGTAATGGATCAGGATGCGGGGCGAAATGGTGAATTCCTGCCGTTCCTCGGGCGCCTGGCATCGACCAATCGCGGGCCAGCATTGATTGCTATCAAACATCGTGTGCCAGTGGTAATGGCCTTTGCCATACGACAACCCAATGGCTCGATTGTGGTTCGATTAGAAAAATTTCCCGAGATCGATCAATTCCCGGATGATGAGACCGGTGTCACTCAGTTTTTGACAGCTTATAATCGCATCCTGGAGCACTACATTCGCGAGTATCCTGAACAGTGGTTCTGGATGCATCGTCGCTGGAAAACACAACCAAGGATTCCTGATGAAAAATCTGTGGCGATTGTTTAAAATTATGCTCCGCCACTGGGGCTACCTTGTGGTGGGGTTTATATTCATGTTCGGCTATGCCCTATTGAGTGGGGTCAGCATCACCATGGTGATACCGCTGTTCAATTTTGTATTCAAACCCCGAACTGGCGAAGCCGTATATAATCGCGCGAGTGAATTTTTTGTGGCACTCAAACAATTGTTCGGCCAGTTCCTGGCTGCCGTTCAACATTTGACTTCCTTTTTCGAGCGCGAGACCTATAAGCCGCTGAAAGAAGGGATCAATTCAATATTTGCCGCCACAGATCCGTTGTTGTTACTGTACATCATTTGCATCACCCTGGTGGTGATTACGTTGATTAAAAATCTGTTCTTTTTTGTCAACAAAGTCATGTTTGCCAACCTGCGAGGCAAAACCATTCTGGGGATCCGCAATTTGATGTTTGAAAAATATCTGCGGCAGTCATTGGCCTTTTTCCATGTGAACAAGATTGGTGATGCCATCGTCCGCATGGTTTCGGATGTGGATATCGTGAACGACCAATTGATCTTTCCCATATTTAACATGATCCGTGATTCGGTGTTATTGTTGGTCTATGCGGGTATCGCGATTTCCATCAACCTGAAGCTGTTTCTGGCCAGCCTGATCATTCTGCCCATTTTCTCGGTGCTGCTCAGCCTCATTGGCCGGAAAGTCAAAAAATACGCTCGGCGAATCCAGGCCAAGTTCTCCGACATGTTTTCGAATATCGAAGAGGTATTCAATAACATGAGGATAGTCAAAGCCTTTTCGCGGGAAGAATTGGAACTGGAAAAGTTCAAGCAGATCAATCGGAAGTATTTTGTTTTCTGGCGCAAATCGGTGATCTATGCTGGCATCAATTTGCCATTGTCGGAATTGATCGGCACCCTAACGGCCGTCATCATTATTTTGTTAGGGGGACATCTCATTCTATCCCCCAATGCCCAATTTGGATTGGGCAATTTTACCGCATTTCTATTTGCGATTTTTTCGATGCAGCATCCCATCAAGGAATTGACCAAAGCCTACGCCGACATAAAAAAAGCCCGGGTGTCGCTGGATCGAATTTTAATGGTTCTCAATCAGCCCTCGGAGCTGAAAAATAGCGAGCATCCGCTGCCCAAAAAGAGTTTCGATAATCAAATCGTTCTAAAGAACGTGAGTTTTTCATATAACAACGAGAGCCAGGTGCTGGAAAATATCTCGCTGGAAATCAACAAAGGCGAAAAGGTGGCATTCGTCGGCAGCAGCGGCTCCGGCAAAACCACGCTCATCAATCTGCTGCCCCGGATGTACGATGTAACTGCCGGCGAAATTTTGATCGATGGAATAAACATCAAGGAAATTGACCTGAAAGATTTGCGCTTACTGTTTGGAACTGTTACTCAAGACTCGATTCTTTTTAGCGATACCATTGCCAATAATATCCGCTATGGTTCGTTATCCGAGGTGTCAGACGACATGATTCGACAAGCGGCGCGCATCAGCTATGCCGATGAATTCATCGAAAAGCTGCCGCATCAATATAATGAAGCGTTATATCAAAAAGGCGCCAATTTATCGGGCGGTCAGAAGCAGCGCCTTTGCATCGCCAGAGCCATCATCGGCGATCCCCCGATCTTGATTTTCGATGAGGCTACCAGTTCGCTGGATACCGAATCAGAACAGAAGGTGCAGCAGGCCATCGATCAGGCGACCCAACACCGAACCGTCCTGGTAATCGCGCATCGGCTTTCAACCGTGCTATCGGCTGACAAAATCGTCGTACTGGATCGGGGTAGAATTGTGGGCGTTGGCCGACATGAGGAACTGCTGCAAAGCTGTGCTCGGTATCAGGTGCTGTACCGGCTACAATTTGATGACCAACAGCGCCCTTCCCAGAAACCGTCTGAAGATCAATAGTTAGATTTCTACTCGTTGCGAAGGCAAAATTCCACTGGTTGGCGATTTCCTCACTGCTAATGGCCAGAACTGATGATAGGCAAACTCGCAAGTGCTCCTGTCAAGCTTTATATCCCCTTTCCCATTCCATGACAGATCGCTGAGGTCCTGCTTGACCGATGAAAAATCTCTTGCTTTTTTGGTGAATTGTTCTAAATTAAAGGTCGCTTTAAGCGTAGCCTATGCCGACGATAATCAGCGGCGCGGCATTCAATAACCAATAGCGAAATGTCGGCTCGGAAATCGCTCAATAAACCAAAATTACAGCGATCGATGGCTTGTGAGCCGTCTCTGTCGAAGCCTCTTAAACATTTGAGTCGAGCGATGGCTGTTTTAAGGGAAAGAAGTTGCTGGTATGAGGATCAGTGGTTTCTCGTTCGTGCGAAACGGGATCAAATTATACTATCCGGTGGTGGAATCGATCCGGTCAATCCTGCCGATAGTGGATGAGTTCGTCGTCGCGGTGGGTCAAGGTGACCCCGATGATGCCACCCGGGATCAGATCGCTGAGATCGGAGATCCCAAAATTAAGATTATTGACACGGTTTGGGAGGAGCAATATTTCAAGAAAGGTGTGATCAACGCCATTCAGACCAATATTGCGAAAGCGGCGTGCAGCGGCGACTGGCTGTTTTATTTGCAGGCTGATGAAGTGGTGCATGAAAAGTATTTGTCAACCATTCAAGCACGCTGCGAGGAACTGCTAAACCAGACGCAGGTCGAAGGACTGTTATTCGGCTACAAGCATTTTTGGGGGGATTATGACCATTACCATGCTGGACATGGCTGGTATCCATTCGAGATTCGCATCATCCGCAATCGGCCGGATATTTATTCCTGGCAGAGTGCCCAATCATTTCGACGATTCGATTATTACGACAATCCGCGTCAGGAACGCGGGCATTACAAACTAAAGGTCGCCAGGGTGGCGGCGGAAATTTATCATTATGGTTGGGTGCGACCGCCACAGTTGATGCAAAATAAGCGCCGCGCATTGGATACGGTGCATTGGGGATTGAAACGCGCTCAGGAATATTATGAGAAAGTGCCGAGGGAATTTGACTATGGTCCATTAAATCGACTGGCGGTTTTCAGCGGTACGCATCCGCAGGTGATGCAACAACGGATTGCTCAAATGGATTGGCAGGACAGGCTGCAATATTCGGGTCGTCCCAATCCCTATCGAGCGTTGCATAAACATGAGCGATTAAAATACCGGCTATTGTCCTGGGTCGAACAACACCTGAATGGTGGGCGGCAGATTGGGGGGTTCCGCAATTACGAACTGCTGCAGGTTTGATATGTCGCCAAAAGTAAGTGTGATTGTGGGCAGCTACAACAATGCTCGCTTCCTGCCAGCCTGTCTGGATAGCCTGCTACATCAGACTTATGCGGACTTCGAAGTGCTGGTGGTCGATGATTGTTCTAATGATCATAGCCTGAAAATTGCTCAAGAATATTCCCGAAGTGATGCACGCATTCGAGTGATCAGCACCGAAAAAAATGAGGGCGTGACCAACACCAAGCATCTGGGGCTGCGAGCTGCGGAAGGTGAATATGTGGCGATATTGGATTCGGATGATGTGGCGCTACCGGAGCGCTTGGAAAGGCAGGTTGCATGGTTAGATTCGCATCTCGAAACGGTGCTGGTGGCAGGTAATTATGGTATTATCGATGCCGAAGGAAAAATAATTAAGCGCCGGAAAAAGGTGCCCCGTGACGATCTCAGCATTCGCTGGTGGCTCACCTTCGGCAATTGTTTGATCCATTCCACGGTCATGTATCGTCGGCAGCCTGCTGTCGATAACGGGGCCTACGACCGCTACTATTTTCATGGCGAAGACCTGGACCTATATACCAAACTGCTGCGGGTCGGAAAATTTGCCGCGATACCAGAAGTTGTCAGCCTCTGGCGATCGCATCGGGCCAGTGTGACCAAATATGTCGCCTCCGAAGAACGCGAGCGATACTACATCGAACTGGTGCAACGGTCGATTCAGTGGCAAATTGGCCAGAGTGTCGATCTGAATGTGGCGGCGGCGGTTTTCTACAATACCAAACGACCGGCAAAGGGTGAAATGGATTTTCGGGCCGGAATCGAGACTTTGATCTACGCCTTGAGCCATTTCTATCAAGCAGTGGAAGGAAATAAATCCGACCGAAAAATACTGGCGCGCTGTTACATTCAACACCTGGTTCGTCTGAGAAAGCGGAACAAAAATCAGCCCTGGTGGCCGTTTGGCAAAGCAGCATGGCTGCGGGGATTGCAATTTTTGGTCTCGGAGATCGGTTACCGTTGGTATCGCGATGGAAAGATATGGTCGCATTTGCCGCCAATGATTTGGCCTCATTTGATCTGGCCTGGCCGCCGAGGTGCAGCCGCCATACGGAAGGAGTAGGCATTTGAAGCTTTCGGTCATTATCGCGGTTTATAATCGTAGCTATTTATTAGCGAAGTCATTGGTGTCATTAAAACACCAATCGCTGGCTCCTGGAGAGCTGATTTTAAGCGATGATGGATCAGATGAGGATATTATTGCCGCTATCGATCCACTTGTCCGGAGCCTGCCGTATCCGGTGAAGTTTGTCAGCCAGAAACATCAAGGTTTTCGGCTGGCAAAGTGCCGTAATAATGGCTCAAAACAGGCTAGCGGCGATTATTTGATTTTTATCGACCAGGATATCGTCCTGAATCGATCCTTTCTGGAGATTTGTCTGAAGTATCGCCGGGAGCGCCAATTTTGTGTCGCCTTGCCGGTGCGATTGACCGCTGACCAGAGCCGCTTGCTGACACCTGAAGCCATTGAGCGAGGGCAATGGCAGGGAATTGTGACCGAAGCCCAAAGGCGCAAAATCAAAAGGCAATATTATAAAGACAATTTTTACCGCTTTCTTCGAGCATTGCATTTGCGGCGCAGCGGGCCGAAACTGCGGGGAGGAGCAGTAGCCATCAATCGCGAGGACTTCGTGGCGATCAACGGTTACGATGAAAATTACCAGGGTTGGGGCAATGAGGATGATGATCTGGGGCGCCGATTGTATGCGGCTGGCCTCCGCGGGAAAAATCCATTTTGTGATGAATTCCCATTGCATTTATATCACCCTCCGCATCATCAGGATGGCGCACGGGTGAATAAGGGGTATCACTCCCAACGCAAAAAAGCCATCCTCCGGGGCGACTTTCGTTGCCAATTTGGGCTGGATCATCCTTTGGGGAGTGAAGAATTGGTCATTCGGAATCTCAACTGACGGATTGTATGTTTCTGAC
>JAPDQM010000024.1:0-44055 GCA_034505795.1 Candidatus Zhuqueibacterota bacterium
GAATTAATTTTTCTGAATTCCAATTTAGGGAATCTGACAGTTGGCCAATAGCGGGATTAATGGGTATTAAAGCATCCGCAAAAATAGAATTTACCACCCAGCCACCTGCATACTGCCGACTGAAGACTGCTGACTGAAGACTGATTACTGATCACTGGCAACTGGCATACTGGCCTTATACCCCGTCTCATTGATCGCCGCCACCAGTTGATCCAGCGAAATTTTGCTGCTATCGTACTTCACATGGGCAATAGCCTTCTGGTGATCCGCCTTGATTTCGATGACCCCTGCCTTGCGAATGACCTCCGTCTCGATATGATGCTCACAACTGCCGCAGGTCATGCCCTGAACGGGGATGGTGACTTCGGTGATAACAGTTTGGCGCTGCTTTTTAGAGTCCGTACGATTGTTACACGATAAAACGCCCATGAAAATGCAGATCACGCAGCTCATGAAAAAAATGCTTTTGGGGGAATGCATAAATACCATTTTCCCTTTCTCCATGAAAAAATGGCTTAACCTGTTGAACTCAATTTTGGTTTTTTATTTTATCAAATTAATACAAAATTGTCAAGCAATATTTTTTATTTTGGATTTTATCTGACTGTGGAGTGGTTTCTATGCTAATGACGAATTGGTTCTCGGATTTCCATTCACGTACTGTCATTCATGCGAATGCAGGAATCTTACCGACAGAGTGATGCTTGCATTCGTAGGCATAACATGATGGCAAATACTAAAACCATTTCAGATTAAGGATAGAACATACAAAGGAAAATATATGAATCACAATTTCAATCAATGCAGCAAATACTCATCGCTTTGAACCTGTAATCATGGGCTCTAATATCTCATTCACGAACGGTTTGTATTTGAAAATCCTGGTGGAACCTTCTGAAATCGCTTAAAAAGATGATAGATCATATATGTGACCGTTAGAAAATAGATGGCAATAGCGAACCAAAAATTATGGGTGAATTTGCCCGATGAGATGTTCGCTTGATAGACCAGATTAAACACCACGGTGATAAGTAGGAGGGTTACATTGCTCAGCCAGATAAGGAAGCTGGCTATCGAGTCCAATGTTTGCTTTTTGCGTTCCGCCGCCAGCCAATAGGTTTTGTGCGGCAAGTTGATGGTTGAAGGCGGCAGCTTATAAACGAGCCAGCTTAGGGACTGAAACAGCAATGCCATAATCAGGACTACTGCAATGTTCGAAATCAGCATACTGTTCTTGTCTGCCCATCGATCTGGCTGGAGCATCAAGTTGTAATGCGACGCAATACGATCCGGCAGGATTGGAGAATAATACATGACTTGAACAATCGCCAGTAGCACCAGAGCGACGGTGACAACTGTGCCAAGCCTTTTTTGTTCGAAAATGATCATCGTTCTATCCTACGGTTAACAATACAATGCCCCCAACGGTTAGCAAAATTCCCAGAACTGTTTTGATGGTAATCGGTTCACTGGCCAAAACAAATCCCAACAGGGCTCCAAAAAGGGGAGAGGTAAAAGCGATCGGCAGCACGCGACTGAGCGGTGCACCTTTGATAGCCATATAAAACAACAGCAAACCGACCGAACCAGCCAACACACCTCCGCCGATAACCAGATACAATAGCGCTTTCGGACCAGCGTTGGGAATCGTTTTCCACTGCGGATAACTGACCAGCGATAAAATGATCAGCGCCACAAAGGTACGAATAGTTATTCCCACCTGTGGCGAAAGATTGCCCATCAACAATCCTTTCTTTTCAAAATAGCTACCAACCCCCCAGGCGATAGCTGTGAATAATGCCAATAGCTGTGGTTTCATTGGGCTCCTTTGATTCGATACCTCGTCTTGGATAATAGAAAATTCAAAGGTGGCTGCCGATTGACCTAAATCACTCCGTGCTTACGCCCCACCTTCTCAAACGCAGCGATCGCCTTATCGATCTGTTCCCGAGTATGAGCAGCGGAAATTTGCACCCGAATTCGGGATTGACCCCTTGGTACCACTGGGAAGAAAAATCCAATAACGTAAATTCCCTCTTCATAGAGGTCCCTGGCCATCATTTGAGAGAGCTGGGCATCGTTTTCGAATTTGCGCAACAGAATCGGCACGATGGGGTGGACGCCAGGATTGATGTCGAAACCCAGTTTGGTCATCTGCTGTCGGAAATAGGCGGTATTTTCCATCAGCTTGAGCCGCAGATCATCGCTTTTCATGATTAGATCAAAAGCAGCCAGCGACGCGCCAACGATGACTGGAGCGACGGTATTGGAGAAAAGGTATGGTCGCGATTTCTGCCGCAAAATTTCAATTATCTCCTTCCGGCCAGTGGTAAAACCACCCGAAGCGCCGCCCATGGCTTTGCCCAATGTTGACGTAATTATATCCACCTTACCAAGGACGCCACAATATTCAATTGAGCCGCGTCCGGTTTTGCCGAAAAAACCGGTCGCATGGGAATCATCGACCATAACCAAAGCATCATATTCGCTGGCCAGCCGAACGATCTCCTGCAAATTAGCAATATCTCCATCCATCGAGAACACCCCGTCAGTGACAATAATGATGTTTCTTGCTGGCACCGGTTCGCGGCCCAGACCAGGCCCATCCCAAATGTCCATGCCTTCGCGGGCCTTTTTGAGCATCTCTTCCAGCGATTGCATATTCGAGTGATCATAGATAAATCGCTTGGCTTTGCACAAGCGAATGCCGTCGATGATGCTAGCGTGATTCAGAGCATCCGTTACGATGGCATCTTCTGCGCCCAGCAAGCTCTCGAACACTCCGCCATTAGCATCCCAGCATGATGAGTAGAGAATCGTATCTTCGGTTTCATAAAATTCCGAAATTCTCTTTTCCAATTTTTTATGCAATTCTTGTGTACCGCAAATGAACCGCACCGATGCCAGGCCCAGACCATATTTATCTAAAGTCTGATGGGCCGCTTCAATGAGTTCGGGATGGTTGGCCAGGCCAAGGTAATTGTTGGCACAAAAATTCAACACCTCTCTGGCTTCCGATCCTGCCGGGAAGGAAACACTGATATTCGGTTTTTGGTCCGATAAAATAATCCGTTCTTCTTTGAACAGTCCGGCTTCTTTGATCTTGATGATTTCCTGTCGGAAATCATATTTGATGCGTTGGTACATGATTTCTCCTAACATTAAAGCAAAAAAAATTCAATAGAGCGAATTTAGCTACCATTAAAACTGACTGGTTGAATAAACAAAATTCCGTCCCGAAAAGGAGGGTAGAATAATCAGATCTATAAACATACTATTACAACCGGAATAAAGCTTTGATTTGGTAATGCAACTGGCTTGTTTAATCAAGCTTGGAGCAATGGCATCCTTAATAGCATGACATCCTTTTAGTAATGGGTCATTCAAATATCCAGTTAAATATAGGCAATGAAAGTTTAATTTTCAATAAAAAATTTTTGGATCATCACTCGAACTGCATCCGGATTTCATAAAAAATATTCGAATCATCGATTTCTATTATGATTGGTTCAATAGCCAATTTTGAGGTCAAGCAATATAAATCGCTGCTGCTAAAAGTCGTCGCTCAATGGCCATCATTTCAAATTATTATTTCTATCGCCGGCTTTTTCTCCATTGATCTTACCGATAAATCCAGCATTGGCTCGTTGCCGAAACCATGGGAATTGCTACTCCCAAATTTTCTCAGAATAGCTGGCAAGGGAATGATACCACCAGGATGCATAAATTTCAGTGCTTCATGAATGAATTGGCGATGATCAACTTTAAACGCGGAAATGCCATTTTGAATACAGATAATCCCATCAGACTGCTGATCGCGAAAACCAAGCTTAATGGCAGTCATGGCAAAAAGTTTGACAGAATTTGAAAGGCTTAAAAAATCGCGAGCCATTTTGAGGCTGGCCAGCGAGGTATTAATTCCAAAAATGGCGTGTGCTCTCCAGGCGATGCATTCGACCACTCGGCCATGGCCATAGCCCAATGCCAGATCCTTATCATTTGGCTTGAAAGTTGAAGGCACAAAAGCCATTTCTGTTAACAAATATGGCTGAATACGAGGGGACGCTATTTTATAAACCTGGCGGAGCTGATCGGCGGAAAGCTTCTGAGTAACATAATCATTCAATCGCCATAGCCATCATTTCATTTACCCCAATCGAGTGATATTAATTATGAGCGACGAAAAAATAATCCGCCTCCAGCGTTGCCAATCCCACTTGCGATTTTCCCCCGTTGAGATAACTACCATAGGCTTCCCAGCGAGCTGAACCGCCACCATAGCCCTCATACCAGAGATAATAAATGCCGTTGATCTTTTCCACTGTTGTGAACCAGATGGCGCCTTCATCCCATTCACCAGCTTCGCCTCGTGCAAAGATCGGGTTGCCATGGTATTTTTCCCAGTGAATCAAATCTTCGGAAGTGGCCAGACCTGCATGTGCGGGATAATCGTCGTAACGGTCAGAACCACAGTAGATCATGTAGTATCGCTTGCCCTCTCTAAAAATGCGCGGCGTTTCTACGGTATGGCAATCCCAACTGCCTTCAGGTCCGGTCGGAAGCACCGGAGCGGGTGAGTATTTTTCAAACCGAAAACCATCCAGAGAAGTAGCCAGGTGAATTTCAAAGCCCCGACCCTGGCGGCCCGGCTGCCAATAATACAGGTAAAAAAGGCCATCTTTGACCACAATTTCCGGTCCGCCACCAATGACGACAGGATTGTTCTCATATTTTTTAAAATGAATCCCATCATCAGAAGTGGCCAGGCAGATGGATCGGTCGCAGGTGGGACAGACTGCAGAATAATAGAGAAAAACTGTTCCATTGACTCGAACGGTAGCGGGATCGAGCACATGGATCGCATCGGGTTCGCCCAGAGCTCCTACATCGATGACCGGCTCAGGCAGGATATGCCACGTCTTCCCATCGAATTGACTCTTGTCGATGGTCGCAAGCCCGATGCGGTCATGGCCACCCTGCTGGCCTCGAAAATATAAATAAAATTGGTCGCCCAAGTCCAGCAAATCGGGATTGGCCGTTTGCGCCTCCATCCAGGTGCCCGGTCGAGCGGGAAGAATCGGATTCTGGGCGCATCTACGCCATTGAAATGGTTGAGGCATCGAATGACCTCCAAAGCCTGGGATAAAAATCGGGTGATGCAATGCCGGCTGCCCGAGCTGCCGGCTTACCATTTTCCGTCTTTTAGATACTGATCAATGGCCACGGCTGCTTTTTTGCCGGCACCCATTGCCAAAATCACGGTAGCTGCACCGGTCACAATATCACCGCCAGCAAAAACGCCTTTCTTGCTCGTTTTTCCAGTCTCGGGGTCAGCGATAATATTGCCCCACTTGGTCAATTGCAGATCAGTGGTGTTTTTCGTTAATAATGGATTGGGTCCCTGGCCGATGGCCGAAATCACTACTTCAACTTCGAGCACGAATTCCGAGCCCGGGACCGGAATTGGCTTGCGGCGGCCTGAAGCATCCGGCTCACCCAATTCCATGCGGATGCATTCGATTCCTTTGACCCAGCCATTTTCATCGCCAATAATGCGAACGGGATTGGTCAACAGCCGCAACTCGATCCCTTCCTCCTCCGCGTTGACAACCTCCTCGGCGCGGGCTGGCATTTCCGTACGGGAGCGGCGATAAACCAGGTAGACATGGTCGGCGCCCAGTCGTTTGGCCACACGGGCGGCATCCATGGCCACATTCCCACCGCCGACAACCGCTACGCGATCGGCGACTCGGATCGGAGTATCGTACTCCGGAAAGAGATAGGATTTCATTAAATTGTTTCGAGTGAGAAATTCGTTAGCTGAATAAACGCCATTCAAATTTTCCCCAGGGATACCCAAAAAATAGGGCAGCCCGGCGCCAGTTCCGATGAACACAGCATCATAGCCGCTATTCAATAATTCATCCACTGACATGGTTTGACCAATGATGACATTGGTCTTGATTTCAGCCCCCAATTGACGGACATAATCGACTTCTACCTGGACGATACTTTTGGGTAGTCGGAATTCGGGGATGCCATAGACCAATACCCCCCCGGCTTTGTGCAACGCTTCAAAAACCGTCACCGCATGACCCATTTTAGCCAGATCGCCAGCAACGGTCAGGCCGGCAGGTCCCGCACCAATCACTGCCACCCTCTTGCCCGTTCGCGGGGGGATGGCAGGCACCCGAATGTCACCCTGCGAAAACTCATAATCCGCAGCAAAACGCTCCAGGCGGCCAATGGCGATTGGCTGGCCTTTTTTCTGCAGGACACAGACCTTCTCGCATTGTTCCTCCTGGGGACAGACTCGTCCGCAGATGGCTGGCAGATTGTTCTTCTCTTTGATCTTATGAATCGCCCCCATAAAATCGCCTTCTCTAATCCGGGCAATGAAATCCGGAATCTCGATCCCCACCGGACAACCATCGACGCAAGGTCTTTTTTTGCACTGCAAACAGCGAGAGGCTTCGCGGCGAGCCTGCTCGCGGGAATAGCCCAGCGCCACCTCATCGAAATTTTGAATTCGGATTTTTGGCGCTTGCATGGGCATGGGCTCGCGTACCTTCACCTTGCGCAGCGCCTCTTCCTCCTCCCATAGCTTGCATTGGTGGTGCCACAATGCCCGACGCTCCTCTCGTTCATACATTTTTTGGCGCAGCAGCAATTCATCGAACTTCACCTGATGGGCATCAAACTCGGGACCATCCACACAGACGAATTTCACCTCTTCGCCGATTGTTGCACGGCACCCGCCGCACATGCCAGTGCCATCCACCATGATGGAATTGAGACTGACGATGGTTTTGATCTGATGCGGGCGGGTGACTTCAGCCACTGCTTTCATCATGATCACTGGGCCAATGGCAATGACCTCATGAATCGGAATTTGTTGCTGGATTAATTGTTTTAGCTCATTAGTAACAAAACCATGGCGGCCATAGGTGCCGTCATCGGTGGTCACAAATAGTTGATCGCTGACCGCCCTCATTTCCGATTCCAGAATCAACACCTCTTTGGTCCTGGCACCGATGATTGAAATTACTTTATTGCCTGCTTCGTGTAAAGCCTTTGCAATAGGAAGAACCGGCGCAATGCCCACTCCGCCGCCGATGCAGACGACAGTCCCAAATTTTTCGATATGACTGGCTTTGCCCAATGGACCCACCACATCCAAAATCGCCTCACCTTGCTGGAATTTATCGAGCTTGCGGGTGGAGGTGCCTACCACTTGAAAAATAACGGTGATGGTTCCTTGCTCGCTATCATGATCAGCTACGGTGAGCGGAATGCGTTCGGCATAATCATCCGCCCGTAATACCACAAATTGCCCGGCTTTGACACGCTTGGCGATGTCAGGAGCATACAATTTGAACCATGTCAGCCCCGGTGCTAATTGCCTGCGTTCAACGATTTCATTGATCTTATAATGATGTACCATTTTTCCTCTCACTTGAATTGATTTATCAAAGTCTTTTTGAATAAAAAGTCAGACCTTGCTAACAACCTGATCCCAACGACATACTGATTGAAACACAGCTCCCTGCAAAATTCGAACACCTGATAGACATCCAATTGATTGGCTTTCCGAAGCAATCAAATGAATGGCAAGATCGTCCTTGACAAATGTTTTCCAATTCCCTGAACCAGGTTTTGCCTTAGATTGGCAACTTGACTGCTAAAAATTAGCTACACGACCTGATTCCCCGCAAAGGAAACTTGATCACGAAGGTGGTTCCCTGGTTTAATCGGCTTTGCACGTCGATTCTCCCAAAATGCGATTCCACAATCTTTTTCACGATGGAAAGGCCCAGGCCAGTTCCAGTGATGTAGCGGGTTTCTGGTCGGTTGACGCGATAAAAATCATCGAAAATGTGTGGCACATCGGCTTCATCGATGCCAATACCACTGTCGGAGACTTCAATTTTTAAGCAATCATTATTCGCCTCCAGATGAATCGTCACCGTTCCCTGATCCACATTATATTTGATGGCGTTGGATACCAAGTTTGAGAACAATTGTTCCATTTCCGAGCGATCGGCCTCCAGCGGCGGGCATGAAGGAGGCAGGTCTAATTTGAGTTTAATTCCTCGCTCCCTTGCCTGCATTTCAAACAACCCAATCACGCTCCCAATAATCTGGCCGATGTCCAACAATTCTTTTTTCCGGACAACCCGCTGGGACTCCAAACGGGCAATCTGCAATAAGTCGTTTACCAATTCCAGCAGAGCATGGGCACGC
This sequence comes from Candidatus Zhuqueibacterota bacterium, assembly GCA_034505795.1. Taxonomy (GTDB): domain Bacteria; phylum Zhuqueibacterota; class Zhuqueibacteria; order Thermofontimicrobiales; family Thermofontimicrobiaceae; genus Thermofontimicrobium_A. The sequence continues at coordinate 8,245 of JAPDQM010000024.1, forward strand.
TGTTTGGCACGTTCCAGCATCTGCCGATTGAATTCCGCATTGCTGCCAGCGGCGCCACTCAAATAGGCGCTCAAGAATCCCTCGATCGCCGATAATGGCGCGCGTAATTCATGCGCGACCATAGAGACAAACTGGGACTTCAGCCGATCGATCTCCTTGAGGCTGGTGATATCGCGCAAAATCGAAACCACGCCCAATTGATCCCCATTGTCGTCCCGGACCACAGAGATATTAGCCATCAACGTATGCGGTGTGGGTGCTGCCATTTCAATCTCTTCTGAAATGGTCGTGTATTTTGAAGCATCCGGCGCCGTTGCTTGCAAAATCAATTGCACCAATTCCGGCTGAGGTAAAATCTGCTGAATGTGCTGGCCATGCTCGGGTTGCTGCGACAGGTTGAGCATTTTCAGAGCCATCGGGTTCCACAGAACCAGTTGCAGTTCCCGATTGATCACCAGCACCCCGTCGGCCATGGAGTTAACAATGGTCAGGAGCTTGGATTTTTCATTGACAATTTCCAGCAAGCGTCGATCCCGCTCTTCCAGCAGATGTTGGGTTTGCCGTCGCAGCCGTTGTCGCTCCAGCCCCCGATTGACCACTGCCAGCAATTGATCGGGCGAAAATGGTTTCGGAATATAATCATACGCTCCATGCTTCATTGCCTCCACTGCGGTTTCGATCGTGGCATAGCCGGTGATAACAATCACCAGAACATCCAAGTGTTGCTGCTGAATGGCGTCCATCAATTCCAGTCCGCCCATTACGGGCATCATTAAATCCACCAACATGAGGTCATACGTTTTTTGCTGCAGCAACGCCAAACCCTGTTTGCCGTCCTCGGCCTGGTCGACAAGATATCCCTCAGCAGCCAGAATGCGCCGGCAACCTTCGCGAATCCCTCGCTCATCATCCACCACCAAAATATTTGCCACTTCATTGCTCATATCGCATCGCTGATAATCGGTCCCCGGAAATAGTCATTTTTTATAAGCGCAGCCGCATTGCTATGTGAATTAAGAAATAGCTCTGTCAGAAAACTGGCACCATCACTTACAAACCCGATTCAGGCTATTGGCCAAATTAAAGAAATCGAGCAACATCTCGACATAATAGCTTTTGTCGCAACAGCGCCACATTACGGAGCCGTAGCAAAAATGCCATTATTGGTTTCTGTTCGATAGTTCGTTGCCATCAACAATCGTTTGTAGCCATAACGGTTTGTTCGATATATTCCTGCCCTGGTTTTTTTGAGATTTTGCGGCGGAATCTGTTTCCCAATAGCATCGATAAAAATCACTTCCTCATAGGTTCCGCAGCATTCGGATCAGGAATGTTCGGATCGGGCTCGCTCCAGAAGTTGTTGCACCTTTTGCAGCAAAACCTCGGGCATGATTGGCTTTTCAGCATAGTCATCGGTTTTCATCCAATAGCCATCTAATTTTTGGGAAAAGCCAAAACCAGTTACTTCGGCCACCGAGGTCAGCATTAAAATAGGAATTTTTTTGTACAATGGATCTGCTTTCACCTGTTTGGCAAATGCAAAACCAGCATCGTGTTTTTCCATCATCAAATCCAGTACAATCAAATCGGGCAACTCAACTTTTACGGCATCGAGGCCCTCCCGGGCCGAAAAAGCTGTTACCACTTCATAGCCGTTGTTTTCAAGTACGGCTTTATTGAGGTCGACGAAATCCACATCATTATCTACCAATAAAATTTTTGCTTTCTTATTCATCAACGTACTCCTTCTCTTTTTGGTGCAATCGAACCGATCATGTTTCTATTTTTAGCTGCAGGAATCGCAGCAATCGATTGCCACAAAGCTGGCGCAACATGAGTGCAGCCAACCGCTTTCAGGCATTAGCGATTTTGAAATGTTGAGTCTTGCAGCAATGCCTGTTAGCCAATAATGGTAGACGGTTCAGGCGAGTGTGGCTGGTTATTATTCATGTTGCGATCGAATTTCACTTTGCCGTTCAATTTCTCTTCGTCATCCAGGATCGGCAGGGTCACGATGAATGTGCTGCCCTTACCCACTTCGGTTTCGACATTGATTTTTCCCTGGTGCCGTTCAATGATGCCATACGAAATCGCCAGGCCCAGGCCCGTACCTTTCTCTTTGGTCGTAAAGAACGGATCGAACATCTTGCCAAGCACCTCCGGAGGGATTCCCGGACCCGTGTCTCGGATTTTGACGATGATTTGCTGATTGGTGGCATCTTGTTCGCTGCTGATGTAGAGGTTGCCATTGCCATTCATTGCCTGGGCAGCGTTCAGAATAATGTTCAGAAACACCTGCTTAAGCTGGGTACCGTCGGCATGGGTGGTCGGCAGGCCCTCGCTCAACGATTTTTCGATTTTAATATTGTGGAATAGCGATTGATTGGTTACCAGCGTGAGCACTTCTTCCAGGATTTGATTGATATTGGTCGCTCCCGGCCGCATTTTGGTCTCCCGGGCAAAGCTCAGCAAACCCTGCACGATCTCTTTGGCACGATTCGACTCGTCAATGATCAATTGTACATCTGCCCGTCGGGGATCATCAGCAGGCAATGATTTCATGATGAGATGGGCAAAAATGGTAATCGACGCCAGCGGATTATTGATTTCATGCGCCACTCCGGCGGCCAGTTGACCCAACGAGGCCAGTTTCTCGGTTCGGATTAACGATGCCTGCGTTTGTTCCAGTTCCTGGTGCGAAAGCTGTAATTCCTGGTGTGATTTTTTCAATTCGCTGTAAATTTTTCGGGTTCGCTCCAAGAGATAGGGCAAACACATCTCGATCTCGGCCAATCCTTGAGCAACCGCAATGGCTTTATCCCGACAACTGGGATAGCCACAAGCCCGGCAATCGAGATTACGATCGGGCGGCATCTTATCCATTGCCTGTAAAATGGCCTCAATCTCGGCCTCATCGGGCACGGTCAGATTCTGCTCCATGGGCAGGAACGTCCGACTCAAATCCACATCTTTGAAGCGGGATGTGGCCACCAGGACATCAGCGGCACTCTGCCGGCGCATTTCAGCTTTGGTGTAGCGCGCGACGATCTGGCGCCGGCCCAATACCGAAATTTCTAAATCCGCAAACGGTCCATCGACACACCCCTCGCAAAATTCGACATCAATAAATTTGGCTTCGATATAGCCTTTCAGCAGTTGCTGTAGCAACCGCAACGATCGGATGCGCCCGCCGGTGACGCTGATTTCGTCCATCAACACGTCAAAGCTTTCGCCCATGCAGCGATAGAGGCCACCAGTGACCGGAAAAATGCGAGCTAGATACGGCCGCGGCCCATCGAAATTGGTCTCCTCCTGCCCCAGACGGTCGATACCTGCATCATCAATAAGCTGTTTGGCCTCATGAAAGGTGATTACCTGATCGATCACGCCTGCTACCTCGGGGGCATTCATTTCTCCCATTTGCGCCAGACAGGCGGTTATATAAACCACCTTCCAATCGGGACCTTTATGCTTGCGAATGATTCGGCCCATAGCGATCATCGGCGACACAATCGGTGCCAGATTGGGAATCAATTGCGAAACATACTTTTGCACATAAAATACCAATGCCGGACAAAAGGAGGCAATGATCGGCTTGCCGATATCGCGATGCAACAATTCGCGATATTCTCGACTGACCAGTTCCGCGGCAAAGGCACCTTCCCACACCTCGCTGAATCCAATTTTCTTCAATGCCGTAACCAGTTGCCGTGGTGTGCCTCGATCTAATACCGCGGGAAAAGAGGGATCGAGACAGGCGATGATCTGCTCGTGATTGTCCAAAAATTCTTTGACCTGATACAGACCGCTGGTATAGAACAATGCATTCTGGGGGCAGGCCTTGATGCAACTGCCACAGAGGATGCAGCGTTCGTGAATGATTTTGATATTCCCTTTCTCGCGTTTGATCGCCTTGGCTGGACAAATCTGAATGCAGCTATAGCAACGACGACATTTGCGGGTAATGACGTTGATCTGGCTCATGTATGATCCATTTATTGATCCCTTAGCTAACTGAAATTAAGAAATTCTCTATTTCCATCCAACTGATCCATCGTTGCTGATAGCCATCAAGCAGATCCAGCGGTTTCCCAACTGAACTTCAATAGTATCAGCCTCGATAATCAAATGGAACTGGCGCGCTGCGTTCACTTCATTCTTGAGGTATAGCTGGCAAGGGCTGATTCTGATCAAACCGCTGCCTGATCAAGACTCAATGTCAAAGCGAACCAGCGCCGTTCCGGCTATTTCCCTGAGTAAACGACCTTCAAGGTATCTTCAGCGATCACTAGTTCTTCGTTGGTAGGAATCACCCAGACTTTCACTCGTGCCGCGGGCTTGCTGATGAGCTTTTCTCCACCCTTGGCCTGGGTATTTTCATAAGGATCCAGTTCGATCCCCAGAAAATCTAAACCCTCACAGCATTTGGATCGCACTGTCGATGAATTTTCGCCGATACCGGCGGTGAAAACCAGGACATCCAGGCCACCCATAGCCGCTGCATACGCCCCAATATATTTTTTGATCCGATAGCAAAAAATATCCAACGCCAACTGGCTTTTTTCATCCCCTCGGGTCGAGCCCTCCAGAATTTTTTCCATGTTATTGGAATTTTCAGACAAGCCTTTCAATCCGCTTTCTTTATTCAGAAGATTGTCGGTCTGATCAATGGTAAGCTTTTCCTGCTTCATTAAGAAAAGTACTGCCGAGCAATCGATGTCACCTGATCGTGTGCCCATCAATAGACCCTCCAGTGGCGTGAAGCCCATGGAGGTATCCAGACATTTGCCACCCTTGACCGCCGCCATGCTGCAGCCATTGCCCAAGTGACAGGTGATGATTTTTAAATCCGTGATCGACTTGCCGGTCAGCCGCGCGGCCTGTTGCGCAACATAATAGTGCGAGGTGCCATGGAAACCATAACGACGAATTTTATACTTTTGATAGTATTTGTACGGCAAACCATAAAGGTACGATGTCTTAGGCATGGTTTGATGAAACGCGGTATCAAAAACGGCGACCTCTGGAATGCCCGGTAACAGTTTCCGACAGGCCTGAATACCTTTGACTTGCGGTGGATTATGCAATGGTGCCAGGGAATTGCAGGCTTCGATTTTTTGTAAAACCTCATCATTAATCAGCGTCGGCGCCGAAAAATATTCGCCGCCATGGACCACTCGATGCCCGATGGCGAAAATCTCAGAAACATCTTTGATGCTACCGGTCGCTTTACTCAACAATCCCTCGAGAATTTGTTGAATCGCTTGTTCCTGATCCATAATCGGTTTGGAGAACTTCACATGGCCGCCTTTATTCTTCTGCTGCCAGATTTCCGATGTTTCTTCTCCGATGCGGGAAATCATCCCTCGAACCAGCCATTGCCGCGTGCTGCCGTCGATCACCTGATACTTGACCGATGAACTGCCGCAGTTCAATACCAAAATCTTCATTCGTGTCGATTTTATTTTTTTCATCATCTGTCTGTGCTCCTCACATAGAATAAGTAAATCAGCGCCAGGAAAACTTGGAATCTCAATCGAAGCCAGCGACTGACGGCCCAGCATATTGGGAAATGCGAGTGGCCTCACCGGGATCATGAACATGCAATTCATTTATCCCTGATAATTTGGTTACTGGCGCTTCAGACGCTTTTTATCTTAGTTGATGCTTGAACCAGGATACTATGGCTGCTGAAATTTGGCCTACAAATTCTCCACCAGTTCTTGGGTCGAAAAGAAGAAACTAATTTCATAGGCTGCGGTTTCAGGCGCGTCTGAACCATGTACGATGTTCTCTCCTTTGCTGTCTGCGTACATCCTCCGAATTGTTCCCTCTGCCGCCTGGGCGGGATCGGTGGCGCCGATGACCCGGCGAAAGTCTTCAATGGCATTTTCCTTTTCCAACACCATGGGCACACAATTGCCCGAAGACATGAACGACACCAGATCGTAATAGAATGGACGCTGCTTGTGCACAGCATAAAATTCACCGGCCGTCTTTGAATTCAATTTTACCATTTTCAACGCAATGATTTTGAACCCCTCGGCTTCAATTCGTTTAATTACTTTGCCAATCAAATTTTTGCGGACGCAATCCGGTTTGAGAATCGCTAATGTTCGCTGTACCATTTCCAACTCCTTCAGTTCAAATTCGATTTATGACACAGTTTCTTAAATTTGCTCCTATTTTCAGTTCTGAATTGTCTGGCGCCTCAGCAAGGAAAGGCGCACAGCCATGGTTATTTGCCCACCATTTCTGCTGGCCGCCAAGTTTCTATTCTTTGACAATGCACGCATAGGCATCGTGATTATGAATGCTCTCACAGGTTTCAACCTCCACCTGGTAACGAATGATATTGGCTACCTGGTTCAGCTTCATGGCTGCGTTCCGAACGACATCTTCGACAAATGCCGGGTTATCGTAAGATTGTTCGGTGATATATTTCTCGTCTTCGCGTTTGAGCAACGAATAAATCGAAGACGACGCACAATCCTCCAGCATTTCGATCACATCCTCGATCCATAAAAACCCTTTGAATTGTATCAACACGCGAATGATGCCGCGTTGATTGTGCGCGCCCCGATCAGAAATTTCTCTGGAACAAGGGCAAACGGTCAAAATGGGGATAGTTACGCCCAACGACAATTTGATGGTATGGTTAAGTTCGCCGATAAATTGGCATTGATACCCCATCAGCGATCGGGCGCCAGAAACGGGTGCTTCTTTCTGAATAAAATAGGGAAAATCCATCTCCAGATGGGCCGATTCGGCATTCAGTCGTTCCTTCATCTCTTTCATAATTTGACCCATCTTATGAATGTCGATCTCGCGGCGATATTTATTCAAAATCTCAATGAAACGACTCATGTGCGTGCCCCGAAACTGATGTGGCAGATTCACATACATATTGATCGAAGCAATGGTATGTTGCCGTTCATTGGCCTTGTCGAGCAAGACAATGGGGTATTTGAGATTTCTTACCCCGACTTTGTTTATTTCAAGATGGCGGTAATCGAATTCATTTTGAATATCGCGCATGGTTGTTGCTAATACTCCTTCTTGCAAGAAAAGCTATAAATTCCCTGTGCACATTAGTCCTCAAACGATAATTAAGGCACCAGGTGTAACTCCGGCACAAATAGAGCCTCGTGACTGGCTGGATTAAGCCGCCAAATTAGCCAGTAACCGATCGACGATTTGAGAGTTCTCCTCTGTGCAGCGATAATAATCGTGTGCTAATTTATCCACTGCAGATTCTTGGTCATCGGATTGATAACCCATGATCCTGGCCGCCAAACCAAGATGTTCGATATTCAAGTCATTGCCGGCAAAAACTGTCAGTCGATATAAATCTCGAAGGCGTTTCAAAAATTGGAAATTTTTATTTAGATCGCATAGATCTCGATGATGCCTGCTGTCCATTTCACAAAGGGTTTTCATGAGCTTGCGATTTACTGGCTCAGCCAAGCGATGGCGGGCTTTGAGTATCAATAATAAAACTTCGATGTCGCGCAAGCCCCCCTTGCACTCTTTGATGTTCAATGGATTGTTGCGTCGATCTTGCTGCCGCGATCTCATTTCATTGATCATATCCGATCGGTACTGGTGGAACTTTTCAAAAATGTGGGGCTCAATAATCCGCTGTTCAAACTCCCGGCGAAATTTACGGCTACCCACGATCATCCGTGCCCCCAGTACTTGAGATTTATCGATAAAATTTTCCTTGTTCGCCCTGGCAAAATAATCATCCAGATCATCTATCAGGGTGACATAGTGTCCAAAATGATCGGCAAAACGGTAATGGGGCATGATCCCGCGCTTGATGATCTCATTATTCATCATCATCACAATACTATTGCAATATTCGCGCAACTGGTCGTCTTTCGTATTGAGCAAGATGATCAAATCATAATCATCATCAAAGGCCTGTTCCCGAGCGTAGCCGCCAGCCGCATAAATCGCGAATAGGTCGCGCAGGGGGATTTCGCGCCCCATTCTGTCGTCAGCAGCCTGCTTGCAAATGTCAAATAGCACTTCCAGATAAAAATCAGAAAACTCGATGAACTCAGCATCGATTTCATCAATATCATGTCCCTGCAACACCTGCAATCCCAATCGCAAGAATTCAAGGTCATGATAGTCGCCGAGTTGCTTTTTCTTTGCTTCAAATGAATCCAGACTATCAATCCGGCCAACCATGCCCTTGGAAATCTGGGCCAATGTTGCCGGATCTCTTAAATATTGGATGTAAATGGGATATTGCGACACCACTCGCATAAAAAAACGCTTGAAATAATGACTGGTGTGGCAATGGATCTCACATAGCCGCACCAACGTTTCTTTGGATTTTTGTTGTTCAGGCTCCCATAACTCATTTTCTAACAAAGCTGCAAACTGTCGTTGCATGGCGGGATTTAGCGTTGTGAGATAGGTATTGATGACCTGCGGATATTGGTGAAATACCTTCGTGATTCGTAGCACGCAATCTTCGCAGATAGCCAGGTTTTTCAAGAACTCCTGGTTGAATGCCTCGCATAATTCGGCGATCTGTAGCCGGTGCTTGTTTCTGGACAGAATGATCAGAAATGAAATCATGGCATAAATCGCATACCGAGCGGCTCGTGCATAATGCGAGATCAGAACGTGTTGATGTCGTTCACGAAGCTGGCGAAGGTCATCAATAAAATTTTCTAGAACATGACTGCCTTCAGCCTCCAGCGATTCCAGAATATCATCCCAGAAACGTGCGCCACGGAAAAAATTTGACTCCCGTAAAAAGTCAACTGCCAGGTTACCGGGATAGCTACGATAGGGCGCTGGATACCAGGCGGCTTTGGTCATCACTGAAAATTTGCTGACAACTTTGAGATGAGCGGTAACATCATCGATCAATCTGGCCGTGATCTTTTTGGCCTTGTCTACATGCTCATAATAATGAATCAGCAAATGATCCCAGCCGCTAATTGCTCCCACATTTTGATAACCCATCACCCTGGCCACCAGTTCCATCTGCTCGATCGTACCCTGATCATCGAGATAAATGTCTTCTTCCAATCCGACAAAGAGCTGGTAGAGATGGCGCAGGATTTCCATAAAGGTTAGGACTTCTTCCAATTCCCGATAGACGTCTCGTCGGGCACTGTCTTTGCGAGCCAATATCTCCAGTACTTCCCAGCGATTTCCCCGATAGATTTGAAAAATCGTTTTAGCCGCCAGGATAAAGCTCGAGACCATCCGCAACGCGTCATCTTTGGGAGTGAGCTTGTTTTCGGTAACCTGCCGCAACAAAAGCGAGCGAATTTCTCCCAGGATGCCTCGCAAATAGCCTTCGTGAAATTTGTTGTCGCGATAGCTATGATAGTGATAGCGATAGATGATTTCCTGCTCGAATTGCTCGAACAAACGCTGACTGCCGAGAACGGGGGTGGCATTCAACATCTCTGAAATAATCACAAAATCCTGGATAGCCTCTTCCAACAATTTCCGGTACTCTTGAATCGAGGCGGTATAAAATTGGGTGCCCACGTGCTCCGACAGGTAGAAATGCAACTCGGTAGCCCATTTGAACATCTCCCGACGCAGCTTGCCGATAGCTAAATTGAGCGTCCCTCGTGCGGCTGAACCATCATCAATTACGCCCACATCGATATCATCCTGGTGTGCCAAGCTGCCCACACTTAGCAGCGTAAACTCAGGTAATTCAGAAACTGGCGAGACCAGTTCCAACACCTTTTGCATGTACGCGGCGGTCAACCTTCGAAATTCAGCGCCAGTAAGTAACATAAATTGTTTATAGCTCAGGGCACGATCAGCAGAAGCAGTTACATTAAGCATCAGGATATCGATGGAACGCAAGTTCAGGTGTAACATCTGAAGCGAATAATAGCAAGCCAGAAATGATAATTTTTCATCTTGCGAGTTGCCGACGCTGACCACTTCGTCCATTTCGGCCTCCAGGCGCGATGCACCTTTCCATAAATGGACTTCCTCCATTTTACCAGCATCCTCCAACCGTCCTACCAGCACCTCGAGATACTGATCAATGGTACGGAGGTATTTTTGATGATGGTTCCCTAATTGCTTGACCCGCTCTTTTAATCGAATATGGGATTGGTACACAATAATTACCTAACTAATGGCATTTCAAAAACTGAAACCAGTACCACCGATTTACGGCAGCAATTTTTCGCAACGTTCAGTTATCGGCAAGTGGTTGCGACGAATTTCTCAAGATCGTTGATGTTCAGTGGCCTGCCATCAACTGCTTAGGCCCATGGCAGATTAGTCACATATCTGACACCAGGGAGTACCTGAGGATGGGGATGAGCAGGCAAATCGTGGCTACTGGCACCCGCATGGCCTATGTTTCAGACGCGTATTGCTTGCCAATTTCCGTTCCAATTTTAAACGCTTCCAGATTTAATTTTTCTGTCCCCTTGGGCACCCGGGCCAGGATTGCGGCTTCGATAGCCTCCATGGATACAATTTTGGTCAGTTCCACAATAATGCCCAAGGCGACAATGTTGGCCACCACCACCCGGCCAATTTTGCTTCGCGCGGTTTCAATAATGGGCACTTTGACCGTTTTAAATCGCCCCGTCGGGCAGTCTTTAATCGCATCCGCATCGATAACCAGAATGCCGCCCTCTTTCAAATCTTTGACATATTTATTGCAGGATTCCTGCGTTAGTGCCAGCAGCAGATCGATGTGGATGGCTTTGGGATAATCGATTTCCTCATCCGAGATAATCACCTCCGAACGACTGGCGCCACCACGCGCTTCTGGACCGTAAGACTGACTTTGAGTGGCATTTTTATTGTCATAGATAGCAGCGGCTTCAGCCAAAATTTTGCCCGCCAAAACGAGACCCTGCCCACCTTCGCCGCTCAATCTGATTTCATAACGATAACTCATTCCAAGTTCTCCGCTAATTCAATAATCTGACGCCATCTATTTTATCCAGCCAGACAGTTAGGCTTTTTTGCTTTGCATGTGTTCGATCAATTTTTGATAATTAGAGGTATATTCCGGTAATTCCCGATCGACGAGAATGCCAGTAATCAGCTTATCCTTTAACTCGTTAGGCTGCATGGTCGCCGCTTTTTCAACGCTCACCGATATTTCTTTTAGCTGTTTGATCATGTTCGCTCCATTACCCAGACGATTTCTCCGACCGAAAGCCGTCGGACAGGGCGTCATCACTTCCACAACCGAAAAGCCTTTTTTTCGAATGGCTTTTTCGATCATGCGATCCAATTTAATGGCATCATACACCGTCCCCCGCGCTACAAAACTGGCCCCGGCCGCTTCAGCTAGGCCACTGATATTAAAAGCATTTTCCACATTTCCAAATGGAGCGGTGCTGGCGCGAGAACCGAAGGGCGTCGTGGGAGACACCTGGCCACCGGTCATTCCATAAATATTGTTATTGAATAAAATGACCGTCAGGTCGATATTGCGCCGCGCCGCATGGATATAATGATTGCCTCCAATGGCAGTGGCATCGCCATCTCCTGTGACCACGATCACCGTCATCTCCGGCTTAACCATTTTCACGCCGGTGGCGAATGCAATCGCACGACCGTGGGTCGTATGCAGCGTATTAAAATCAACATAGCCGGTTAAGCGGCTGGAGCACCCGATGCCCGAAACCATAGTGATCTCATCTTTGGAAAGACCAATCCGATCGATGGCGCGCAGCATGGCTTTCAACACAATGCCATCGCCGCAGCCAGCGCACCAGATTAGAGGAAGCTTGTTCAGCCGAAGATATTTATTGTAATCAAACATGCGAAATCCCTTTTTATAAGCAATTCACAGTCTCTATCGGGTAAAAAATCACACCTAAGAATCAAACCAAAGCCGTTTGGCATTAGCTATGCTTTCGGCCGCTAATGCGCTAACTTCATGATCACATCCAGAATTTCCTGGGGATTTATCGGTTCGCCATCGATGCGATTGATCGGGATTACCTCACAATTGCAGCGAGTAGCCCATTCCACCTCATGGGCTATCTGGCCCAGGTTGAGTTCCGGAACGATAATGGCGTCTACGGCTTCCCCCATGGCCTTCACCTCTTTGCCTGGAAATGGCCAGATGACTCTCGGCCGGAGAAAATGAATTTTTATGCCTTTTTCTCGGGCCCAGATTACGGCACGACGAGCGGACCGAGAGGATGAGCCGTACGCAAAGATGCCGATCCTGGCATCAGGATCACGCTCTTCTTCGACGCTGATGATCTCATCTCGATGGCGATCAATCTTGCGATTGAGTCGGCGCAGCAACCGGTCGATTTGTACTGGATTGTTCGTCGGAAAACCCGTCTGGTCGTGCACCAGACCGGTAACATGAAAACGGTAGCCTTCGCCGAAACTGACAAACGGTGGAATATCCGAGTCGGTTTCCAGGTATGGAAGGTACTTCTCCGGCGGGACATTGGGTCGAACTCGTCGCCAGACCTCGATTTGATCTGCAGATGGCAAGACCACCTTTTCGTTTACATGAGCTATAATTTCATCCAACAGCAAAATAACGGGTACGCGGTATTTCTCCGCCAGATTGAACGCGCGTACTGTCAGATCAAATGTTTCGCGCACCGAATTGGGAACCAGCACAATAATCGGATGATCGCCATGAGTTCCCCAACGTGCTTGCATCACATCTCCCTGAGCAGGTAAAGTTGGTAAACCAGTACTTGGGCCACCCCGCATGACATTTACCACCACACATGGGACTTCCGCCATTGAGGCGTAGCCCAGATTTTCCTGTTTTAACGAAAAGCCTGGCCCGCTGGTGGCTGTCATCGCTTTGGCACCCGCCAGCGATGCTCCAATCACCGCCCCCATCGAGGCAATTTCATCTTCCATCTGGATGAACTTGCCGCCGATTCGGGGCAATTCCTCAGAAAGTATCTCTGCGATTTCAGACGAAGGCGTAATCGGGTAGCCGGCAAAAAATTGCAATCCCGCGGCTAATGCCCCTTCAGCGCAGGCTTCATTCCCTGTAATTACTCGAATTTGTTGTTGATTCGCTGTCTCCATAACTTTCCCTGTGATCGTTTAATCGTCAAACATTGTTTACCCAATCCGGTTAATTTCGAGCGTAATAGATGTTGGGATTCGGATCTTTCAGATCGTTGTCGTCATCAGCAAAGATGAAGTTGGGATAGTAAAACAACATTTGCGACCTATCATTGAAAATATATTAATTGTGTTTGGTAACGGTAATGGCAAAATCGGGGCAGCGAATCTCGCATAAGCCGCAGGCTGTGCAGGCCTCCAGATTCACGACCTCAGGATAAGCGCCATTCATCGCCAGTACATGCGTAGGGCAAAATTCGACACAAATTTCACAGCTTTTGCACCATTCCTTTTTGATTGTTATCGTTGGAGGTTGTTTCTCTTTTGGCATATCCCTTCTCTTGAAATGTTAAATGAGACTATCATGACATTTTTTAAATTGACCAACTTGCCCAGATCCAAGCAAGGTTGATCAGCTCAATCGCATGCTTGAATAGTTGTTCTTGACCGAATTGTAGCCTGGTGTTCAAAGCGCGAAGGCCAGCAACGCTTGAGATGCAAAGCAATTTGATTTTAGCCAACCATTACGGCTATGCTTCCTTAACCCGCCGCACGCTATTGCTCTTGCATTTGGGGCAACTTCGTTCGACAATAACCTTGGGGTCATAGTTATCAAAAAACTCATGCCCGCAGCGCAAACACTTGAATTTTGCCTTCTGTTCCATGATTTTCCTCCTTCGGACGACCGCTTTTAAAAAACTAAATATAATTATTTAATTGCCCTTTTGCAAGTAGATTTTCAATTATTTTGAATGCGAAAATGCTTGAGCGAGAGAGTTCGAGACCGCAAGTGATGCTGATCATAATGTTGAGCCAGATTCTCTATCCGGCGAGTTGCACAGATGGGTTAGAAAAGATTTCTCTTGACTTTGCCCTGTTTTTTTTACATATTTTGAACAAGCTTAAAATGGTATCAGAATTTTGAATTCAACGCCAGATGAAACCAAAGCCACCAACGCCGGTGAAACTATTCTGTGGCGTGCTTTTTTCAGACTGCCAACTTCTGGAAAATGCCAGAACCAAATTGCATGAAAAATTTGGCGAAATTGATTTTGAGAGTCAGGCCATCCCTTTTGCTATCTCCGAATATTACCGACAGGAGATGGGCTGGCCAATCGAGCGAATCTTCTGGTCGTTCGAACGGCTCATTGCACCTCAGGAGATCGCTCAGATAAAAATTGACTGCAATGAGTTGGAAGATCGGCTGGCCATCGATGGTTGCCGCAAGGTCAATCTCGACCCCGGCTACCTGGATTACGATAAGATTGTGCTGGCCTCGGCTAAGTATAACGGCCAAAAAATCTACCTGAACCATGGTATTTATGCAGATCTAACCTTGCACTATGAAAAGGGCAATTATTACCCCTACCCCTGGAGTTTTCCGGATTTCAAGAGTGGCCAGTATAACAAAATATTCCTCCGGATCAGGGAACTGTACAAAGCACAACTGAAAAAACATTGAATCGACGCAAAGCATATCATCTCATCGCCACGCTGGGACCTGCCGTCCGAAATCGCATCGCTGAGCTGATCCAGGCGGGCGTTACTGGCTTTCGATTGAATTGCTCCCATCTCACGCTGGAAGAGCTGACGCGCTGGCTCATCGAACTGGAGCGCATGTTCCAGCACCTGGGCGATGCCATGCCCGTCTGGCTCGACTTACAGGGATCGAAATTGCGCATCGGTCGGATGACCAGAGTTCGAGTGCTGAATCGCGGTGATCGTATTATTTTCAAAAATAGTTATATCCAGATCGCCGATGAGATTCCCTTGCCCCATGAATTTGTGTTCCAGCAGATTCGGCCGGGGGATACGGTGTTGTTAGATGACGGCAAAATCGAAATGAAAGTGCAACAGGTTGCCAATAGCTATTTCCAGGCAGAAGTGATCAATTTTGGCGAGCTCAGTTCGTTCAAGGGATTTGTGCTGCGCACGAATGAGGCCGAATTGACGCGCGTCTCGGCTCGGGATCAACTGGTTATTGAACAAACGCAGCACTGGAAATTCATCGGATATGCGGTTTCCTATCTGCAATCGGAGCAGGAACTGCAATTGTTTCGCCAGTTGATTGACTCACGTCCGCTGGTCGCTAAAATCGAACGACAAAAGGCCTTCGCCAATTTGCGAGAAATCGCGGAGATGGCGGATATGACCTGGCTCTGTCGGGGCGATCTGGTAGCGGATGGCAGCATGTATCGGCTATTTGAATATGAAAAGAAATTCATGGAGTCCCTGGTGCTGATCCGCAAGCCTTCGTTGATTGCTGGTCAGGTGCTGGAAAATATGGTGCGTCAGCCAAAGCCATCGCGCTCCGAAATTGCCCACCTGGGCTATTTAATCGAAAATGGCTTTGCCGGCCTCGTGCTATCCGATGAAACAGCCATTGGCAAGTATCCCATCGAAGCGGTTGAGTTCTGTAGCAGCTATTTTGAGTATATTGGCAAGTAATCGAATAAAAAAAGGAGATCATGACCACCATGATCTCCTTCGCATTTCAGTTATTGAATATATATCATTTTTCGAACTTCAGTGAAGCCCTCGGTTTCAAACTTGTAGAGATAGACACCGCTGGTCACCTGATTCCCGCTCAGATCTTTGGCATCCCAGATTTTGGTATGAGTTCCTGCGGCTAAATCGCCTTCAAATAAGACTGAAATGAGCTGGCCGCGGTTGTTGAAAATCGACAGCCGGACATGACAGGGTTTTGGTATCTGGAACGAGATTCTGGTTTCGGGATTGAACGGATTGGGATAATTGGCGAATAGCGCATAGCCATTCAATTTCGCTGTTTGATCAGATTCCACGCCTGTAGTTCCGATGGTAAAGACGCCCACATTGCTGCTATGGCTGAAACGTCCAGTTGGGTCAAACGCACTGACCCGCCAGTAGTAAATGCCATCTTTTAATTTTGTTTTAAGAACAAATAAGGAATCTTTGACATTATTGTACTGATCCATAATATGCCCGAACAGCACGTCCTGACTGAGGCTCCATTGATAGGTGATTTTTTCCCCCGGATCTGGATCATAGGCCTTGCGCCAGAAAAATGTCATGGAATCCGGCGCAGTTGGATATGGAATGCCAATGGGGAACAGGAGCGAAAAGGGGGCCGGCGCATCGGGCATGGAACGGACCGTCACGGTTACTCCTTCGGTATCAATGCCGCCCTTATCGTCGAGCACTTGAAAAATAACTCGTTCGGTGCCAAACCAATTGGGATCAGCGTAGATCAGCATATTGCCACTGGCATCGAAGAGATAATGGATTTTTACGGTATTGACCAGTTGGAATTGCAACACTTCGAAGGGGCTGTCGATGTCATGTACCATCGCTCGAAGTTCCGTCTTTCGAATCCGAAGGGTGTCGTCTTCATTAAAATATAAATCGGATAGAGGTTGCAGCACCGGCGGATCATTGACCGCAATGACCTTGAAAATGGTGATGCAACTGTCTTTCTTGCCGCCCGGGTCAGTAGCGACAAACGTCACAATTTCAGTGCCCGCCCACTCAGAATCGGGCACGCTCACTGTGAGTATGCGCAATTGCTCTTTGATGCTCAGTGCTTTGTGGCCATGCCAGGACCATTTGATTTGAGTATCATCATTATCAGGATCGTGCACATACAAATCCAGCGATATTGCTGTGAACTTGCCATTCTCGACAATTGTCTGATCAGGAATCTGGGTAACTTTGGGCGGATCATTGAAATCACCCACCGTAAATGTTGCAGAGCTCTGGCCGGTCAGACCGCCGGGATCGCGAACTGTAAAGGTAATGGTCTCGCTGCCTACCCAATTGCTGTTGGGCACGCTGATCGTGGTCATGCGTGTGGAACTATTGATATTGACAATCAACTGCGTGGCATTATGGCTCCAGGTCAGCTCATTGGGCAGATTATCCACATCAGTCACATAATTATCCAGATCAAATGGTTGAAAGGTCTGGCTCTGGTCGATGGTTTGATCAGGAATCTGAGACACGATCGGCGGATCGTTCACTGCGGTCACGGTGAAACGCACTGTCTTGCTATCCGAAAGGCCGGCAGGGTCGGTCACTTTGAATGTAACATTTTCGGCGCCAAACCAATCAGCATTCGGCGTCTGAATGGACGCTACCCGCTGGTTAATGGTCACAATTAGTTTATTTTGTCCGGTCGCCAACCAGCTCAATTGGGCGTCGGCATTGTCCGGATCGTTCACATAGTCATCCAGATTGATGTTGGCGAACGCTTCGCCCTCGTTGATGGTCTGATTAGGGATTTGTGTCATCACGGGCGCATCATTAACCGGTGTCACCGTGAACGATGTGCTGGTGCTGGCGGATAGGCCACCAGGGTCGGTCGCTTTGAACGTGATGGTTTCGCTGCCATTCCATTCAGGATCTTTGGCAGTAATGGTGGCTACCCGGTTGGCGATGTTAACGTTCAGATTGGTCATGCCACTGGCAGTCCAGGTGATCTGGTCGTCACTGTTATCCGGGTCGGCAACATAATTGTCCAGTTGAATAGGCGTAAAGCTGCCGCCTTCGGCAATGGTTTGGGGTGGAATAGCTGATACAACCGGAGGCTTATTGGAAATGGTCACCTGCGCTTCATCGGTACCCACGCCACCATCGTCATCCGTCACTTTTAATTTGACAGTATGGGTTCCGCCAGTGGAAAAAGTAACTTTGGGCGATTGCCCGTTGGTCTCATAAATATTGTCATTATCCAGGTCCCATTGAAATGTCAACACATCATTGCCCGGGTCGGTGGCGCTACCGTTGAGCTGAATAGGCGTGTTCATTTCACCGCTATAGGGGCCACCGGCTTCAGCCTTTGGAGCCACATTGGCAATGGTGACATTTTTCGAATTTACTGCGGTCGCATTTTCATTGTCGGTCACTCGCAGCTTAACCTGGCCGGTATAATTATCGGTATAGGTATAACTCGTTGTTGGCGTGGTAACGGTTCGATCGTAGGTGCCATCGTTGTTGAAATCCCACTCGTACTTAGTTATCGTGCCATCGGGGTCAGAAGAAGCTGATGCATCAAACGTAATGGCTGAGCCTTCATTTCCTTGGTATGGCCCTCCGGCATTGGCCACGGGCGGCTGGTTGATGGTCAGTTTTTTATAGCGCAACTTGATGCCATTGGGTGTGGGATAGATAATGTAAAAATTGCTCTTATAGGCACGAATGGTATGTCGATTACGACCGAGATCGCCAACGCTTTCGTCAGCAATTTTGAAGCGGTCGCCCCAGGTGGCGCCCTGGTCATCGGATTGACGTACGAACAGCCGCTTGCCAAAATCTTCGGAATAGGCTACCATCACAATTTTGCCATCGGCGCTGGCGGCGACTGAGCCGATTCCCTGTGGGGTATCATAACGTTCTAAAATTTCACCGCTCGCAGTTACCGCCACATCCCGCACGTTGGAACCACCTGCGCTGAAACGAGAGTATCGCACCGAAGGTGAACCGCCTATAGTGTGATCAATTTCAGAACCGTAAATTATATGGATATTGCCGACTGCATCAACAAAAAGATCGGGCGAGCCATTGGAACCATGCGCCTGGGGATGGTGAATTTCCATACTAGTCCAGTGGGCGCCGCTATCAAAGGAACGCCAGTACCAGACCGGCCCTCCTTCTGGCGGATAATTGGGGCACCCCAGAATCATGTGCACCTGATTCCGGAACGAGGCGTCGATTTCGATGCGGTCGTCGCAGCGATAGCGTTCGAAACCATCCTTATCACTCACCAGATTGCTATTCAAAAACTTGAAATATTTCACCGGGCCTTCCATGGGTGCCGGATCTTCCCCGGTCGCCGAACCACGAGCGATATGGGCATAACCTGCTGAATCCACATCGATCTTTACTACCCATCCTCGATATAAATCGATGTTCAACGGAATGGGGGAAGTCCAGCCCACATCCGTGCGATAGGTATAATAGGATGAATAATAATTTCCCCCTTCGGGAATGCGGAAGGTCACATGGGGGCGGCCCTGCCGATCCACCGCAATGGACGGTCCGTAGGTAATGCCACCCTGTTCCCGTTCGGTTTTGGGGATCACCTCCTGCCGGATGATCTTGCCGGCATTGTCCATTTCAACATAATATGCCCCGGTGCCATTTTGAACACAGACGATGTGTAAATGACCAGTAATCGGATCGATATCAAGATCTGCGGACAATCCGCTACATACGGCAATTTCGTCGGACCAATTCTGGGCCCGGGTCGCATGATTGAATAGGCCGAACAGCAGCCAGATCAATATGAGCCACTGAAAATTTCGTTTCATCAGGGGGGTTCCTTTCGCTTAGTTAGATGCCACTTTTATAAAACATTATCAATATTACTTACAAAATTTGTCGTTTGCAGAAATACAATTCCGCCAACGTCAACAGCATGCTGGTGTTTTTAAACTAGCTGTCAGGAAATGAAACAATGTCTAAACATTTCACATAAATTTTGCCATTTGTCTTACATAACTTATTGAAAGTCATTGCCGATCGCTCATCTATTCCATCAATCATCATTGTTGCATGCAAGTTATGAACCAAAACTCGACTCAAAAATAGTTATGAATAAAAAATAATCTTTTGGGAGGCGAGATTGCAATGGTCAAGTTGCTGAATTTAGTATTTGCGCCAATGCAATCGCAGCAGCCATTGGCGCTGGTTAAATTTTTAATAACAAAAAATTTCTCTTGACAGTGACTGCCAAAATTGATATAATATCAGTAGAGAGTTATCGAAAGTACATCGGGAAAGGTCAATGAAGGGGACTCGATACAAGCGACGTGAATTTCTAAAAACCACAGTACAAGCCAGCAGCGCCATTTGTTTTGGTATCACTGGCCTGGCCCCGACTCTCTGCTCAGCCGCCATGCCATCGAAGCAGAGCACAATTGTTGTCGCGGAAAACCATCTGGTTCGTGATTCCAAGGATAAGTTAATCGGAAATCAGGTAGGGCGATTGCTGGAGCGGGCTATGGAAAACCTGTTGCAGGTCCCTAAATCTGAATTGGCCTGGCAGAAGCTGTTTGGTGCCCGCGACGTCGTTGGCATTAAAGTAAATTGTTTGGCAGGCAAGGGCATTTCCACCCATTTTGAAATAGTCGAGGCCATCATCGAGGGCTTGCGTTCCGCCGGCGTCATGGAAAAAAATATCATTATCTGGGATCGTTCCAGTCATGATCTCGAAAAAGCCGGCTATCGCATCCAAACCGATCACAATCGGGTGCAATGCTATGGCACGGAGCGAGTGGGGTATACCTATCGGGTCTACGAATTTGGTGAAGTTGGTAGTTGCCTCTCCAAAATTCTGGTGGAAAAATGCACGGCTATTATTAACGTGCCAATTTTGAAAGATCACGGGATTGTGGGCATGACCAATGCGCTGAAGAACTTTTTCGGTGCTATTCATAATCCCAACAAATATCACGATCAGCGCGGGGATCCATACATTGCCGATGTAAATATGCTGTCGGAAATTCGTTCCAAAGTCAAACTCATTATCAGCGATGCGTTGACCGCCCAATGTGAAGGCGGACCGCCGTTCATGCCGCAATGGGCCTGGTCCCAAAACAGCCTGCTGGTCGGCTTCGATCCAGTGGCCATCGATGCCCTGGGTTGGCAAATCATCGAGGCCAAACGTCAGGAAAAAGGGTTGCCGACATTGAAGGCGGCTGGCCGAGAACCCTCCTATATTGCCACAGCCGCCGATGAGCAGCATCGACTGGGATGTAACGATCTGAGCAAAACCAATATTATTCGAGTATGACCCATGGCCATTCAGCATGTTCAATCAAGACGCCAATTCTTAGGCAGTTGTCTGAATCTCGGAGCAAGCAGTTCGGCGTTTTGGCTCGCAAATAGGCTATGGGCGCCGGAGCGTTGTCTGAGCAGCCCTGTTGAGAATTTGACCGAAGCTCGCTATTATGAAAAGCTGCCCCAACGAAAGATAAAATGCGTCCTGTGCCCGCGAGAATGCGTGATCGATGATCAGGAGACCGGCTATTGTGGTGTCCGGGAGAATAGGGGAGGGATCTATTACACGCTGGTATATGGTCGCCCTTGCAGTGCTCATATTGATCCCATCGAAAAAAAACCACTGTTTCATTTTTTGCCGGGGTCTGTGGCTTTTTCCATTGCCACGGTCGGCTGCAACGTATTGTGCAAATTCTGTCAAAATTGGGAAATCTCGCAGGCCCGGCCCGATCAGGTGCCAAGCGCCGACATGCCACCAGAAATGATCGCTGCCCAGGCGAAGCGCAACGACTGCCAATCGATTTCCTATACCTATACCGAGCCGGTGATTTTTACTGAATACATGTACGATTGCGCCGTAGCTGGCCGCAAAATCAATGTTAAAAGCGTGATGATTAGCAATGGCTACATTCAGAAAAAGCCGATGCAGGACCTGTGTGGAGTACTGGATGCGGTAAAAATCGATCTCAAAGCTTTCACCGAGAAATTCTATACCGAAATGGTATCGGGTCATCTGCAACCGGTACTTGATACGTTAGTGCTGTTGAAAAATGAGGGCATGTGGACCGAGATCGTCTATCTGGTCATCCCAACCTTGAATGATCATCCGAAAGATTTGCAGCAGATGTGCCGTTGGCTGGTGCAAGAATTGGGCCCAGACGTGCCGCTTCATTTTTCGCGCTTCTATCCACAATATCGCCTGAAAAACTTATCCCCCACGCCGGTCAGCACATTGGAGACGGCTCGCAAAATTGCCCTTGACTCCGGCTTGCATTTTGTTTATATTGGGAATGTGCCCGGGCACGAAGGCGAAAATACCTATTGTCCTGGCTGCCATAAACTGGTGATTCGGCGATTGGGTTATCAAATTGCGGAGAACAATTTGCTGGAGAATGGTTTTTGCAAATTTTGTCAGCGGAAAATACCCGGAATTTGGAAATAAAAGGACGGTACCATGTTAATTCAAAAAGTAGGTCGACTTTTATTAATTACGTTATTTCTTTTTACTCAATGCAAGGCTCAACCAGCAAAGGAGGGTCAAAAGAAAGCCATGGCTGAAAAACAGGAAATTCGCAAAGCAGTGGTCGCAGGCAGTTGGTATCCCGGCGACCCCGATGTATTGCGTCAGGAGATCAATAAGTATTTGGAGAATGCAAAAATCGTCCAGGTCGGTGGCGAAATTCTGGCTCTTATCTCCCCGCATGCAGGCTATGTTTACTCCGGGTTCACCGCCGCGCATGCCTACAAACAGGTGATGGGCAACCGCTACGATGCGGTGATCGTCCTCGCCCCCAGTCATCATTATGAAGATCAATTTGAAGGCGCTTCGGTGTTCAATAAAGATGGTTATGAAACACCACTGGGCGTTGTGCCGGTGGAAAAATCGCTGGCCAATGCTATTATCGAGCAGGATGCAAAAATGCATTTCACCTGGCTGGGGCATCGGGCCGAGCATTCGCTGGAAATTCAATTGCCGTTTTTGCAAGTGGCGATTCCCGATTTGAAAATTGTCCCCATTGTCTTAAGCGACTTCTCGCTGGAAAATTGCACGCGGGTGGCCAACGCCATCACCAAGGCCGTCAAAAATAAGAAGGTACTCATTGTCGCCAGCAGCGATTTGTATCATGGCTATTCGTATGACGATTGCAAGCGGACCGATAATTTGACCATGAAACAGGTCACAGCCCTAAAGCCAGATGTGCTTGCTCGCGATTTTCAGACGCATAAAATTATGGCCTGCGGTGCAGGGGGGATCGTGGTGGCGGAAATGGTGGCCATGAATCTCGGCGCGGATGCGGCTAAGGTGATCTATCAAACCAACTCTGGGGATGTGACCGGAAACAAAAACGATTATGTTGTTGGCTATGCCGCAGTGGCCATTTATAAAAAATCAGCCGCCCAGAAAGAGCGAAAAGTCGGCATCGATAGCGGCTTGAACGAAGAGGAGAAAAAGGAACTCCTGGCTTTGGCTCGCAAGTCGATTGAAAGCGCACTGGCGAACGCCGAGCCACCAACGCCAGAACATGATTCGCCGCTGTTTAAGGAGAAACGAGGGGCATTTGTAACGCTCACCCATCATGGCCGGTTGCGCGGTTGTATCGGCATGATTTTCCCAGTTGCCCCGTTGGATGAAACCATCATCGAGATGGCGCAGGCAGCCGCGTTCCGCGATCCGCGCTTTTCGCCCGTCACCGCTGATGAGTTGCCCGAGCTAACCGTCGAAATTTCCGTGCTCACCCCCATCCGGGAGATCTCGGATATTAATGAGATCGAGGTGGGTAAACATGGCATCATCATCGAACGAGGGGGCTACAGTGGATTGCTGTTGCCCCAGGTGGCCACCGAATACGGTTGGGATCGGGAGACATTTTTAGAACACACCTGCAACAAAGCGGGCCTGCCAATGGATGCCTGGAAGAAAGAGGGGACGAAAATAAAAATCTTTTCGGCGGATGTGTTTCATGAGGAAAAATAGAACATCAAACTGACCGGTCGCTGCGAGCGACCGGTCAGTGATAGTTCTCGATTTTGGCTGAACCGACAGACCAGCTTATGAAAACTCGGTACTTTTTTCTAATCGGAATTATATGCCGTATCTTTTCAGCCTAAAATTTTACCGAATGATTGGTATCACTTATTCGATGCTTACCTCAACACATTCACATTCACCAAAACCCTATTTCTCTCAATACTATTCCTCACCACATCGACCCGAACAATATTCAGCCGATCGCTCAAGCCGAGGCCCAATTCATGATAAATCCCATCAGTTGTGGCAGTCGGAGTATCGATATCAGAGGCAAAATTCTTGCTTTTTTCCGATAGTGAGCTCCACCCGATTCCGCTCCAGAGGTGCAGCTTTAGTGCCTTGACAAATCCCGCTTTCAAACCACGATGATAAAATTCACTACCATTGATGGAATACTCGACCGTGGCATTGACCATGCGATCACCAGTGAAGGCTTTGTAATCGGCGCCTCTCAAATTGCCATGATAATTCAGGAACGTCTTGCCGCCAAAATCGAACCAGCGCTGGGGGGGTAGCTTGCCAGTGGCAGCGGCAGCAGCAGTGAACAGGGTCAGGTCGCTGAATTCGGTGGGACGAAATCGTTTCTGCACGTTCCCTTTGATGAAAGCGTAGGAAAAATCGCTGCCGAGATTTTTCATGTCCGTGTATTCAGCCAACAGATCGAGATCGAAGTTATAAATACGATAGAGCAAAGTTGCCTGGAGTCCATTGAACCTTCCTGCAACAATCTCTGGATTCAATCGAAACGGCTGGCTGTATTTGAACAGGCTGAATCGGGTGTGATTGGCGGCGTTACTCTCATCCTGAGAAATGAATGAAAGCTTCATCGCCAGGTTCTCTGCTGGCAAAAATCCCAGTCCCAGGTTGGCGCCCTGCTTGTAATAATAATCCCGATAGTCGCCTTTGTACAGCAAGCTGGTAAACGTATTTTTGCCAGTGGTGATCAATCGAGACGGTTCTTCGTGGCCAATGGTGTGATAAAAATTGGTTTCGACAAACACATTTTTCTGGTGATTCAAAAAGACCAGCAGCGCGGCATCGCCCTTCCAGCGCTGGTCTTTGAAGCCATAGCCCACATTGGCTGAAATGGCTGAGTTTTTCAAGATCAAATTGGAGAGGTTGAAGCCATAACGGACCGCCAATCCCTCGACCCGATTGTAGCGGAAGTAATTGGCCAGTTGCTCGGCAAAATGAAAATACGGACCCACCCGCTGCTCCCATCCAATTTTTAGCGCCTGCTCCGCAATCGCATCCGACTGAATCAAATCGGTCAGCAGCTTTGCCGATGAAAATCGATCCTCGATCGTTTTAATGATCTGATCTTCCTCCTCTTTAGTCAACCGATTTCGATAGGTCGTGTCAGGAATAATCTTTTGCTCTAGTTCAGGATCGATCTGATAAACAACCTTTCGGTCGATGACCTGTGACGAATCGGGCAGTTCGGCATTCACCACATAATTACTAAATTCGATGAGCCGATAGATTTTGAGCTTGACTCCCATCCAGTGGATTTCAAACTCTTCTTCGACATGGGCTGGCAGCCAATAGGATTCATAGAGCAGCACCTTCTCGGTTTTCACTTTATGATTTTCCGATCCGCCCAGACTGAACGTAAAACTTCTTTTCTTGCCCGTTTTTTCGCTTGCCATTGAAGCCTGAGTATAAGAAGCCGCTTCGTTGAAAATCACCTCGGAGCCAACCACTTCTTGCTTATTGGCATCCACCATAAATTTTCCGCTCACAGCAGGAATATAGGATTTGGTTGGCGTCACTTTGATGGTCAGAACTTTGTTTTCACCGAAGCCAATTTCATTGATCTTTTCATAGCGATAGACCGAATCTGCTCCCATCGCAAACGGATACAGCGGCCAGCGTTTCGCAGTGGTTGAGTCCGCCGAACCTTTGTTAATGCCAAACGCTGAGGGATCATAAGTGAATTGAAATGGATTGGGCAGCGGAATGAATCCACCATAGCGGATCTTTTGCGTATCGGGTTCAACCGTGCGCAGGGCTTTGATGATGATCCTGAGCGAATCGGGCTTCATCCAGAACCCATCGAAATAATAGTCCTCCATAAATGGCACCAACTTGATATCAAAGGGGCCATAGCCAAAATAGATATAAGTTTTCGACCGTCCTTCGAAAGTCACGGAATTGATCTCGTCATACGAGCGCTGGCTGTTTTGTTGGACTTGTTTGACCAAAGTTTCCAGTTCATTTGAAAATGATGTTGCAGGGCGAGGAGCTAATAAGACATAGTTAATGAGAAATATTGGCAGTAAAAAGGGCTTGATCAAGCGAGTCGTCGTTCTGATTTTTGAATGAAACACGATTTGCTCCATAGCGAAAATACCAAGCTTATTGACCGGTCGCATGGAGCGACCGGTCAGTGATTCGCTCCTCGATATGTTTTTACTGACCGGTTGCTGGCAGCGACCGATCAGTAAGGCTTAAATCCTGATACAACTGAACCTCGCTGGCAAATAAAACCAATTGCAGCATCATGCGCCAGATCATATAAAGCTGTTGCCAGATAAAGAGCGCCAGAATGACGGCGGAAATGGGTGACTGCATTTGGCTTGCCACCAGGGAATAGGTCCCAAGCATAACCAGCCCAACCAAATAGAGGCCTAATGCCAATCCTAACGCACGCCAGAAATTCCTTGCTAAGAATTGCAGCGCTTTCCAGAGCGCCACGCGCATCCGACGTTCGTCGGTCTGCACCACGTAGATGCGGGCATAATCGATTGTCATGAGATAAAGAATCAGACCGAGATGTCGTAGCCCGAATTGCAACCAGTTGCCGTAATAGGTGATGTATTGATAGGGATCGCCGCCGAACAGCAACCGTTCGATCGCTGACCAGAAGAGTGGCAGGCAAAGCAACAGCCCCCCGACCAAGAGGCTCCACAGCAGCAGTCGAATGAATCGCCCGAAATAGCGACTGGCTTCGCTCCAGAAGAGGGGAGCGGCAGGGGGGGACTGTTTTACAAATACGGCCAATGCGCCACCGGATAGAAATAGCCGCACGGCGCTATAACTTATGATAACTATCGCCAGTAGCACCAATGCTGGTGCCAGAGAGTCCTGAGAATTTTTGATGAATTCAAATAGAAAATCCATATCCAATCGGCGCGCCAGTTCGTCCGCCATGAGACTCCGCCCCCCAAAATTCCGCATCAGGGAGCGGAACGGTAACATCAACACCAAACCGAACAGAAAATTGATTAGATAATAGATAAACACCAAGCGCTTGTACCGCCACATTTGGTTCACGCCGGTGGAAATGGTGGATAGAATCATAGTTACCTCTTTGCTTTGAGCGAAGTTATTGGTTTGTTGGCTTCGCCAGGACCCTTTTCGCGTCAAATGATTTAGAGCCGAAAACTAATCCTTCAATCTAGACTACAATATCCCTTGCGCCGAAAATATTACATTCGTAATGATAGGCCAGTAACAAAATGCAGCAGTTCTGGCTGGTCGAGCAACATCTGGACCCAGAACAGAAAGCGAAGTGCCAGTTTATTGATGCCCTTTGATCGCGAAGCCGCCGTGCGACTGTTATTGGTGAAGTTGATATCCAGAGGAATTTTGCGGTCGGGATCCACGGAGGCCGATACCAGTCGAGTCGGTTTCAGATAGCGGAATTTTTTCCATAGCTCCTGTCCTGACCAATGCTCTCGAACAGTGTCGCCATTCTCGAATTGCACCAGAATTTCAACCGGAAATCGAAACGCACCCAATCGCCGCACGGTTACCTGGCTAAGGTACAAAGGCGCCACTCCAGCAGAATCTGAACCGGCAGAGTCCGATGATGCAATGGCAGAGTCTTCTTTAATAGAAACCGCCGCGCTATCGTGCAGCGCCGGCGCCAACGTGCTATCCTGAAATTTTGCTCCGATGTCTTCACTATCTGAAAGTGATAGCGTAAAATCATAGCCAACAGCTTTCTTGATTTCCCGAGTAAATACATCGGTCACGCTATAATCGAGCACCGCAGTGGTAGACAACGCCTGGTCAAAAAACCAGCCGAGGTCCTGACCTGATACGTCGTTTGCCACGGCGATGAAATCCTGCGTGGTCGGATGCTTGAATTTCCAGCGCTCAAAATAGGTGCGCATGATCCGCTGCATGGTTTCCGGGCCCAGATAATTCTGCAACGTGGTCAACACCAGCGATGGCTTTTGATACGAGTTGACGCCGTAGCTATTGAATGAATAATAATTCCATGATTTTTGAAGAATGGGATCCAGGTCCGGAGCAAAGAGATAGGCTGCACGTTGCAGTTGCAGATCATTAATGCGCAGTCCCCAAAAATCAAACATATCACCAGTTGGGCCATATCGATCGGCAACGATTTGGTTCTCGCTGTATGAATTGATGCCCTCGTCCAGCCACGCCTCTTCGAATTCATTATTCGCCACGAGGTGATACCAATAGTTGTGTCCGAATTCATGAATGATCACCATTTCCACCATCCGGATCCCACGCGGCAGTCCATAAGCAGTGCCTGCCGTGATCAGCGTGGGGTATTCCATGCCGCCAGTGGCGCCGGCGCCTCGTCGGGGATCGACAATGGTCAAATTCGGATAAGGATAATCGCCGTACCAATTTTGAAAATATTCGATGGCCACTTTGGCGGCATCCAGATGTCGCTGTGCCTGATTCCAGTGATCTGGCTGGAGCAACACGCGAACCGCAACATCCTGCACCGTATCTGTCACCACAATAAATTCCGGGCTGGTGGTCCAGGCGAAATCATGCACATCTTCGGCATGGTAAACGTGGGTGGCCGTGCCATCGCCGTTATCCTGGCGCTCCACTTCGATGCCGGTGGCGCCGACGATATTCTCTTTGGGCACCGTGATGCGGACATTATATACTCCAAAATCGGCAAAGAATTCGGAGTTCCGATGATATTGATGGCAATTCCAGCCGCCATTCTGGTAAACGCCAATTTTGGGAAACCACTGACCAGCGAAAACATATTCTTTTTTGGCACCACTTCTGGCCACTGGCGGCTCGGGCAATTTGGCTGTGAAATGGATATTTAAACTGATCGACTTGCCTGGCAGGACCGGCTGGCGCAGGGGCAATCGGAAAACCGTTTTGTCATCCACATCATCATTGTCGGGGTGGATGAATTCCATCTGCTCGGTCAACCGCTCGCCAGAAGGCAGGGTAATGTCGTCGATTTCGATGTAGCCCCAGCCATCATCCTGCATTTTATAGCCGCGATGTGAGCCACCTGATTCGATCATAAAGGTGGAACGATTGTTACGAAAAGCGTTCAAATAGAGGTGAAATTGCAACTCCGTTACCCGATCTGGCGATAGATTGATCCAGGTAAGTTTCTCCTGACCGACAAGCAGCCGCTGCTTTGTGTCCAGTGACACCTGGATGTCGTAATTGGCAATGCGCGGGCTAAGTGGCTTTTGAAAAAGAGTCGGCTGCGCCGAACTGACAGCAGCAAGAGCCAGAATGAGGCCCGTTATGAAAAAAATGATCACTTGTTTAAAGAACATCTTTTTACTCCGCGTCTAAAAATAAGAAGCCGGATGTTAAAAATATAAAACCAAAAGCGACTAGGATTATGCTTAACCCAGAATAGCTCCACGACAAATTTCATCCAATTGCAGCTCGCGCAGTTTCTCAGCGGTAGGAACGCCGTTTTCATCCCAGCCCATCAATTGATAATATTCTGACCGCATTTCATCCAGTTCCACGACATGGCCTTTGGCCGGGCCGGACGGTAATGGCTCGGTGAGACACCGCGCCGGCAACGTATCATCTTTTTTAGAGAAGCCTTCCCGCACATTGAACAACCGCGCCAACGTCGTCGCCCGCTCGCCCACTTTTTCCAGCGCTCGTGGATTACGATAGTTGAAGCCAGTGCAGGCGTTGATCATCTGCCAGACTTCTTTCAACGTGAAACCGAATTTAGTAAAGTAACAGAGGATGGCAGAATCGATCACTGCGATATCAAGCTGGTTCATCTTGAATAGGGCCGCCTTGCCTGCAACGGCCAGCGGATCTGCGCCTCCCATTAACTCGCTCAAAGGCGAACCATGCAAATGGCAGGCGCCACGCTCGGAAATCGCATAGCTCAGGCCCACGCCTTTGGCACCTCGGGGCAGATAGCCGGGCATCTCCAGACCCTTGACGTGCATGGCAAATGCCTCACTACCGGGATAATTTTTGCTGAAATCTCGAACTCCCTTTTCTAAATGTTGGCCAATCCCTTCGCCCTGGCAGATCTTTTTCGTCAACGCAACCAGCGCCTCGCCACTGCCAAATTTGGCTTCGATGCCATCCAGATCTGCAGCGTTCACCATGCCCCGTTGGAATAGCTCCATCACAAAACTGATGATCACGCCCACGCTAATGGTGTCGATACCAAAATCATCACAGAGATAATTGACCTCAATAATGGCTTCTCGATCCGTAACGCCGCAATTGCTGCCCACCGCAAAAATGGTTTCGTATTCTGGCCCATCGATGCGAACACCAAGTTTTTTGTGTCTTGCTATTTTGGTGCAGCCGATGCCACAGCCGAAGCAGGCCGCCGATTCCTTCCAGTAATCCTCGGTCCAGGTCTCGCCCCACAATTCTTTGTGTCCTTCGAATTGGCCGGACTGAAAATTCCGCGTCGGCAACCCGCCCGCAGCATTGATCAGTTCCACAATATTGGCCGTGCCATGATCTTTCATCCGTTTGATCTGTGAACTCATGCGCAACATCCGATTGGCGACCCAGACCATTTCCTGAAACATCTCAGGATCATGCACAGCCACCGCGCCTGACCCTCGAACCGCCACGCCTTTTAAATTTTTCGATCCCATCACTGCCCCTGCGCCGCCACGACCGGCCGTTCGAAGGTCACAGAAAATGCCGGCAATCGGCGCCAGGCGTTCCCCAGCAGGGCCAATCACTGCCGTTTTGAAATCCATTCCATATTTGGCCCGAAGTTTTTCTGTCGCGGCCATCGTTCCCAGACCCCAAATTTCACCGGCATCGTCCAATCGAACCTGATCATTGTCGATCACCAGAATTTTGGGGCGATCGGCTTTGCCGGTCATCACAATGGCGTCATAGCCTGCCCATTTCATGGTCTGCCCAAAAAAGCCGCCGGCATAGGAATCCAAAATCGTGCCGGTGGCTGGGCTCTTGGTGAAGACTCCCAATCGACCCGCCGTCGGTGCAGTGGTTCCGGTCAATGGCCCGACGGCAAGAATCAGCGGGACTTCTGGTGACAGTGGATCAGTATGTGGAGCTAGCTCATTATATAACATCAAACTGGCAAGCCCTTTTCCACCCAAAACCAGGGGCATAATTTTTTCATCTAATTTTTCAGTCTTGAAATTGCCAGTCGATAAATCAACTTTCAGAATGTTGTTCATGTAGCCACAATCACGAAGGGACATTTCTGTTCTCCTGGAATCAGTATAAAAATTAAAGGGAATAATGGAAAAATGGAATAATGGAATAATGGAATAATGGAATATTGGAATCTGGTATTCATCTAATATTAGCTTTCACGATCAGAATTAACAAAACTATCTTGCCAGTCTCCTTCTGTTTGCTTTCTTTGCAATGATCTGATTAGTTGTATAAGTTCATTTTCCAATTTAAAATGTAAGCTGTCTAATTTTTCATAATCATCCTGCGTGATTTGATTCGCAGCGAGAAAGCTACAATAGCATGAATGAAATTCTCCGCACGAACCCAATGAAATATTGAGATGACTGAGATACTCTTTAATGCTGCGACGACAATATCCTTCAGCGATATTCCGACTGATGCTGTGGGCAGCATCAATTGCGTTGGAATAGACTTTTTTTAGTTCAAACGGGAACTTTCTAAATATCTCACAAGCTAAAACATAGAGAGCAATGGCATCCTGCCAAACCCTCAACTGCTTAAAACCGCGATTGATATTTCTTCGCTCCATTCAAGACCTCCCTTTCGTTCTTGCATTATTCCATTATTCCATCATTCCACCATTCCCCGCGCTACAATTGCATCATATTTGCACCAGCGAGCACATTGGGGAGTACCGCTGCAGAGATCGCAAATCACCGGATATTTTTCATCATCAAACCAGATCACTTTCGAGGGACAAACTTCCGCACAGGCGCCACAATGATCGCAGAGCTGTTTTTTCAATTGAATAATTCCCTTTTCATTGAGGAACAGCGCCCCAGGTTTACAGGCACGAATACAGGCTTCGCATAACGTACAAACATGTATTTTGTTCAATGGCGGTTCGTGCTCGATTGGCCTCGATTCGATCCAGAGCCTTGCTCGGTCAGTACCAAAGGTCTGGTGATGCCATTGGCTACAAACCGTTTCGCAAACCAGGCAGCCGACACAATTTTTGGAAATCCCCCGCAGCTTGATTTTTCGATTTCGCTGCGGTTCAAAAATCTCATCGATGGTTTTGATGCCATGAACCAGGGCCACCAAATCTTCCACCATTTTTTTTGGGTCTTTGGCTTTCGTCACGTTGCGGCCGAATACGGTGCCATTCGCTCCGGCGCGTAGTGCTTCATCCACCAGTTCCAGCGCATCGCGCGGCACGTCGGATTTGGCGCCACCCAAAACCAGTACCGGCACTTTCGACTGATCGACCAATTGTTTGAAGGTCATCACATCGCCAGTGTAGGGAATTTTCAAAGCATCAGCGCCGATCTCGACCGCAATCCGGGCTGAGGCGATCAATATTTCAGCGATATTGACGCCCGTGACCATGCCGCCAACTGCCATGGGTTCGATGATCAGCGGCAGGCCAACCTTGCGACACTCCTGGGCAAACACCGCGGCCTGCTCGATATTGATGGCTTCGAATTCATCGCTGTAACCGATGAAATAATAGATGGTGATGGCCGAAGCTCCCATCTGCAACGCATCTCTGGCACGAGATGTCGCCATCTTGCGGAATTTGATGACGGGAAGAACGTTGCTCACATTGGCGCCGCCCAATCGGGGCAGGTTCATCCAGTCTGCCCGGATGATCACGGCAGGCTTATCTTTGCCTTGAAACATATAGCCCAGTCGCAGGGCCGTACCGAATGACATGAGCACGCCATCCGCTCCGCCAGCGACCACCTGTTCCAGAATTCGCTTAAGTTGGAGCACATTTTCAGTCGGATCAGACATCCATCCATGATCAGCCGCGACGCAGACGGCTTTGCCGTCATTGGGATTGAAGAGTCGGTTCAGTCGAGCAGTTTTGCCGGGACTTGAATACATGCTTTGGCTTCCTTCGCTTTATGTTCATTATAACCTACCATGCTGATACAAAAATGGGGATCAGGAATATCCTAAATATGGAATAGTGGAATAATGGAATACAGATAAATCCGATCAGTCCAGTTTTCGAGCGATTTATTCAGTTTCTCATTGCTGCTACCTGCTGGGGGTAATCAGGCGTTTCCAATATTTTTTCCCCAAATAAAACCCCCATCAATTTCAAATCAAAAATCTGTTGCACTTCATCCCGATCGAAAATTTTTTCTGCTCGAACCAGAACTGGTACTGTCGACCAATTTGCAATTTGTTGCATGATTTCAGACCTGCAATGGGGAATGATCAGCGCATCAGCGCCAGCTTCCATCATGAATGAAACTGCCAATTTGATCGTATCCTCAAAATTAATATGACTGACGCCAGGTCCGATGGGACGAATATCGACGAAGACCGGCAGCGATAGCTCATAGCTGGCTCGCAGCAGATGGGAAATGGAGCGGATATTTTCGGCCTCGAAGGCGTCGCCAAAGCCCATGAGCAGCGTGGCTACGGCGGCAGAGCCGCCCAGTTGCAGTACATCCTCAGCCGATGAAATCTCCACGCGGCGAATTTCCTGCAATGGCAGACAAAAATCCTGATCGCGATAGGCATTGGTCCAATCGACTCGCACCAGCGCCGCCGCTCGGTTTTTGCCCGACAGCTCACTGGCCAGATGCTCCAATTGCCCCGGATTGACAACGATACCATTGAACAGACGAGTGAGCTGTTGCAGCACCTGAGCCAGATTTTCTAACCCAGGGAGTGCACCAGTGCACGAAGCGATCGTTGTATCCAGCAACAATGATCGGCCATCGAGAATGTCGCTCAATCGGATGGCTTTGCCAATGTGTGTTTGCATCAACAGTTCTCCTGATTTATTTGAGATGTAGCAGCTTTTTAACCGTGCTAAAATTTTTGGTCTTCAATTGGTAAAAATACACCCCGCTGGATAGGTCATCGAGCTGGGCTATGATCTGATGCTGTCCCGCAGGAAATTCGCCAGCGGCTAAGAGTGCCACCTGCCGACCGCTCACATCAAACAACACCAACCGAATGTTTGAACGCTCCGGCAGATCAAAGCGAATCGCGGTTGTGGCATTGAACGGATTGGGATAATTTTGAAATAGTTGAAAACGATCCGGCTTTCCGATGATAACCGAAATCGTCTGAGAATAATGGAACTGTCCGTCAAAATCGATTTGCCTCAGACGGTAGTAATAGGCGCCTGCGTTCAGGCTTTTATCCGTAAAGGCATAGCCTTGCGGAACAATGGTCGTGCCCGCGCCAGGAACAAAGCCAATTTGTTGCCAGTTGGATTCCAGGGACCATCTCTCGATGCCAAAGCCATAATTGTTGGTTTCGGTAGCCGTTTCCCAGGTTAGCACCACATCCCGACCATTGACCCGGGCGGCCAATGCCGCAAGCTCCACCGGAATCACATAATTGACTGTGACAAGCCCATCATACGCCATGACGGATGGCTCGCCCTCGTTCAACATCATTTCAAGGAAAGTCAATCCGGATTGCATGGCGGGGCGGCCGATGACAAGAAATGTAAACTCGGCCAATAAGCCCTGTCCTGTCAGATCCGTGGCGCCAAAAGCACCCAGACGGATGGTATCCCCCTTGACGTTGACCATGCTCATCCAGCCAGCAAGAATTGAATTGGTCAAATTTGACCCGATATACTGCAGCACCTGTGACCGAAAATGCAAGGCCATGGAGACACTGGTAACGGCCTTATTGGTCACATCAGAGATGTAGACCGGTACCGTGATGGTGGCCGCCGTATCGGCGCAGAGGTCGGGAATGAAAACTGAGACTCCTGGACTGGTGCCGCCGGCAACGGTCAGTGTACTGTTACGGCCATGACCTATCAAGGTGTCCGGATAGAATTGAATACCCTGAAAATGAAGCCTTGTCGCCGTGCCGGGCAAACCGATGACTTGAAGTTGAATAAAACATAGCGTTCCGGAATCGCTGATGGCTGAATTGCCTTTTAATAAAAAGGAAAGTTTTCCCGGCACCAGGCACTCGATGGAATCCCTCCAGCTCTGCGTCAGGGTATTGAGTCGAACCAGTCCCAGGGCTTTGGCGACATATTTATTGAATGTCAGGCTGACGCGTAGCGAATCAATCGCCCGCTGGAGTGGATTGGTCAGGCGAATGGGCAATTCGATGACTGATCCAGCACTGATTGAAGAATCCGGCAGGGTCAGCAATAGTCGCGAGGTCAACGTCGCGGGTTGAATTTGAAATTTTCCCGGGATGGTGGCTGCCGAAACCGATCCGGCATTTATTTTGATAAGATCAAAGCGGATCGTCGTGGTATCTCCATCGCTGCCGGTGACATCGAAAAAGAGATAGGTCAATACGCCGGCGCCAGCGAGTGGTGCACTGCCGCGCAACAGCAGCTCAATTCTTCCCGGCTTATCCGTGGCCAGGGGATTGCCCCAGGCCTGAGAGAGTGTGCCCAGCGAATTGGCGCCAAGCGCGTCCAACACGTTCTCATCGAAGGTGATCGTGAGCGCGACAGAGGTGATTCCCAGACCGGTGACATCGCTGGTTCGTACAGGAATTTTCAGCAGTGAGTTCGCGCTCGTCACCGTGTCGGGCAAACTCAATGTGAGTGATTGAGGCAGCAACGGTGTCGCAATCCAGATGATAAGCAACCAGGCCAGGCCCAATTGCCGCCAGCTTGCAAAATGTTGATGGCTGTTCATGATAACTCCCTCCTATTTTGTAACCATTCATTTTTTTTGCAGCTCGCTGAAGACGCACCGTGCCGAACGACTGAAGAAGTTAGAGATGTGATCAATCATTCTGGCGAACCAGCCCTGTCTGCAATAATTGGGTGAGTTGTTCTTTCCAATTTTCCTCCACCTCGATCATCAAAACGCATCCCGGCCCTTTTTTAATATCCAGTTGACTTCGAA